>NZ_JBEWZH010000004.1:0-261975 GCF_045310485.1 Aquirufa salirivi
CAAATCTTGGTGGCTGCCCCAACCTCAGCCACCATCGAGAGAGAACTTCAACCACCGAAACAGTTTATTTCTTTTTTACACACGGTGGCTGAGGTTCTCGAAGCCACCGTATAATGAGGCCCTCGAAGCCAACATAATTGGGGAATGAATATACTGATTGAAAAGGTGGCTTTGGTTCTTGAAGCCACACACTATTATTTATTTAGCTGAGGCTCTCGATGGTGGCTGAGGTTCTCGAAGCCACGTACTATTACTTAGTTGGCTGAGGCTCTCGATGGTGGCTGAGGTTCTCGAAGCCTCCGTATAATGAGGTTCTCGAAGCCACCGTTAATGCCACACTATCCTTACATGCCTAAGGATAATTTTATCGCTTAAAAGAAGTCTTTCATCGAAATATTTTTTACAACTCAATGAAAGACCTCATATTTAATGAAAATATCCCTAATTGATGAAAAAACATGTATTATACGTCTTATTAAGCTTTATAAGTTTAGTAAATCTGCAGGCTCAAAACTCCTTGCAACACTTGAAAGTGGAATACCAATCCCAACCCATTGGATTGGATGAACAACATCCCCGATTTTCATGGCAAATGCAATCCCAAGCTAAATCCAGAGGAAATCAACAATATGCATATCGAATTCTTGTTCGTGATGCCAAAAACCAAGTGGCTTGGGATAGTAAAAAAGTAAACTCTCCCTTGTCTTTAGGAATCAATTATGAAGGCTTGGCCTTACAAGCGTCTCAAAAATACCAATGGACCGTTCAGGTTTGGGATCAACAAAATAAAGTAAGTTCGGCATCTTCTTGGTTTGAAACAGGATTATTAAATCCTAGTGCACAAGCATGGAGTGGCGCTGAGTGGATAGGCGAAAATGACTTACCGCTGTATTCTCATTATTTATCCATGTACAAAATTCAATTTGGTATACAACTGGATGAGGCCTCTAAATCCACGAAAGCATCATTTGTTTTTGGAGCAAATGACCCTCGATTGCAAAACAGAAATTTGAATATCATGGATGTGGCCAGCGGTCCCAATGCCTCCTACATTCAATTGGAATTGGATATTAACCGTGTGGCGGAGTCAGATTCAGGATTAGCCCAGCTAAATGTATATCGCCTAGGTTACGACAAAAAGGATAGCCCAACTAAGGCTTTTGCTAGTTTTAAAATAGCTAAATCTCTTATTTCTCCCGCAAACAAATACCAGAAACATACCATTTTTGCTCAATGTAATTTTGGTGTTTTTGATTTTTATATCGACCAAATAGACCCAGTTCACAAAATAAACGGAGCACCTGCTGGAGCTGCTGCTGCACCCAGAGGAGGCCAATCGGGACTTAATCTGAATCCAGTAGGCAGAGGAAACAACTTCATCAGTTTCCCGATGCTTTCAGAAATTGGATTTCAGGTACCAGCCAATCAAAAAGCCTTATTTTCTGGGGTCTTGGTTAAAAACTTCCGATACCCAAGTAATACCTTATTTGATGCGGCTGAAAACCCTAGTCTATTGACACAAAATGGCATTCAGTGGGATGGAAAGCAATTCCAAATTTCGGCATCTTCAGAAAATGTATTGGTTTGTGCCAATCCAAGCCGATTTGCCGCTCCTATGTTACGCACACAATTTGCCAGTGTTCCCAATAAAGCCATCAAACAAGCACGTATTTATTCGACTGCGCGTGGTATTTATGAATTATACTTAAATGGTGAGCGAGTAGGGAAAGACTTTTTTAATCCAGGTTTGACGCAATACAATAAAACACATTTGTACCAAACTTATGATGTGACTAAACTCATTAAATCAGGCGAAAATGCCTGGGGAGCTTGGTTAAGTGAAGGTTGGTGGAGCGGTAATATCACGTTTAGTGGTGATAGCTGGAACTTCTTTGGTGATCGCCAGTCCTTACTAGCTAAACTCGTGATTCAATATACCGATGGTACGGAACAAATTATTACCACAAATCCAGAAAAATGGACTTATAGCAATGATGGCCCAATCCGTTACGGTAGTTTCTTCCAAGGGGAAGTGTATGATGCTCGTAAAGAAGCTGCCATATCTGGCTGGTCTACGGCATCTTTCCAAGCGAAAGGTTGGAAGCCCGCTGCAAAAATTTCTCTAGAAGGAACAGCCTATGTAGGAGATGTGCCCAATGCCTTGAATTACAAAGATATGAAGCTGGTTGGTCAATTGGATGATGCCGTTCAAGTGAGAAAAGTGATGCAAGCGAAGTCCATGCATGAGCCAAGAAAAGGCGTGTATGTGTATGATATGGGACAAAATATGGTAGGCTTTCCTAAAATATTCATTCCCAATGGAAAAGCGGGTCAAACCATTACCTTACGTTTTGCCGAAGTGCTTTACCCTGATTTAGCAGAATATGCTTCGCAAAAAGGGATGATCATGCTGGAAAACATCCGAGCGGCATTGGCACAAGATGTCTATATCTTAAAGGGCGGAGATGAATACATTCAACCACGTTTTACTTTCCATGGCTACCGTTATTTGGAAATTACGGGATTAGATCAAGCGCCTGCTTTAAGTCAAGTGGCAGGTTTGGTGCTTTCCTCCATTCAGGACATAGGTTCCTACTATGAAAGCTCTGATCCTTTGGTGAATAAATTGTGGAATAACATCACTTGGTCCATGCGAGGGAACTTCCTTTCTATTCCAACGGATACTCCCGCTAGAAACGAAAGAATGGGCTGGAGTGGAGATATCAATGTCTTCTCTAAGACGGCAACGTACATGGCTCCAGTGAATAATTTCATGCGCCGTCATTTATTGGCGATGCGGGATGTGCAACGTGCCGACGGGCGTTTTACCGACGTAGCTCCAATGGGGGGAGGATTTGGAGGAACACTTTGGGGAAGTGCGGGTATCATCATTCCTTGGGAAACGTACCAACAATATGGAGATAAGAATATGTTGGTAGAGCATTATGATGCCATGAAACGCTATGTGGCATTTTTGGAAACGAAAGTGGATCCAGCCAATGGCATTGTCAATGAAGGTCCATTGGGGGATTGGTTGAGCCCAGAAAATAACAAAAATGATAATACCCTTTTCTGGATGACTTACCAGGCATATAACCTAAAAATCATGTCGCAGGTTGCAGGTATTTTAGGAAATAAGTCAGACGAAAGTGCTTATTTAGGTCAATACGAAAGCAAGAAGAAAACAATCAATAGTGTTTACATCGACCCAAATACACACAGAACCGTGAAATCAGGAGTAAGAGCGGCGCGTATGGGCCCTCCGGGAGCAGCACCTGCAGCAGCACCTGCCACGCCTCCTGTCTCCGACAAGGGACAATTGATGGACACGCAGGCATCTTATGCCATTCCTTTGGCATTGGGCGTGATTGATGAAACCAATAAACCGTACATCGTGAAGTATTTGGTGGAGACAGTTCAAAGATCCAACAAAGACGATGAAGGAGTGGCACGCCCTCCATATTCACTAATGACCGGATTTATTGGGACGGCTTCTATCGCCGATGCGCTTTCCAATAACCAGCAGCATGAAGTGGCCTATGCTTTATTAACGCAGAAAACCTATCCTTCTTGGTTGTATTCGGTAGCTAATGGCGCCACGACCATTTGGGAAAGACTAAATTCGTATACTATTGAAAATGGTTTTGGAGGGAATAATAGCATGAACTCCTTCAATCACTATTCTTTTGGGGCCATTGCGGCATGGATGTACCAAACTTCCTTAGGAATTCAACGCGATGTAGTTTCGCCAGGATTTAAGCACTTCCACTTGCAACCAACACCGGATGTATCGGGTAAAATCAATTTTGCCAAAGGTTATGTAGAAACCATGTATGGCAAAGTAAGTAGTGAATGGAAAAAAGAAGGGAATGTAATGAGCTATACATTTACAGTTCCTGCCAATACTACGGCACATTTGAAACTTCCGGCTAGTTCGGCAAAGGTGACAGAAGGTGGTCAAGAGGTAACAAAATCCAAAGGAATTTCAGGTATCAAGCAAGAAGGAAATTTCTTAGAAATGGAATTAAACTCAGGTTCCTATGAGTTCAAAGTCAGTCCGCTTAACTAGAATACCCCGCCATTAATCAACTAAGGGCGATTCGTAAGGATCGCCTTTTTTTGGTGGAAAAGGATGAGAGGAAAGAATAAAATCAAAATGATTGATAATTTCACGACAGATAAAAATTATGATATGACACAAATTCAAGTTTCCGCCAACATTCAAGCTTCCATCCAGCAGGTGTGGGATTGTTGGACAAAAGCCGAACACGTGAAGCATTGGAACTTCGCTAGCGATGATTGGCATTGTCCAGAGGCGCACAATACCTTAGAAATAGGGAAAGAGTTTCATTATATAATGGCTGCCAAAGATGGTTCCTTCAGCTTTGATTTTTGGGGCACATATAGCCAAATAGAACCCTTGAAAAACCTAGAAATTACCCTGGGAGATGGGCGCCGAGTAAGCGTTCAGTTTATTCCAGAGGGCGATAGCGTTTGGGTCAAAGAATCTTTTGATCCGGAAAGCGAAAATCCAGAAGAGATGCAGCAGATGGGTTGGCAAATGATTTTGGATAATTTCAAAAAGTACGTGGAGCAGCTACCCACATAAAACAAAAAAGGCAACCAATGAGGTTGCCTTTTCTATGCGTCAATAGATTTGACTAGAATAATTTCTCTTGTGGAGGTTTAGCTCCTGCCAAACGGATATACACAGTCGTTTGACCACGGTGATGCGCTTGATGCTCTAAGCATTTAGCGATGGCCGCTTCTTTGGTCATGTCGAATCTTCCGAACATTTTAACCGATTCCGTCATTTGAGCAGCCGTCATTTTTTTGACAGAACTGATGACAAAATCATAGCCATCCATCACCAATTGGGTTACATTGGCTTTTGATTTGTCGGTTGCTTTTTCAGAAGCACCCATGGCAATGGGACTTTTCTCACCGGATGCAGCTGAAGCAAAGCCATAATTGGCATCGGTTAAGTGCAACATTTGTTCAGCAAAAGAACGCATTTCAGGAGTGGGTTTTAGGGCATAACCCGATTCAGGCATAGCGTCTAGGTACTCTTTGGTATATGCTTTAGATCTTTCCCAATCTTTGACCATAGCATCAACAGACGATTGCGCCACTGCCATTTGGCAAAGGCCTAATACAAATAAGAGTGACAAGAATAAACGAGAACGTTTCATGATTTTTTTAGGTTGGTTGAAGCGTCAATATTCCAATAAAGAAGTCAAATTTCAAAGGAATTGAGGGAATATTGTGGGGGTGGGGTATTTATTATTAATAAGATTTTTGCAGAGGTATCAATTGAAATAAAACTGTAGTTATTTTTTTATTATTGTTTTGCTGTTTGATATATTCACCTCAAACATTTCTGGTATTTCCATCGTTAGTACTTGCGGAGTGTTTATTTGTCTTGCTAAGCAAAAGAATTTGCGGAAACGAAATTCTTAAACACAGAACAATTGAGCCAATTGCTCAGCCGACACATGTTGGAGGTAGTTATATTCTTTTTTTCAGAAATATAGCTACATTTCCATATGAGCCATCTTTCATTGAAAATATTGTGTGAGTTACGTCAAAATGTTGTCCTAACTTGCTTGTCCAATAGCCATTGTTTAATTGTCTTGCAGCATGAGTTGGTTTGCCAAATTCGTCGGAATAGATAGCAACTTTTAAATACTCAGGCTCAAGATCTTCGTTTTCGCAAACTTTATACCCAATTAATTTAAAAAGCTCAATAAAACTTTCAATTTTTTCTTCACGAGGAATTTCGGTTGGCCAAAAATAGTATTTAGCACTATCAGGCCAGTACCATTTTGTATCGTCACCGAATGCCCAAGCAATACAATTGTAATGTGCTGTTTTTGGGCTTGTAACTAGAAATGGGTCATGTTTACTATTTGGAAATGGAGAAAACTCAATTTTCATCGGTTAAATTATTATTTGTTGCCCACTCAATCCAATCTTTTTTCATCAATGGAACAATCCCTTTGTGATATTCTTTAATTGGGTTTTGCCCTGTCAATGCCTCCAAAGCATAAAACCAATGAGCGTCATTTATTTTTAAGTCGTTAATTATAAAAGGTAAAATATCTTGTCCTAAACCTATGATTGACCTGTAGGCAGAATTATTGGTGATTTCAGAAATGCTTGAAGAAAATATTGTTTCATTCTTCCATATTGAGTTAAAGAAGTCGAATCGTTTTTTTAACTGTTGGTTATACATTTCTTGAACTACGACACTTTGTCCCACGAATAAGACATGGCAAGTTTCAATATTGTTTCTAACAAAATTAGCTTCATATGAAACAGCGACTGGTCTTTGTCTTTCTTGAATAGTTGGATAGGCTGTATTTATCATATGAATAATTTTCTAGTTTTCTCTGTAATACAATTTTCAAAAATTTCGTTTTTAATATTACGAATTTCTGAAAAATTTTTAGTTAAGCTTTCAACCGAATTGTTAACATTAAGCTCTTGAAAAACGTCAATGTCTAAAATAAATGGCAAAGTCGAATTAAGTATTGGCTCAATTGTTTCAGTTATTACCACATTTCTATAATCACTTTTACATGGAACTTGAATTTGCATGAAAAAATTAGCAAATGTTTGAGGTAAGCAATTTGGAATAGGAGGCATATTTAAAACATATTCCTGAAAGTCATCAATAGGTAATGGAATTTCAATTTTGTTAATATAACGTGTAGCTATTCTTAAAATGTTATTAGGTGAAAATTGTTTATTGTAAATATTCCAATATTTTAAGAAGAGGTTAAAGTGTGTCTCCCAATTTTCGTATGGTTTTAAAATGTTTAATGTAAAGCCATCAATTCTAATTTGTAATTGCCTGGAGTGGTCTTCTGACAAGAAGATAAAGCCTGTTAAGTCACTATGGGTTTTACTTTCAATTGGTTTATCAGGGCTAAACTGAAACATACCTGTAATATTATGTCTCTTCTTCTCAATAGGAAAGTCATTTGAAATGGCCTCCTTAATATTAAGAAGTTCACTAACATCAATAATGTTTAGTTTGTCAATTCGAATGTCGAATACAGCTTCTCTTATTGGAGCTTTTGGATAATTCATAAGATGAAATTAGTCAAATTTTTTATCACTACTTTTTTGTCTATTGTACTGTTTTCGAGCATTCTTTTAAATACCTTCAACATTCTCTCGCCAGTCACCGTTGGTGTATGTGAAGTGTGTAATTGTCTTGCTAAAATGAAAAATTTACAGAAATGAATATATATGAACCAAAGTGCAAATTTGACAGCTGTCTCGTATTAATACTCATTGTTATTTTAGTATATAAGTCCAGCATACTTAGCAAAATCTTCAAAGTTATTTCTAACTTCTTTTAATTTGTTCTTTATTTCTTCGCTGTTAGGTCTTTTGATAACTTGTTCTTCTAAATATTTAATCTCTATTTGATCTATTGCCACTCTTAATCTAGTCAGTAAATTTGGCATAGCAATACAAATATATTCAAAATGATTTCAAAGTTATTAGTTAAATCTCTTTCATAATGTTTAAAAAGTCTTCTAGTTTATATGCTCCTTCAACATTACGTTTACCGTAAACCATGAAATAGCGATAATTATTTCCGGCTTTACCTGCCCAAAATCCGCCAAGTCTTATTTTTTGTTCGGCATCTAAGTGGTCACCTTTCGTTTCAAGTAAAATTGTCTTGCCGCTTTTTGTGTGAATGATGAAGTCAGGATAATGATTAATAAACCCGTTAATTCTAAATCCTTTTCGTTCTATGTTCCTTGTCCAGAAAGCAATATTTGTCATGTTCCCAACTTCATTGATAACATGTTCTTCAAAGCTGTTCAAACTTCCTTCTTTCTCGTAAAGCGATTTAGTAATATCTTTAGCAGTTTCGCCTGGAGAAATGCTATTAGCTAAAGTGAACGATGGTTTCATGAACACTTTATCTGTGTCCAAGAATTCCTTGAATTTCTTTTCTGCAAACTGTTCTGAAAGTGAAATTATTTTAAACTTAATTTTGTCTTTATAAGTGTATTCGTTAGCTGCTAAGTCGCTGAATTGCTCTTCATTAAAATCTTCTAAAATTCGATTAATGTATTTTTCAATTTCCTTGTCAGGAATTGGAAACATATTTCCAATTAAGTCCATCAGCCGTTTAGTGAAATTCTTTACTCGGCTGTCTTTGCGTGAAGGGTCAAGAATGTAAGTCATTACGCTTTCTTTCACTTCTCCGTCAAGTCTTACAAATGTTGGTGTATGTTCTTTTTTGGTTTCGTCCAAGTCAACTTTGTAGAGTTCAGAAGTTATGCTATCAAACGCTATGTTGGTCTCGGCTTTGCTCAATGGAAAACCTTCTAAAAGGTTTTCTTTTTCTAAAGGCAATTCTTCCTCTTTCTTACCAAATAAGTCGTTAGCAGGAACTTTTAAATAAAACTGCGGCAAATTGATTTGCTCTGCCTGTTCTCTGAAAATTTCTTTTATACTGAATGTTTTCACAAGTTGTTGTATTTCGTTTGGCAATGCCGTTTTATGGTTGGCTTCCATTTCTGAAACCGTTTTTTCAAAGGCTTCATTTTGTTCAATAGCAGTTTTTTCTATTTCTGAAACGGTTGTGTTTAGCAACTCTGTTTCTGATGGTGCAGAAATTCGGGTTATATCAATGTCTGAAGTAATATCTTCTGTTGGTGTTTCGGTTGTTGGAAAAACAGTCAATTGTTGTAATGGGTCTTGATTTTTGGCTTCTTCCAACATGGCAGGGTCAGCCAATTTATAATCCTTGTCGCTAAAACCTGCTTTGTTCAAACCTTTCACAATGTTGTCTAATGTGTCAAGGAATTTAGTTGATGCAGTTAATACATAACTCAAATTGAGCAATGGAAAATTATGTTTCATCACATACGGCTGGCGTAAAACCCTGCCTAAAATTTGCTCAACATCAACTGCCGAACTTTTATCTGCTAATGATGCCAAGATGTAAGCAAACGGACAGTCCCAACCTTCTTTTAATGCGTTAATTGTAATGATGTAGCGGACTTCACATCCTTTGCTCATCAGGTCTATGCCTTTTATTTCGTTGATGTTTGCCGTTTTGATTTTAATTTGCTCGGCAGGAATTTTCAACTCAAGGAGTTTTTCTTTCAGTTTTTGAACGTTTGATTTTTCTTCTTCTTCGTTCAAAAAGTCTTTGCCGTTTTTAGGCTGTGCTTGAAACAGTATAATTGGACGAATGTATTTTCCGCCTTTCTTTTCTTCTTCAAAGGCTTGCAGTTCCAAACGTTTTTGAAGTTGTAAAGCCGAATTGATTACTTCTGTTTTGTCCTGATGATTGTAAACAATAACAGGCAGTTTTACCATATTTTCCTTTTTCAACTCTAAGGCATCAATAAAACTGATGATGTTGCTGTTTTTGCGTGGCGTTGCGGTAAGGTCAAGAATGAAACAAGGGTTAAATTCTTTGATCATATCTACACTTAAATCCGTTTCGGCATTGTGGCTTTCGTCCACCACTATCATCGGGTTTAAGTATTGCATTACTTTCATTAACGAAATTTCTTCGTCTTTGCCGAGCAATGCTTCAAAAGATTGCAATGAGCCGTTTTGCTCAAATACTTTTCTGCCATCTTTATTTGCGGTACGTATACTGTCAAAACTCAATACAAAAATGTTCAGAGCTTCTTTTACTGAAGTGGCATTAAATCCGCTTCCCTGCAATAATTCTGCTTTGTCAAATACTTCTACTTTGTTGCCGAAATGTGAATTGATTTTTTGGCGGTAAGGGTGGTTGGTGTCTTTTAGGTTTTTAATAGTTTGGTCTAAAATGGTAATGGACGGAACCAACCAAACAACAGCTTTTGGTTTGTCGTAAGCCAAGGCATCAAAAATGGTTTTAATAGCATTGCAGGCAATAAAGGTTTTTCCGCCTGCCGTTGGCACTTTTACGCAAATGTGCGGAACACGGGGAACATTGTTTTTGTATGGTTCAATGGCTGTGCCTGAATACGGAAACAAAGGCGTTCTCGGGTGCTGTGCCCAAAAATTATAAAAAGCGTCTTTTACGTCTTTGGTTTCTTGTATGTTTTCCAAAAAAAGTGCAAGGTCGTTGATTACTTGTTGTTGATATGGTTTTAATTCCATTGCTTAAAATCTTGTTATATCTCTTGGTATTTTCTTGAAAATGATATTGTGCTTCGTCATGAAATCCTTTGTGAGCAAACAGTTGTCGGCATAAATCACATAAGCTTCGGCTTTGGTTTTCATGGTGGCTAAAAAAGCATGGTCTAAAGTGGTTATTTCGTCTTGCTCGTAATGGAAGTAATACGCTGTGTCATTGTGCTTGCCCAAGAAATGTTTGTTGTCTTTATGTTTGGTTGGTGTAAGTGGCGTTTTGGTTTCGGTGTAATAAACGTATTGGCGAATTTTCTCCACGCCTACCAGTTCATTCAACTTACCAGCTTCTAAAAACATGGGTTGTCCCAATTGATAAAAATCAAAACTTCCGCCAGTGCCTTCGGTTGTGCCAAAACCTTTGATTACATGTTTTACTCGTTCAGATGTAATCTTGTCAACATAGTCCATCATCTCTATTATTATAAATTTTCTATTACGGCCATCTATCTGATTGAGATTTAAAACTGCATGTGCTGTTGTTCCCGAACCAGCAAAAGAGTCTAGCACGATAAAATCTTCACCATTGATTATGCTAATTAAATATTGGATTAACGTTAAAGATTTGGGATAATCAAAATCAACTCCCATCTTTTTTAAGTCAGCACTCATGTTTTGTGTACTGCCCATATTGTAAAGTGAACTTACTACGTGGCTTGCTTCTGCCCTTGATTTTATATTTTCAATTGCACCTGACTTAGATATTACAAATGTTGTGTCTTGACCTTTGCTGTCTTTTACAGGTTTGAATCCTGATTTTATAAAGTCTTCAAGTATACCTTTAGAACTCCAGCCGCTTTCTACAATTACTTCATTTTTTAATTTGAAATTAGTTATTGAAGCTTCATTTTTATAGTGGGGCCAAGCAATTGTTCTTTTTTGTATTACACCATTTTCAATATCAGATGGGAATCCAATGGGTAATAATATTTCACTAATAGGATTCTTTGGCCCATTTTTAACGACAGTATTTCTTATTTCCGTCTTAAATAATTTACTTCCTTCTGGAATGTTAGGGTCAACTACTTTTGGATGCTCGAATAAACCACTATCTTTTGAATAACATAATATATACTCATGGTTAATTTTTATTTTGGCTTGGTTATCAAAATTACCATCAGTTCTCCATGTGAAATTTGTTATAAAGTTTTGTCTTCCAAATATTTCATCACAGATGTATTTTAAATTTTGATATTCATTATCATCAATAGAAATAAATATTATCCCTTCCTTTGAAAGTAATTTGTAAAGGAGTTTTAATCGTGGATACATCATGCAAAGCCATTTATCGTGCCTTGTCAAATCGTCTCCCTCCTTACCAACAGTCTCACCTAACCATTTTTTAATTTTAGGGTCATTGACACTATCGTTATACTTCCAACCTTCGTTTCCTGTGTTGTAAGGCGGGTCTATGTAGATACATTTTATTCGTCCTTCGTATTCGGGCAAAAGGGCTTTTAGGGCTTCAAGGTTGTCGCCATGTATTATTCTGTTTCCGCAGTTGGTTTCTTGTTCGGTTGGAGTTCCATTGTCAAAGCCGCAGGAGTGTTCCAATACTTTAAACGGAACATCCAAGTGATGATTGATTACTTTATCTTTTCCTATCCAGTGTAGTGTGGGCATGGCTTAATTCAATCGTTTCTTAATTTCTTCAAACCAGTTATTAACTTCATCAAAAGCAAGTCTTTGCTGTAAAACTGCTATTGTCATGTTGCCTGCCGTTAAGGTATTCAAATGCTTTTTTACGAAACCCATGCACTTTTCTTTATAGCGTGATGATTGTGATACCCAAGGATTAGCAGGATTCCTTTCATTGTGTCTTGCTTGGGCAATTAATTCTGGAATGCCAGAATTGTCATCTATCGTAACGGCTATAGTAAAACCATCATGATTTTTAAAACTTGGAATTACAATGCTTTCGTGAAAGTAATTTTCTATTTCACGTTTTTGTGTTAAAGTCGCAAAATGGTCTAAGCCCCTTTTATTCACTTCGTCCACAAAAGGCTGATATTTTGCATCTACATCACGGTCGTAAATGTGGACTTCTTGTTTGTTCAATTTCTTCAAGTAATTATTCGTTACCCATTGTCCTAGTGTTCCGCCTCCTAAACTTATAGCTACAATGCGGCTGTCATTAATCAAATCAACTCCAAAAAGAGGTGATACTTTATTGAAAAACTCAATATCTGTCGGACCTTCCAAACACAGAAATAGTTTTACTTCTTCGGGTTCTTTCTGTAAAGAAGGTAAAACTCCTAATGTATTAGCAATTGTGTCAAGATTATCATTATGGCCGTTTTCAATTTTATTCACTCCATCTTCTTTATAAATGAAGCGGATATTCTCTACTTCAACCAAACTTGCCAAGGAAGGGCTATGTGTAGTTGTAATAATTTGGGCAACTCCATTTTCAGCAAGCTCTTTCAAAGCATCCATCAATTTCTTTTGCCAGTCAGGATGCTGTGAAGTTTCAGGCTCTTCAATTGCGTAAATTACATTTGGAATGTTTTTTTCGAGTCTTTTTCTTTCTGCTTCCGCTCTGAAAAAGTTTATTAATAAAAGTCTTCTTACTCCGCTACCACGCTTGTTCATAGGGACATCATCACTCGTGAGTGTCGGTTTGAATAAGTCAGCCCATTTTAACTCAGGGGGGAAATGAGGTTTGAGTTGCTTTGCAACTTCTTCGTTCATTTCTTTAAGTTTGTCAATAGTCAAATTTGCAATTTCAGCAATTTCATCTTCAACCTGTTTTTTGATAGCATTTAAAGCGACAAGATGTTTTTTCAAAGCTTGTTCGGCTGCAACTTTTAAAGGGTCTTGAATTTCTTTATCCTTTTCGTCATTCTTTCTGTCAGACTGGAATAATGCAAATAATGGAAGCAACGGAGTTAATTTGTCCCAAACATCTTTTACTCCTTCTTGACTTATTTCTAATTCGGTATTAGAAAATGTCAGTGTAGCACCAAATGATTGCCAAATTGCCTTTCTAATTTCATTTTTTACACTTGCTTTAAAGTCGCCTTCAATATTAAGTTCTTTAATTCGACCTTGTAGTTCCTTAATTTTTAATGATAGTAAGTCATTTGCATTTTCGTTTGATGGATGATTGCATATAATATAAGTTTTGGGCTTTGTGAGGCTTGTAAAATCTTTCTTTATTTCTAAAAGTCCTTCTGAATTTAAAAGATATTCGTCATTTAGGTTTGTCTTTGCACCTGCATCTAAATCTATTTCGTCCGGTAGATTAGAAAATACAACTGTTAGTTTTGCTGTTTCTCCGATTTCTTTTGCTTCAATGTTGATATCATCTGTGTCAATTTTTCTATTCTCAAAGAAAATATCAAGTGCTTCTAAAATAGTAGATTTACCAATATCATTTTTCCCAATTAATACTGTTAGGTCATTGAAAGATATTTTCACTGGCGCTCTGTAACTTCTAAAATTTTCGAGTATCAAGCTAATTATTTTCATTACAAATCTTTTTAATTATATAAATCAATTTTTTGCATAAGTCCATTACACATATGAAAAGGCATGAGCCCTTCATGTTGTAATCGGCTGAGGATGACCCTTGCGGGCGTTCGGAATTTATGGGCAAAGGCTTGGATCATTTCTTCAGTTAATGGAGCCGCATCTAGGATTTGTTGCCATTCATGTTCTGGCAATAATAGTTTGGCTGCAAAGGCATTGGCTTCCTCTTCCTTCTCTTGGTCCATTTCTGTTCCTGCTACATTCTCTAAGAAAACATCCTTTTTCCCATGCAAAATAATGTGTGCTGCTTCATGGAAAAAAATAAACCAAAAATGGTCATTCGTTTTAAACCTGCCTGCCATTTGAATGATAGGTTTGTTATGAAACCAGCGCGTAGCTCCACGGATAGGGGCTTTGGGTAAGTTTTGCGTAAATACCAGCGCCACGCTACAGGAAGCACACATATTTTGCAATGTTTGGGTAAAATTTTCAGGCATCAAAAAAGCCAATTCTTTCATTTCAGTCAATGCTTCTTTGAATTTCTTTTTATCAAATTCGGCTATTTTTAATTGCTTGGCTTGTATTTCACCTTGGCGCAACCAGGCTGAAATAGCATGAGGACTTTGGGTATGTGCCAATGAGATTTTAAATGCAACAGATACCTGCTCATCTACATAAATCCGTTTCCATTCCTCAGCTGAGGCCACACTAAAAAACTTCAAGAGCTTGTCTATCAAAATATGCTTCTGTTTTGTGTTGGGTAACCAACCTAATTTACGCATTTCATGGATTGGAAATGCATCCAGCCAATCAATTTCTTTTTCTAGTTCTTCTCTTTGTTGTAATTCGTAGAGTTCTTGGCGGTAGCTCTTTTCTCTGTTGAGCCAAAAACTAGCCGGTATACCCAGCACTTTTTCCAATTGAAAGGCAGTAGCTGTAGAAATGGGTTCTCTACCTTTAATGACATCATTGATTTTTTCCTTAGGTCTGCCCATTCTTTCAGCAAGCTCGGCTTGGCTCATGCCCATCAATTCAATATGCTCTTGAATGGTATCACCAGGAGGGGAGAGTAATGATTTGGCTATTTCGAGTGCTGTTGCCATATTGATTCTTTTCTTGTTCTTTGTTTTAGTGGTAGTCTTCCATGTCAATAATCCGAATTCGGGTGACATTTCCCCAGTCTAATCCTCCATCAGCTTTTTGGGGTATGGGTTCATGATTTGGCTCAAAAATCAATCGGTAATTAGTTGAAACATTCACGGCTAATTCTCTCTTTCGGTCTCCTGTCAGCTCATGGCATCTAGCCGCTGGCAGGGTTCGCATCATCGCTAAATTTTCGGCCGCACTGAGGTCTTTGAGCCTTTGATTAATATGACGAGCCAACTGACCAAAGGATTTTGCCATCTCTTTGGGGTCGGTCAATTGCTTTTCAATTTTCCTGCTTTTGTAAATGATTTCCACCGCAATTTAAATATTATTAACGAAAAGGGTTAATGAAAACAATTATAATTTTTAAATTAATTGAAAAAGCGGGTCAATAAAAAGGTAGCTTACACATTATATTCTTCCATATTTAAACCTCTATGCTAATCAAACTATCCTACATCCTCAAGCATAGTTATTCATTTCCTAACCCCATCCTATCCATTTATCTCTTGAAACCCTTACATTTGACAAAATCCAATCCAATGAAAAAGCTTCTGTTCATGGTGGGGATATCCATCCTAGGAATCTTACTGGGATTTGCCTCTTGGCAAAATCGGATGCGTGTGGATTGGCCTACTTATCATGGGGGCAATAACCGCAATCATTTTTCTCCTTTAAAACAGATTAATACTTCCAATGTCAGTCAATTATCCCTCGCCTGGGATTACGATGCGGGCGGGGCGGATACCCTCACCAACGGCACCCAAATACAATGCAATCCCATCATCATCAACGGGATTTTATACGGTGTTTCTGCCAATACCCAGGCTTTTGCAATAGATGCTAAATCAGGTGTGGAACTTTGGAAGACTAACATCAAGATTAAAACCAATAGCACCACCAGTCGAGGACTAAGCTATTGGTCCAACGGCAAAAAGTCGCGGATCTTTTTTGGCTATGGGTCCTATTTGTTTGCCTTAGATGCCAAAACTGGCAAAGTCATAGCAAGCTTCGGACAAGAGGGCAAAGTCAATTTATTGACGGGCATTCAACGGGAAGGATCCGATGAATATGTGTCTCTCAATACGCCAGTGACCATTTTTAAGAATATCCTGATCGTGGGCACTCGGGTTTCTGAATCTGCCACGGCTCTGTTGGGCGATATCCGTGGCTATGAGGCCATTTCTGGGAAATTATTGTGGACTTTTCAAACCATTCCTAGTCCGGGGCAATTCGGATATGATACTTGGGAGAAATACAATTATAAAAATCTAGGCGGCGCTAACAGCTGGATGGGGATGGCTTTGGATGAAAAACGTGGAATTGTCTATGCGCCTACTGGCTCTGCGGCTTTTGATTTTTATGGTGGAAATAGAAAGGGCGACAATCTATTTGCTAATTGCCTGTTGGCTTTGGATGCTACCACTGGGAAAAGGCTTTGGCATTTTCAGACGGTACACCACGACATTTGGGATCGGGATATTCCTGCTCCTCCTAATTTGTTTTCCTTGACCATTCGGGGAGAGAAGAAGGATGTTGTTTCTGTCTTGAGCAAGCAAGGCTTTATGTTTGTGTTTGATCGGGTCACAGGTAAGCCCATTTTCCCCATTGTGGAAACTCCTTTTCCTGCTTCCGATGTACCTGGTGAATTGGCATCTAAAACCCAGCCTATCCCCACTTGGCCTGAGCCATTTACTCGACAAAGTTTTTTCGAAAAGGACATTAATCCTTGGGCTTCCAATTATGAGGATATCAAAAAAGAATTGGCTTTGTCAAAATCAGGTCATGCGTATATACCAGTGGGTAAGGAGAGAACCATCTTTTTCCCGGGTACGGATGGTGGCGCACAATGGGGTGGAGCAGCGGTAGACGAACAACAAGTGATGTACATTCCTGCCAAAGAAAATCCTGTGTACACGTCTTTGATACCCAATACCAAAAGCCTGAAAATGACCACTGCCAGTGTTATTTACGAACAACATTGCATGAGCTGTCATGGGCAAAATAAACAAGGGAATGAAGATGGGTCGATACCTTCTTTGTTACAAATAAAGAAAAAATATGGCCTACAGAGTTTTGTACAATTATTGAATCAAGGGCGCGGAAGAATGCCTTCCTTGCAACATATCAGTCAGGAACAAAAAGAAGCCATTTGGTCCTTTCTTCAAGGAGAAAATATAGCCGTAAAAGGCATCCTTAATTTGTCTATTTCCGATTATTTGATGACGGGCTATAATCGGTGGTTTGATTCAAATGGATATCCGGTCAGTCGGCCGCCTTGGGGCACGTTGACTGCTATCAATATGCATTCAGGAAAAAGATTGTGGCAAGTGCCTTTGGGAGAATATCCAGAATTGATGGCTAAAGGAATACCAAGAACAGGGACTGACAATTATGGTGGACCTGCGGTTACGGCAGGTGGATTGGTGTTTATTGCGGCTACCAAAGATGAATATATTAGGGCCTTTGATCGGGCGACAGGGGAAGAGTTATGGCGTTATCAATTACCAGCGGCGGGTTATGCTTCGCCCTCTGTGTATGCGGTGGATGGCAAGCAATATGTGGTCATTGCCTGTGGAGGAGGCAAATTGAAAACAAAATCGGGCGACCACTATTTGGCATTTTCCTTAAATTAAGTTTCATGCAAATTCAAGAAATCCCCATCGAACAAGTTTTAGTGATTCGTCAGGAAGTCATGTGGCCAGATAAAGACCTGGATTTTGTTAAAATCCCAGACGATGAATCCGCCATACATTTGGGTGTTTTGGTGGAAGGGGGAATCAAGTCGGTTATTTCGCTTTTTAAGGAGCATCAAAGTATTCAATTTAGGAAATTTGCTACGCTTGTATCGGAACAAGGCAAAGGCTATGGGTCTATTTTATTGAAGCATGTTTTTGAACAATTTAGTCAATCGGATATAGAACAGATTTGGTGTCATGCGCGCGTTCCCAAGGCTCAATTTTATGAGAAATTTGGCATGAAAAAAGTAGGGGAAACTTTCCTGAAAAATGGAATTGAATATGTGAAAATGGAGAAAAGAATTTCCTAAATTTTCCCTGATTTTATCTTTTCTTTTTGATTTGATTTTCGAATAAAAATACCCCGTTTTTATTCGAAATAATGATGTCTGCTTTTTTGTCTTTATTGACATCCAGCACCGTAATATTTAATCCCGCTCCAGAGTCTTGATCGATCAAATACTCTTTCCATAATGGGTCTCTATATTGTTGATTAAACTCTACATAGAAAAGTAAAGCAGGGTCGCTATCCCCTGCATCTCGCCCATGATGCGCTAAAAAACGCTTTCCTGTAATGTATTCTTTTCTACCATCTCCGTTTAAATCAGCCATGATCGATGCATGGGTTTGAGCCGTACGCGTACTCATCAAATGAGTTTTAAAGCTAATCTTTCCTTGATTCAAAATTTGCTCATGCCACCAAAGCCCCAAAGCATGAGCCGATGCGCTGACGACATCGTTTCTCCCATCCCCATTGACGTCCATCACTTGCATGTGGGAACAGGCTTCTCCTAGATTCGTTGGATGGAATTTCCAGTCCCCTGATTTGACATCTTTTTTTCCCTCAAACCAGCCTTCTCTGATGACCACATCGGCCAAGCCATCCATGTTGATATCTCCCATGCCGATACCATGCGAGAAACTTTCTGTGCCAGGGACTTTTTCTTGACTTAAGGCATGTCTTTGCCATAAGGTATCCCCTTTTTGGGTGGGTGCTTGAAGCCAAACAATTTGCTTTTTGTCTTTGTCTCCACATAAAATATCCAATCGCCCGTCTTGATCCACATCTATAAAGCCAGGAGATTCATTACTGATACCCATTCCTTGGGCGATGATGTGTTTAGTCCAACGTTCACTTTTGTTTTTTGGATTCTCGAACCAAAAACCTGCTTTACCAGGGAAATCAACGATGACTACATCCTTCCAGCCGTCTAAATTGACATCCAAACAAAGGTTTAGAAAGGATTCCGAATACTCTTTTCTTGGATCAAAGGTTCTGGACGGAGCCATTTCATGTTTGACCCAATGTGGAGCTTCAAACCAGTAATATCCCGCAATAATGTCTATTTTCCCATCTTTATTTAAGTCGCCAGCCGCCACTCCTTCCGAGATAAAATCACCCGTTATTTTCGTTTTCTTAAAGTCGGATGGGGGCTGCGACTTTAATGCCAGCATGAAAAATAATAGCAGCAATTCAATGCCTAAAATGGGGATAAATTTTTTCATCGGTGGGTTATTTTTGACTCAATACTTTGTCCAATAACATACTCACTTCATGGTTCTCATGGGAATGGCCTAATTTGGTTTGTAATTCCTTCAAGGACGAAAATGCTTCATCCGATTTCAAGGCAGCTACTCGCTGAATGGTGTAGGTTAAAAACTTGGGCATTTTAGCTTTTACACCTAATTGAATAGCGCGCTTTACATCCAAAGTCGCTAAAGGTTCGGCAGCATACCAAAGCATCAAAGGTAAATTATGGTCTGCTTGATCTTCTGTTTTCTGTACTAAAACATCCAACACATTCCAACGCTGCGCAGGATCCAATCGCAATAAGGCAGATACTAAATACAGTCGAACGAGTGCCGACTTATCCGTGCGAGCCATGGACTCAAATTGACCTAAAATGTCAGCGGAAACTTGTTTCTTTTCTGCAACCAATTGTATCGCCCAGCTTCGAACATTTTCGTCGGGATTGGTCAATAATTGAGCGACTTCTTTTTCTGTCAAACCTTTTGTCACATGTAAAGTCCATAAGGCTCTTAATTTTCTAGTCACATCTGGGTTTTTATCGATGATGTTTTTCAAAGCTGCGTGAACTTGGGGATTTGGCCCTCTTTCTTGTAAAATGGTTCTCGCTTGTCGGACATACCATTCATTGGCATGCAACTGATAATTCACTAAATCCATGTCGGAGGCTTTATGCAAATCCACTTGAACCCATTGATCGTTTTCATGCGTGATTTTAAAGATCCTTCCCATGGTTTTATCATGGACGTCTGGGTTGGTACTATGGCATTGGTTTTTATCGTACCAATCAATCGCAAAAACGGAACCACTGGGGTCATATTTGAAGTTGAGCCATTGCGACCAAGCATCATTCATGACAATGAAGTCCTTTTTATGTGAGGCATTGTAGCCCGAACCTTTCCTATTGAGTTGATCTACGTTTAATCGAGAGCCATTGATGTTGTTCATGAAGATGTTATTTCGGAATTCTTTAGGCCAAGAATTTCCCCCTAAATAAATCATGGCACCTGCATGCGCATGACCACCTCCAGCGGATGCTGAGCGGAAATTACCCGCATGTGGGCCTCTGTTTCCTACATAATGCCGATGGTCAGCAATGGTCTTGATGTCTTCGTAGGTGTAAGGATTAAAATGTTTTCCGGCTTGTCGTTCATAACGTGCTCCTTGGATGATGTGGAACATGTGCGGAATCACACAAACCGTAATGAAGGGATGTCCATAATCGTTGAAGTCGATTCCCCATGGGTTACTAGTTCCTTCAGCAAATACCTCAAACTGATGACTGATGGGATGGAATCTCCACACGCCAGCATTGATTTTGATTCGTTCTTGATCGGAGGCGCCCGGTTTTCCCACATTGGAATGGGTAAACACCCCATGATTCCCATACAACCAACCATCGGGGCCCCATCGTAAGCTATTGAGTACTTCATGGGTATCATGCACTCCCCAGCCGTCCAATAGTTTTTGGACAGGTCCAGTGGGTTTATCCGTTTGGAAATCAGTTGGGATGAATAATAGGTAAGGAGCCGCTCCTAACCAAACTCCTCCCATACCCACTTCAATGCCGCTGACTAAGTTTAGGCCTTCCATGAAGACTTTTCTTTTATCCAAGGTTCCGTTTCCATCTGTATCTTCAAAAATCAGAATGCGGTCTTTGCCTTGTCCTTCAGGGGCAGGAACGGGATAGGTATGGCCTTCTACCACCCATAGTCTTCCTTTGGCATCAATCGTAAAACTGATGGGACGAATTATGTCAGGCTCCGCTGCGGCTAAATTAATTTTGAAGCCTTTGGGCAAAGTCATGGCCTCGGCCGCCTTTAAACCTGAAAGTCCAGCATTCAGAACAGGATCTAAAGGAGGTAGCACAATGATGTCCTTTTGATGCAATTCATTCGGGTAATTAGGCCGAAGGGCATGGAACTGAAAGTTGTCAAAATTGATGTGAGCTAGTTTATCATGTGCCACGTAAGGAATGGGCGTGATACCCGTTTCATTGTCGATGATGCGGATAACGATTTCTTGTTGCAAATAGGGTTTAACGTTTGCCACAACAGGTTGTAAAGTAGCTCGCCCTTGCCCTGTGGAGCGGAAAATGACTTTTTTGCTTTTGGCTAATACCAATTCTACACGAGTATCTTGCAAGGCACCACCTGAAACCCAAAAACTAGCAAATGGCTGTGTGATTTTAAAGGGTACAGAGGTTAAAGTACCTGTAAATGCATAGTTTTTTGTGCCACCACTGGAGATGAAATGGCTTCCTTCTGGACCAATTTTCATGGTCTTATCATGTACGGGTGAAGGGTCTTGGTTAAAAATGGGATTAGCAAAGGCATCTCCTTCGGCTTTCCAATCTTCCAAGTTTCCTGTTTCAAAATTCAAGTTTAATGGCTTCCCGTTTTTGGAAGGACGAATACCTTTTACTATTTCGGAACCTATAGCCCCTTCCAAAACTTCAAATTTCCCTACCATGCCGGCCGCACGGTGACCCGGGATGGAGCAGAAATAGGTGTCGTTTGATTGAGCAATAAAAACGATGCTCGTGCTGGATCCTTTATCTAAAATGGTTGAACTCTTGATCCCCAGTTTTTCCATGGAAACATCATGCGTCATTTGCTCCCCATTGACAATCGTAATTCTTACTTTTTTGCCTTTATTGGCTTTTAACGTCGGATTTCTAGTGCCGTCTTTTGAAAAATAACCTAACATGGTCGCCTCTAAGGTATAGTCAAAGTCGACTTTACTGCTATCAGCCTGAGAGATCGTTCTGCTGCTTGCTATGGCAGGATTACCTATAAAAAGACATAGGATTAAACCGAGTAAATAGGTAGAAGGCTTCATCATAGAGGTAGATAGATTGTTTTAAGGTAATTCTTGAATCAGTAAATCTTTTACAGTAACTAGGGCTTTTCCTCCGCCATGGATTTGTATCCCAATGAATCCGGATTGAGGAATGGAGGCATCCGCTTCGGTATAGTCGACGCTCAAATGACCGTTGATGTATAATTGAATTCGATTGTTGATCGCTTTTATTTCATAGTCATTCCAATCATTGATTTTGATCCAAGTCAGCACCTCTTGATCATTGGGTTTTACCAAGGTTTTATTCCTTCTGGATTCATCATATAAGCTAGCCCAATAATCTTTTCCAAAATCCGCTTGATAACCGATCATCTCGTAAGCGGGATCTTTTAAACGCTGACTACGAAATTGTATTCCTGAATTAATAAAACCTTGACTACCCCTTAGTTTTATTTTTAGCTTTAGGATAAAATTGGCATAGATTTTTTTGGTACACAAGAAGTTATTGTGAGGAACGGTGGTATCAAGTGAACCTCCTACCAACATGCCATTTTCAATACGCCAAGTATGTAGTGTATCTCCTTCCCAGCCATGGAATGTTTTTCCATCAAATAAGGCGACGGTTTTGGGACTTTGTGCCAAACAAAGTGGAATACAGACGAAAGATAGGAATCCTATCCAGATCAATGATTTCATGGAGGGAAAGGAATCGTATAATCCTTGAACTTGATAATGAGTTAGGATACGAAGATTCGTTTTTTAGGTTTAGCTTAATTCGAATCTCAATATAAGAGAAAAAATCATAGCTTAAACCTAAACAAGCTCAAGAATGTGCTATTTTTTATTGAAAGCGTGCAACATTGGATCTTAAAGAATGTGAACCACCACGCGTCGGTATCCTGTCAGCGATGGCGTTCCATTGTCTTTTCCTTCAATAATCACATGGTAAGTTTCCCCAGCTTTGGCGGTTTCAGGTATTTTAACAAGAGCTTTGTCTCCAGAAATTTGAATGTCTGCAGCTCCACTTCCTGCTTCTTTATAAGGCCAAGCACTGAAAGCCACTGCATTTTTATCAGGATCAAGAGCAAACAGGGTTAAGGTGATGTTTTGGCCCGCTCTGGCATATACTTTCATCCCTTGTCTTACTGTAATTTGAGGAGCATGATTCGCCTCTTTAAAGTCCTTAATACACCAGTCGGCCCGAGCAGCAAAATCTTGTTGAAGGGCAATAAGCCAACGAGTTTGAGCGTAATTAATATCCAATTTCCCTAATTCGGGATTGAAATCGGCAGCCTCCTCATTGTCCTCATATCGATAAGGATTATCCTTTGCTTGTGCAAATCGACCACCCCAACCGCCATAAGTGGGGTTATTTAAATTATTTAAGCCAACCTCTACCAAATGTAAAAATGCAGGGGAATCACCTTCTGAAATGAAATCATAAGGGACAAAACTCCCCCATTGGGCATTCTTCAGTTTGTTGGGATCACCGTGGATATGCTCATCATCGCCCGCTTGTTTTTGACCGTCCCCATAGGCATAATACATCTTCAATAAGGGACCGTGATTCAGTATAATGTTCTTAGCCATGTAGGGACCTTCAAAATAAGGCTGAGCAGCTTTGGGCATGATTCTTTTCCAAGGATAAGCAAAACTTCCGAACTGATGGGCATTATAAAATACTCGAATTTTTGGCCAATGTAGCCCGATATACTTTTTATAGGTGGCATCTTGGTCCATGACCGTATAGATGATGGCTTTTTTAGACACTTTTTCTTGAATGATGGGCCAATCTTTTTGTTTGGAATAGGCTTCTTCAATGGATTTTAATGCCCTAGCAATGGTATTGGTTCCTCCCCACGCTTGCAAAAAAATAGCATCAGGGTTATTGTCTAATAATTTTTCTTTAATCAATTCGGACCCAGGGGTGATTTGATCCATTTCCCCCTCAAAGTCAATGTTTCCGACTTTCACTAAACTATGTAAATAAGCCGGAATGGGATAGTTTTTGGAGTGCTGACTTAGTTTGGGATAAACTTCTCCATAAGCTTTTAGTAAATCTTGAATCCAGTTGACACCCGGCCAGCGAAGGTCGGTTTTGGCTCCATACATTTTCTTAGTCATCTCCATTTCGGAAGTAAACAAAGTACCTTTTCCATCACCTTGATAGTGCCACATGGAACTGGAATAAATTAAACCTTCTAAGTGAAATTCATTGGAATACAATAGCATCCGAATGAAGGTATCCACATCATCGATTTCCCCATCCGTGGTAACAATGGTTCTAGGTAAATTTTCTTTCGCAAAAATGGGTGTGAATAGTCCCATGCAGAGCATAAAATAGAGGATTTTTCTCATTTTATGAAAGGAGTTATGAAATGGATGTATTTTGGTTTTGTTTACAATGGCAAAGATTAGTCTAATCCGATTAATCAATGTTTAGAATCAAGGTAGTGCATTTTTAATAAATCTGCACCAAAATCATTCCCTTTTTCACGTAAAATGGCATGAATGTGGTTTCCATCGTTTTGGAATCCGACATTGTCGTACTCAATTAAAAAATCTGGGCCATTGATGATGTAATAATGGGACTTATTATTCTCTAGACTACCCACCCATGCAAAATAGATTTTGTCCATTCCTGTGGCAGCAATTTTGTCCATCATTTGATGTGATTTTTCATGTTCAAAATTGTGGATGTATTCTTGAATTAGAATTTTTAACATCGCCTTTTGGGCATCGGTAAATTCTTTTACAGCAATCCCATAATAGGAGTCGATACGCTGTTGACTATTGGGGGAAGTAATGATGTCTTTAGGAACGGCTTGCTGTAAGATGGCCTTTGATTTTTGATTATCACTGAGCATATTGATCAACATAAAACCATAATCTTCTTCTTTGCTTAACACACGTAAACCCGCATATTTAGACGATTTCACTTCGGATGGATCGGTACCAATAAAATAGGGCGACATGCTTATTTTTTTACCATCTGAGGTAAGGCTAAGGGCCATGTGATGACCTCCAAAATTCATTCCCCAAGGAGCATCTCCAGGTGTGCCAAAAATGGAAATGTAATAATTTCCGTGCGCCCAATTTAATTTTTGCATTTGGGTTAAGAACTCCTTTTTGATTTCTCCTTTATCGTATGCCTCTTGATATAAGGTGTTTAAAATGTCGTCCAGCTGCATGATGCTGGTTGTTTTTAGGTAGCCTTGGGAGCTTAATAAAGCGCTTAATACGCGATGAAAAGCCAGCCTACTTTTGTCGGAAAGCGAACCATATTGAATTCCCGGTCTGGGTACCATACCTACGGGCAGATTGGTCCATTTTTTTCGTAAACTATCTTGAAAAGAATAGTTCACTTTTTTCAGTTCATCCTGATTTAGGGTGGCTAAAAAGGCCTTGGTCGCCTGATGAATGCGGTCGCTATTTTGTGAAAATAGGCTTAAAGGTAGAAGTAGAGCAATGAATAAGTAAGTGGATCTTGATTTCATGGTAAGGAATTTTATTAAAAGTATTCATTTTTAATTAAGATACTAATGCATTCCTCTACATTTTAGCATGGTATTTTATTCTATATTTGATTTTTAACACCTAAGCATATTGAAAATGATAACAGAAGATGTATTGAAGCTTTTTACTCGAGATTTAAACCGTTTAAAAACGGAGATTTCCCAATATCAAGATGAGGCCAATTTATGGAAAGTAGAGGGGGCTGTTTCTAATTCCGCAGGCAATTTATGTTTGCATTTGATTGGGAATTTACAAACCTACTTTGGTTCTGTGTATGGCAATACGGGCTATGTGAGAGATCGAGAAAAGGAATTTTCTGATAAAGCTGTTCCAAGAGAGCAATTACTCTTTATGATCGATGAAACCAAAGCCATGTTAGAGTTGGTTTTGCCGACCATTAGTCAGGAACAATTGGAAGAGGATTACCCGATGCCCGTATTTGATCATTCCATGAAATCAGGGTATTATTTTATTCATTTGGCGGTTCATTTAGGCTATCATTTGGGACAAATTAATTATCATCGACGCTTATTGGATAAATGATGAGTCAAATTCGTATTACCCATTTTGAGCCAGCCTATCGAGATGCCATTCGGAGATTGAATGTGGAATGGTTGGAAAAGTATTTCCATGTGGAAAAGATAGATCGGGAGGTTTTATCTAAACCCGAGGAGGTGATTTTAGCGCCTGGTGGGGAAATTTTTTATGCTTGGTATAGGGATGAAATTGTGGGGACAGTTTCCTTGATGAAAATCGATGATACAAGCTTTGAGTTGACTAAAATGGCCGTATCTGAGAATTTTCAGGGCTTAGGTATTGGTAAATTATTGATGGAATATTGTTTGGATTTTGCAATAAAAGCGGGAATCAAACAGATTATTATTTACTCGAATCGACGACTGGAAAGGGCCGTGGATATGTACCGAAAATTTGGTTTTAAGGAAATGGATTTAGGACCTGTAATTTACCAAAGAGCTGATATTAAAATGTGTCTAGATATAAGTTAGTTGGTAATTTTCAATTTGAGATATTAAAAGTAAGAGGATGAATTTTTTGGTAGGATATTTGTAGTATTTTCGAAAAACTAATTAGATCCGATTAAATGAGCATTTTAAAAGTAACAACAGAGTCAATTAGAAGGGCGAATAGCAAAGGTGTGGATTTTAATAAAATGCATCATTACAAGGGTATTATCGTAGTAAAAACGAATTTAAATGGAATTATAAGAGTACGTGAAATATCTAGAGAAATGATCAATGAAGCTTACGCAAAATCTTTAAGGCATTATGCTGAGGAACTATAATTTCAATTTTGAGCATTAACCTATTATTGAATTTAGAGGAGTGAATTTTTGGACTTCTTACATGCTCAAGTCAAAAACTATTTTTCTCCACGGCTATTCGTAAACTAATTAGAGCCAAAACCAAGGTGATGGGCGTAAAGATGAATCTTTCCATGGCATTTAATGCCTGCGTATTTCCCAAGGTGTTTAAGAAAAATAGGAGAGGAATGAGCCAAATTACATAGTCTGCTAATTCCGCAATTTGGAAGAAAACCCAACGCGCTTTTATAGCAACGATTAGCGCCATGAAGACCAAGATAAATAAAGAAATGGATTCCATTTTGATTAATTCTTCTTGACTTTGTACGCGGCCACCCCAAACGATATCAGGAGCCACCATGCCAGCCATGACCAACAAATGAAACAGAATAGCCAAAAAAATGAATCCCAAAAAGACCCGTACAGCAAGCGTAAATGAGATCCATTTTTTCATTGAATGATTTTTATTTGATTTTTTGAGCTTTCACCCCTTCAAAACTAAGTTTTACAGGTAAAATATCTCCTTTGTCATCAAAATACATCGGTTCTATGCAAGTCACCCGATGATTTCTATCCGTTTCACCCAAGGGTCTGCGGTGATACACCATATACCACTGATCTGTATTAGGTACTTGAATGACGGAATGATGCCCGGCACCCGTGGCTACCTGTGGGTCTTGTTTTAAGATTTTTTCTTTTCTTTCAAATGGGCCAAAAGGACTATCCGCTACGGCATAGGCAACCGAGTAGTTAGGACCTGTCCAGCCACCTTCACTCCACATGAAATAGTACTTATTATTTCGGATAAACATGAATGGCCCCTCCACATATCCGCTTGGAGTAATTTCTTTAAACATTTTCCCATCTTCAAAAGGGATGATGGATTTGAAATCTGGGCTTAATCGGGCTATGTTGCAATGCTTCCATCCGCCATAAATGAGGTAGTATTGTCCGTCCTTATCTTTAAATACAAATTGGTCGATAGGTTGGGCCCCATGATGAAATTGACTGATTAATGGTTTTCCAATTAAATCCTTGAATGGCCCTTGGGGCTTTTTGGCGACAGCTACTCCAATCCCTCCTGTTTCCTGATTACTTTGGATGTCGTTAGCTCCAAAAAACAGGTAGTATTTTTTGTCTTTTTGAATGATGGCAGGTGCCCACATGGCTTTTTCCGCCCATTTGATGGCTGATGTATCCACGATTTTGGCATGCTTTTTCCAATGAATCAGGTCTTTGGAGGAAAAGGCATCGAAGAATACTTGCTTTTGATAGACATCAGAATAGGTGGGGTATATCCAATATGCTTTATTGAAAATGATAGCTTCTGGGTCCGCATACCAGCCAGGGAAGATGGGATTTCCGGAAGTTTTTTGTTGGGCCTGAACCGTATGAAATAGAATTAAAAATATCGAATAGTATAGTAGTTTCATAGAGTTTTTAATAACTTGTCTGGGCAAAGTTAAAATACTCTTTTAATTTACCTAAACTTATCATTCAACTATGTCAACTAGTAAATCTACCTTTAGTTTAACAGAAGACTGGACCGTCGTGGTCTTTGGATTCTTAATTATTGCCTTAGCCCTTTTTGGAATAAAAATTCCTAGCCCCACGTTTGCTTGGGAAAACTCCAGTGAATTGCTTGAAAAGGTAGTGAGTACTTCCAATTTATGGAACGTTACTAAATTATTTTTATGGGTCTATGCCATCGCTATATTGGCCACCAAAACCTTAGGAAAGGATGTAATAGCCACTGCCAAAGGATTTCCTATTGTATTTATTTTAACAACTTTGGCTCTCATCTTAGCTGGGAATTCATTCCTAAAAAATTGGAATTTAGAAGCGGTTATTTTTAGCTTATCCATTGGTTTAATGATCAGTAATTTTTCAAACATTCCTGATTGGTTAAGAGAGTCTCTATCAACGGAATTATTTGTTAAAATTGGATTGGTCTTATTAGGTACCAGCATCATTTTTGGAGATATTTTAAAAGCTGGTTCATTGGGATTAATTCAAGCTCTTTTGGTGGTTGTTTCCGTGTGGTATTTTGCATTTTGGGTTTCTAAAAAAATGGGAATTGACGAGGAAATGGCCATTATTATCTCAAGTGCTGTTTCTATTTGTGGTGTTTCAGCCGCCATTGCTACAGCTGGCGCTATCAAAGGAGACTCCAAGAAACTTTCTTATGTTATTTCCATCGTTCTTATTACAGCCATTCCCATGATTATTTTTATGCCCATCATGGCAAAAGCTTTGGGATTGTCTGAAGCTGTAACGGGTGCTTGGTTAGGAGGAACCATCGATACAACAGGGGCGGTTATTGCTTCAGGTTCATTGATCGGAGAAGAGGCTTTGAAAATTAGTACCATTGTTAAATTTTCACAGAATGTTCTTTTAGGTTTAGCGGCATTCGGAATTTCGATCTATTGGACTTATTCCAATAATCAGTCGGATGTAGCCAAAGAATCAAAGCCAAGCTTAGGCATCATTTGGGAGCGATTTCCCAAGTTTGTGCTAGGTTTTGTGGCGGCATCTTTATTGTTTTCATTCGTTATTTCTGGAGATGTAATTTCAGAAGTAAAAGGTGGTTTAAAATCTCTTCAAGGTTTGTGGTTTGCTTTAGCATTTACGAGCATTGGTTTAGAGACTAAATTCGCGGATTTGTTCAGTAGCGAAGGCAAAAAACCTCTGTATGCTTTCCTCATTGCTCAAGGATTTAATGTGATGATCACCTTAGGAATAGCCTATTTTTTGTTTAATTAAATAAACTGAATTATTCATAAGGGAATAATTTTTCCTGAAAACATACTACATGAAAACTCTTTATATCGGATTCTTTTTTTTGGCAATTTGTTGGACGACTTTTGGACAAGCCCATAAATCGATGGAATTATTTCAACAAATTTCCCGACTGGATAGTGCCATGTTTCATGCGTATAATCAGCGAGATATGCCCACTTTTAAACAATTCTTTACATCCGATTTAGAGTGGTTTCAGGATAATGGTGGCCTGCTTCAATATGAAACGGTTATTTCTAATTTTCAAAATATATTTAACCGAGACTATGTATTAACTCGAAAATTAGTTCCGGGGACTTTAGAGGTTCATCCAATTAAAGATTATGGGGCTATTCATATCGGTCGACATACTTTTTCACATGTTGAAAATGGAAAATTAGAAGTAGGAGAATTTAAGTTTTTAATGATTTGGAAAAATGACCAAGGTCATTGGAAAATATCGAGAGTGGTAAGCTATGATCATTAAGAAAAGATGGAAGAAAAAGCAAGCTACTCTTTATGGCAAATGAGTTCCTATTTCTTGCAGCTAGGAACTACAGGATTTGGGGGACCAGTGGCTTTGGTGGAGTATATGCGGAGGGATTTGGTTGAAAGGAAACAATGGATTTCTGAAGAAGAATTTAAGCAAGGCTTAGCTTTGGCTCAGCTGGCTCCAGGCCCATTGGCGGCACAATTGGCTATCTATTTGGGCTTTGTACATTATAGTTATTGGGGTGCAACATTAGCAGGTATAGCCTTTGTCCTTCCTTCCTTTATCATGGTAGTTTTATTGGGAATAGCTTATCAAGCTTTTGGTGGTCTATTCTGGATGCAGGCCATTTTTTACGGTGTGGGCGCTGCGGTCATTGGGATTATTTTTCTGAGCAGTTACAAACTTACCACCAAAACTATTGGCTCCATCGACCTAGCCTCTTTTCAAAAAAATGCCTGGTTATGGTTATTCTTTTTGGTAGGAGCCGTAATCACCTATATCACTCAAAAGGAAGATATACTTTTGTTTGTTGGGATAGGTATTTTTTACATGCTACTAAAAGCCCCTCCTAATGGTTTAAACAAGCAATCCAATTCTTTTTTACTGGTGTCCTTTTTTTCATTTGAATATGATTCCCGTGTACTTTGGAAAATGGCGCTGTTTTTTTTCAAAGCAGGAGCCTTTGTTTTTGGGAGCGGATTAGCCATAGTTCCCTTTTTACAAAGCGGAGTAGTTGAAGAAAACCATTGGTTAACAGAACAACAGTTTTTGGATGCAGTAGCTGTGGCCATGATTACACCCGGACCGATCGTCGTAACTGTGGGATTTATAGGTTATTTGATAGCAGGTTTTCCAGGAGCGGTAGTGGCTGCCTTAGCTACATTTTTGCCATGTTATTTATTTACCATTTTGCCTGCCAATCACTTTAAAAAAATTGCTAATAATGTTTCTATAAAGGCATTTGTGGATGGAATAACTGCCGTTGTGGTGGGCGCATTATTTGGAGCCGTTTTAGTCATTGCCCAAAGGACATTGTTGGATGTAATGGGAGTATGCATTGCTCTCACGTCTCTCGTCTTATTGATGTTTGTCAAAAAGCTAAAAGAACCCTATTTATTACTAGCAGCCGCCATATTAGGTATCGTTATAAAATTGATTTTGTAATTCATTCAAATATAGTTGACATATTAACAACTGAAAATTTAAGAATCTTGGAGCATTCGTGATAATTTTCTTCTGGACAATTAAGAAAATATGTCCCCAGATATTTCATTGGAATATTTAATGGTATATTTCAAAAACAAACCCTTTAATTGATGCAAGCCTTGGCTTCCTGATTAATGGAAAATCCTAAACAAATAAGTTACCACATGAAAAGATCTGAATTCATTCAATCAACGGCATTATGGGCAGCAGGCTCTGTAAGTTCAATTAATGCCGCCTCATTTAATCAAAATCTGGTTAGCAATGACATGGATAAATTGGTTGATGCGCAGGGAAATTATATACTTCAAAGCCTTCCTTATCAGGAAAGTTTTTTAGAACCTTATATGGATTCTGAAACGGTTCATTTGCACTATACTTTTCATCATGGAGGAGCAGTTAAAGGAGCCAACAAAGACCTTCAAATGATTAAAAAAGCGCTGGACGAAAATAATTTAGAAACGGTTGATTACTGGACTAAAAAATTAACCCTGCATTTTTCTTCTCATATTCTACATTCTATTTTTTGGACCAATCTCACCAATAAAAAGTTAAATCCTACGGGAGAATTATTAAATAGAATCGAGAAATCCTTTGGTAGTTTAGATCGGATGTTAGCTCTTTTAGCAGAAACTTCAAAAAATTTGGATGGAAATGGCTGGGGAATATTGGCCTATCAGCCGTATTCAAACTCGCTGGTTGTTTTGCAATGCGAAAATCACGAAAAGTTGACGCAGTGGGGCTGCATTCCTTTATTGGTGATTGATGTTTGGGAGCATGCCTATTATTTGAAATATAAAAACAAGCGCGCAGATTTTGTGGATACCATGTTCCAAATCATTAATTGGGACAATGTAGCCCAGCGTTTAAGTAATGCTTTAAAGTTAACTCAATAGGGATTCGAATGAATGCCAAAAGAGAGAATTTTGATTTAGAATTCATTGTTTCCCTAAATTTTAATAAATAGCGTGTGAAACAATCCCATTATTTTTATAAATCTTAAAATCAATGAAGAAATTTTCCAAGCCTCTCTTTTTAATTTTTGCTCTTTTTCTCATTTTCATTTCAAGAATAGAGTCCATTTATGCCCTCTCTGAGCCTGCTGCTAAATCCCAATTGATTCGTACGCTGATTGTGGATGGACAAAATAACCATGATCAATGGCCGAAAATCACCTTCATGATGAAGGATTTTTTAGAGCAATCTGGAAAGTTTAAAGTCGATGTTCAAAGATCTCATTTTACGTGGAACGCAGCCGATTTGATACCTAAATATATGTTGCCGGGGCTCGAAAATACGGTGGCACTGGCCAAACCGAAGGCAGATTCTAGTTTTCACCCTAAATTCTCCGACTACGATTTGGTCATCTGTAATTTTGGATGGAATGCCGCTCCTTGGCCAACAGAAACGCAGGTAGATTTCGAAAAATTCATGAAAAAGGGGGGAGGCTTAGTGGTCATTCATGCCGCTGACAATTCCTTTCCTCAATGGTCCGCTTACAATGAAATGATTGGCTTAGGAGGATGGGGCGACCGTACGGAAAAAGATGGGCCTTATGTCTATTATGATTTGGAAGGGAAATTGGTCAAAGATACACAGGCAGGAAGAGCGGGTTCACATGGACCGCAAAAGGAATATCAAATAATCCTTCGTAACGCCAATCACCCGATCACTAAAGGTATGCCCTTAACGTGGATGCACACCCAAGATGAAATGTATGATCGCTTGCGCGGACCAGCAGTGAATATGGAAATTTTAGGTACTGCTTTTTCTGCCAAAGAAAATAGAGGAACGGGTCGACATGAACCCATGTTGATTGTGACCCAATTTGGTAAAGGAAGGGTGTTTCATACACCCATGGGTCATGCCGATTATTCGGTTTCTTGCGTAGGTTTTATCACCACTTTATTAAGAGGAGCGCAATGGGCTGCTACAGGGAAAGTTGATATCCCAATTCCAGCCGATTTTCCCAAAGCGGATGTTTCTTCTAAACGTGAATACACGAAATAAGCATTCAATGAAGCGAGTTCTTTTCTTTTGCTTTTTGATTTCTCTGAATATCAGTTTTACCTATTCACAAGAAAGGTTTTCTCTCTATCCAGGCAAAGCTCCAGGCTCAGAGTCTTGGGCTTGGAAAGAAGCAGAAAGCAGCTCCAATGGTTTTAATACTCGGTTGGTGTATAATGTAGTAGAACCTAGTATCACGGCTTATTTTCCAGAGAAATCCAAAGCGAATGGCACATCGGTCATCATAGCACCAGGTGGAGCTTTTCATATATTATCCATCGATAGCGAAGGCATTGAGGTGGCTAAATGGCTGAATCAATACGGAATTGCGGCTTTTGTGTTAAAATACCGTCTTGTTCATATTCTTTCGAATGACCCAGTAAAAGAATTGAGTGCGAAGATGCAGGATTTTAACAAATTGGATGTAATCAATGCGCCTGTGGTGGAATTAGCTACTCAAGATGGATTAAAGGCCATGGAATATGTACGTCAACATGCAAATACATGGGGATTGAATCTTCAGAAGATCGGATTTATGGGTTTTTCTGCGGGAGGTACGTTAACCATGTCGGTGTTACAAACGGCTAACGATGCCAATCGACCGAATTTTGTTGCCCCAATATATCTATACAAAAAAGCAGTTTTGGGCACTCAAATTCCCAGTCATAGAACCCCCATATTTATTGCGGCGGCAAGTGACGATAATCTAGGATTAGCGCCACATTCTGTCGAATTGTATTTGGAATGGCTGAAGGCTAAACAGCCTGCTGAATTGCACATGTATACAAAAGGGGGGCATGGTTTTGGTATGCGAAAAATGAATACGCCATCGGATCATTGGACGGTGGATTTCGAGCATTGGTTACGTTTCCACCAATATATTCCTTAAACCTTTTTCAAAGAAGATTTACGAATGATGATTTGTCCTTGGACAAGCACATCTTCTTGTTGATTTGAATGTTTGTTTGAAATAACATCAAACAGCAAAGAAGCGGCTACTTCACCTACTTTTTGAGGAAATAAGTGAAAAACGGTCAAAGCCGGTTCTATAATTTCAGCTAAGTATTCATCGCCAAAACCAACGATACCTAGTTGTTTGGGTATTTCAATGCCAAGCTCTTTGGAATATTGAATAATTTCTACGGCATTTAAATAATGTATAGCAAAAATGGCATCTGGTGGCTCAGGTAATTGTTGCCATGCATCTACACTCGCCAAAGCAAATTCTTTACTGAAATCTCCATGTAACATGTACTCGGATTTTACGGGTAATCCATGCTTTTCCAAGGCACTAATATACCCTTCTTTTCTTTTTTGACTGATCAATAATTCAGGTGGTCCAGCTAAAATAGCGATGCGTTGGTAGCCTTGTTGGATTAAATGTTCCACTAATTGATAAGCTCCTTCAAAATCCTCTTGCCGAATTTTAGGAGTTTCTACCTCAGTACAAATTCGATCAAAATGGACCATAGGTAAACCTTTTTCAAATAGATTTTTTATTTGGTTGAAACGGGTTGTTTCTTTGGAATGAGAAATTAAAAGCCCATCGACATGACTAGCTAAAAGCCCTTGAATATTGGTAACTTCTGTCTCATAGGATTCATTGGATTGACATATCATAACACGATAGCCATGTTCATTTGCTACTTCTTGTATTCCCGATAAGACACCCGCAAAAAAGGGTCTTTTTATATTGGGGATGACCACACCAATCGTTTTTGTTTCTCCCCGTTGAAAACCTTTGGCAAATAAATTGGGATTATAATCTAGTTCCAGGGCCAATTTTTGTATGGCATCTCGGGTCTTTGGACTGATATCCGTTTTATTATTTAAAGCACGAGAAACCGTGGCAATGGAAACACCCATGAGTTGGGCGATGTCCTTGATGGTGGTATGAACCTGTTTTTGTGGACTCGTTTTTACGGAATGTTCTTGGGTAAAATGATAATCACAGGATTTACAATGAAAACGAACTTTCCCTCGAATCATTCCTGCCCGAATGACGGATGTTGGTGTGGCACATTTAGGGCAGGTTTCCAATGGTCTGGTTAAGGTTTAATGAAGGGTATATTATTTCAAAGAATTTCATTACCTATCGGTAACGTTTACGATCAAGAATTGGAAATAAAAACCCTATATTAAGCTCAAATTAGGACATTTTCCTGATAAAAGCATATTTTATGTTTGAAAAATATATTTAAATGCTATCAGTATATTAGAGCTGTTTTTGACTTTTCACAAGAAATAACCTCATAGAATCATGTTACATACCATGCGTTGGTTTGGGCCACATGACCCAGTTTCTTTAATGGATATTCGCCAAGCTGGCTGCACAGGTGTTGTTACAGCTTTGCATCAAATTGCTGTGGGAGAAGTTTGGTCTAAAGAAGCGATTCAAGAACGGGTGGATATCATTGAGCAAGGGAATCAACAATACACTCCGCTTCATTGGTCAGTAGTGGAGAGTTTACCAGTCCATGAAGCAATCAAAAAAGCGTTGCCTGAAAGAGTGCAATACATTGAGAACTATCGAATTTCCTTGAGGAATTTGGCAGCTAAAGGAATAAAAACAGTTTGTTATAATTTCATGCCCGTATTGGATTGGTCCAGAACTAAGCTCGATTTTGAGATGCCTGATGGGGCTAAGGCACTTCGTTTTGTATGGACAGATTTTGCCATTTTCGATTTATTCATCTTGAAAAGGCTAAAGGCTGAACATGAGTATTCAAAAGCGGTGCAAGAAGCGGCGAAATTGAAATTTGAAGGCATGACGAATGCCGAAAAAGAAGAATTGCAAAATACCATTTTATTGGGTTTGCCAGGCTCCGAGGAGGCGTTTCATCTGGAAAACTTTCAAAGTTTACTAGATCAATACCAGGAGATTGGGCCAGATACTTTACAGGAAAACTTGCACTATTTTATACAACAAGTGGCCCCGCTAGCTCAAGAATTGGGGATTAATTTATGCATTCATCCTGATGACCCGCCATTCCCATTGATGGGATTACCCAGAGTGGTGAGTACGGAGAGCGACTTAGCCGCCTTAATGGAGGCTTCACCCGTTCGAGCGAATGGGATTACCTTTTGTACAGGATCCTTAGGAGTTAGACCTGATAATAATTTACCCTCAATGATTCGCCGATTCGCCGATCGGATTCATTTTGTGCATTTAAGAACGACCAAAAGAGAACAAGAAGAACCTCTGATTTTTCACGAAGCTCCCCATCTGGCGGGAGATGTTCCCATGTTTGACGTCATTAAGGCCATACATGAAGAGGAAATTAAACGAGGGGGCGAACAAATCCCGATGCGTCCAGATCATGGACATCAAATGCTGGATGATTTACATAAGAAGACCTATCCTGGTTATTCGGCTATTGGTCGTTTGAGAGGTTTGGCAGAAATACGTGGCATGGAATTGGCCATTGCTCGAATGATATAATGAAATTATAAAGATGGAGAACAAATTTTCATTGGCCGGAAAGGTGGCTTTAATTACAGGAGGAGGAACGGGTATCGGATTTGATATGGCAAAATGCATGTTGGCCAGTGGAGCTAATGTCATCATAACGGGTAGAAGAGAAAACGTCCTACAAGATGCGGTTCATAACTTGGGCGCTGGCGCTTTTTATTTTGTGCATGACATGGCAGATGTCAATGCTACTCCTGGTTTGGTAGCGGATATCATCCAATCACATGGAAAAATTGATATACTGGTGAATAATGCTGGGATTAACATGAAACGACCAGCGGTAGATGTGTCAAATGACGATTTTGCTCAAATTATTCAAGTCAATTTAAATGCCGTGTTTGTGTTGAGTCGAGAAGTAGGCAAACATATGTTGGAAAGAAAATCGGGTTCCATTATCATGATTTCATCCATGGCGGCCTATTATGGAATAGATCGAGTGGCAGCTTATGCCTCTTCAAAATCAGGCTTGTATGGATTGGTTCGGGTATTGGCTTCCGAGTGGTCGGCCCACGGTGTACGAGTGAATGCCATTGCCCCTGGATTTATAGAAACGGCCATGAGTAAAACTGCCATGAATTCAGATCCTGACCGTAAGCATAAGGCCATGGATAGAACGCCCATGGGCTATTTTGGTAAACCAGAAGACGTAGCTTGGACGGCGGTATTTTTAGCCTCAGATGCTGCAGGATACATAACAGGTGTTTCAATTCCCGTCGATGGGGGCAATTCAATCGGATTCTAATGAAAGAAAAAGTAGGAAATTTTCGCTGGGTAGTGGTCGCCTTATTGTTTTTTGCTACGACCATCAATTACTTGGACCGGCAAGTAATAGGATTATTAAAGCCAACCTTAGAAAAGGAGCTGAATTGGTCAGAAACGGATTACAGTTTCATTGTGATGTGCTTTACCGCCTCTTATGCCCTTGGCTTGTTGTTTTTTGGGAAGATCATTGATCATATTGGCTCTAAATTAGGCTATACCATTTCGATCATCATTTGGTCGATTGCTGCTATGTTTCATGCTTTGGCCAAAACCTCTTTTGGCTTTGGCGCGGCTAGAGCGGTTTTAGGATTGGGAGAAGCGGGTAATTTCCCTGCGGCAATCAAATCCGTTGCTGAATGGTTTCCCAAAAAAGAACGAGCATTTGCCACTGGAATTTTTAACTCTGGAGCTAACATTGGTGCGATGGTCGCACCCATTATGGTTCCTTGGTTGTTGGGAGCTTATGGCTGGCAAGAAGCATTTATAATTACAGGAGCCATTGGCTTTATTTGGCTTATTTTTTGGTGGATTTTCTATGAAATACCCACTAAGAAGCAAGGGATTAGTCAGTCCGAATTAGACTATATTCAGGAAGATGACCATGAAGACAATACGCCCATTGCTTGGTCTAAGTTGTTTACCATTCCTCAAACCTGGGTGTTCATTGTAGGGAAGTTTTTCACAGATCCTATCTGGTGGTTTTTCCTATTTTGGTTGCCATCCTATTTCTCCTCTACGTTCGCTTTAGATCTAAAAAAACCGAGCATACATTTAGCGGTTTTATTTACTTGTACTTCGATTGGAAGTATTGGTGGAGGCTATATTCCTGGTTGGTTGATGCGGAAAGGTTGGCCTGTGTATAAAGCTAGAAAAACAGCCATGTTATTTTTTGCTTTATTGGCTTTACCCATCATTTCGGCACGCTGGGCTACGGATATCTGGCAAGCTGTTATTTTAATCAGTATTGCAGCTTCGGCACATCAGGCTTGGTCGGCTAACATATTTACCTCGGTTTCGGATATGTTTCCTAAAAATGCGATAAGTTCAGTGGTAGGTATTGGGGGATTGGCGGGTTCTTTGGGCGGGGTCATTTTTCCTTACTTTATTGGAATTATTTTAGATACGTATAAAGCCAGTGACAATTTGTCTGGAGGATATAATTTAATATTCTTGATTTGCGGATCGGCTTATTTATTAGCCTGGTTACTCATCCATTTTATCTCGCCGAGAATGTCGCCAGTAGGGAAACCTAGCAAGGAATAATTAAAGTTTGCTAGCATTTTCGAGGGCATTAATGTCAATTTTCTCCATGTTCATGAACACGTTCATGAACATGGAATTATTGGAATTACGCATCAATCGCCCCATATTTTCAGGAATGATTTGCCAAGAAACACCAAAGGGATCTTTGAGCCAGCCACACTTACTTGGGCTTCCTCCATCTCGGATAAAGCTATCCCAGTAGAAATCAATTTCTGCTTGATTTTGGCAAGTAATGACGAAAGAAATAGCATCGTTGAAGATGAATTGATGCATATATGAACTTTCAAATGCAATAAAGGCCAGACCCGCTAACAAAAATTGAGCATGTTGAATATTCCCCTCTTCATCGCCACTTCCTTTGACATATCGATCCAATAAATTGACCTGAGAATGTGGGATTAAAGAGGTGTAATATTGAATGGCTTTTTCTGCTTTTCCATTATTGTGTTGAGTAAATAAGAGTGCAGGGATGATTTTATCTGGAAGCGTATCATGAATCATCAATTGCCAACTAATACCATTTTTATCCTCGCACCATCCGTACATGCTACTCCAAGGATAGCTGTTTAATTCCATTAAAGTTTTACCCTCTTTTGATAAGGCGTCCCATTTTTTCTCTAGCTCTTCTTTGGAATGGAAAATGAGAAAAAAGGAAATAGAAGGATTAAATGAAGCATGTTTGACTCCTCCTAAAAAGGTAAAATTTCGTCCATGTATTCGAACAGAACAGACCATGGAATTTTCAGATTGTATAACAAAATCCTCAAAAATCGATTGGTAAAAGTCCCGTGCTTCATGTGCAGTTTGTTTAAACCACAGACAAGTATGAATGGAGTTAGACATAAGTTCCATGTTTTTTGTTAGACATAGGAATTTTACGAAAATAATTTTAGAAACGCATCATTTTTAGAAGGCTATTCCTAATTGAACAGTCAAATTGGCAGAAACTGGTCGATCATTCCCGAATCGAATGGGAATCGGGATAGCCAAGTAATAACTGCTGAATTTGTTTTTTTTAAGGACTCTATTTAATACAGGAGTCATGCCATATCGACCGCTTGTTTCAAAAGCTGCGCGACCAGCGAAGGTATAACCCTTACCCAAGCGATATAGGATACCTGGGTGAAATGTCACATTGTTTACCTTATGGCTACCATTTTCACTTCGAATGGCAGGGATGACCTCCAAGGAAAAGCCCACCTTTTCTGTTTTCCAAATGTTGAGGGCTACTGGAAATCCAACGGAATAAGAACTCCCGAAATTACCGGTGGTGATACCATCAGAAACCGTGATGATGGAATGAGCGATTCCCATGTGTCCTGCTATCTTAGGGAATTGTTCTTGGGCCATTGTAGGGAGTGAGAATAGTAGAATCGTGAAGAATAGTAGATTTTTCATAACACAAAATATAAAGTCTATGGTTTATATAGATATATGCAAATATAGCAAATGAATTTAAATCAACTAGGGTAAAAGCTTGATAAGTGGGAACAGTCAATTTCCATAATGCTTTATTTTAAAGATGGAGGAACCAAAAAATTTTGTGGGGGTGGATGTCTACACTTCTTGGATTATATTTGTATCTGTATTTATTGGAGTTAACTTAAATACCTTTTATAAGAAAAATGCCTAATAAATTCACCATACTATTTTTACTACTTTGTAGTATCGTTTTTTCCGTAAAATCTCAAGTTTCCCAAGTTACCTTGTCAGGAGTACTTAAAGATCAAGGAAATGGAAGTTCCATGGCATATAGTAATGTCTTATTAAAAAAATCCAAAGACAGCAGTTTTGTTCAAGGAACCATTAGTGATGCAAATGGCAGGTTTCGTTTGAACAACATAAAACCAGGTACTTATTATCTTCATATAAGTATGGTGGGCTATCAACTAAAAAAGCAAAATGTATTTATTGGGAGTTTAACTGAATATCTCGATGTCTCAACGATTCTCCTTGTTCCTGATCAGCAGCAATTGGAAGAGGTAATTGTTAGCGCAAAGCGTGATGAAATTGAAAATAAGCTGGATAAAAAAAGTTATTCAGTTGAAACGATAAATTCTCAGACGGGAGGTTCCGTTTTGCAGGTCATGCAAAGTTTGCCTGGAATAACAGTACAAGATGGGAAATTGAATTTGAGAGGTAGTTCTCAAGTAGCGGTTTTAGTTGATGGGAAACAAACGGCGCTTACGGGTTTTGGTGCTCAATCTGGCCTAGACAATATTCCTTCTTCGGCCATTGAAAAAATTGAAATTATCAATAATCCTTCTGCTAAATATGATGCGAATGGAAATGCAGGTATTATCAATATTATATTTAAGAAAAGTAAGCAAGAAGGATTTAATGGGAAGATAGGATTGAGTGCTGGATTAGGAGCATTAGGAATAAAAAAAGAGAATTTACCCAGTATTCGACCACAGTTTCAAGCTACACCCAAGTTTAATCCATCGCTTTCTCTGAATTATAGAAAGAAAAATGTGAACCTGTTTATGCAAGGGGATTTTAATTACACACCCACATTAAATAAAAATGAGTTTGTTACTAGAATCTATGATTCTGGCGACGTTATTCAGCAACAGACTAAAAGGAATAGGAGAACCAATATTGGAACATTCATGGGGGGGATTGACTGGAAAATGAATGAGCAAAATTCATTTAATTCATCCATTTTATTTAGTAGTGAAAAAATCTTGGATGATGGGGACGAACCCTTTTTTAATCAAAATATGACAGAGAGAAGGAGGTTATGGCAGTTTTTGGAGGATGAATTGAAAACCACTGTCACTGCTATGAATAATTTTCAGCATCGATTTGAGCAGCCTGGTCATGTCTTCAATTTCAGCTTGAATTACACTTGGCATCAAGAAGATGAAAAGTACTTTTTTACCAATATTTATCCAAGTTATACAGGGCTGGATGCTTTTAAATTAATGTCGGATGAACATGTTACCGATTTGAATGTTGATTATGTTAGGCCTTTGAAGTGGGGAAGAGTGGAGGCGGGTTTAAAGTATCGCTATCGTTTTATTCCTACGAGTATGCTATTTATTCCAGGATTAAATTCTCCACTCGATGTAACTGCGGGAGGTTGGGCTGATTACAAGGAAACCATACCAGCCATTTACAGTAATTATATTTTTGAAAATGAGAAATATGAAGTGGAGGCGGGTTTGAGAATGGAATACGTTACGGTCAAATATGATATTGACCCCAATCATAATACCTATAAAAGTGATGGCTATCAATATGTGCAACCATTTCCCAATGTTCGTTTAGGGTATAAACTTAATGAGAATAATAAATTATCCTTTTTCTATAGTCGACGCGTGGATAGGCCAGCCGAATTGGATATTCGAGTATTTCCTAAATATGATGATGCCGAAATTGTGAAGGTGGGAAATCCTGCCTTGAAACCGCAGTTTACAAATACGATGGAAATAGCGTATAAATCAAGTATTAATAGGGGATATTTGTATACGGCTATTTATCAGCGATTAGCCGATGCGACGATTACTCGTATAGCTACGACCATTCCAGGCAATACCTTGATTTATCATATCATGCAGAATGCAGGTAAGAGTTCCAATTTGGGGCTTGAAATTGTTCTTTCTCAAGAACTTTCGAAAGTGCTTTCCTTCAACCTTAATTTGAATGCGTATCAAAATCGGATAAATTCTTTTTCTGTATTTAATCAATATCCTATTCCTACAAGCTATACTTCCGAGCAAGAAGAAATTTTTTCAGGTAGTGCCAAATGGATAGGATTTGTTCATTTACCGAATCAATGGAATGTGCAATTTTCTGCTATTTATTTAGCACCTGATCTCATTCCACAAGGCAGAATTGGTCAGCGGTTTAGCTTTGATGTTGGAATTAAGAAAGCGCAAAAAAATGGAAAGGGAGAATATTTCATTAATGCCAGTGATCTATTCAATACCATGGTCATACATAAAGATATATTAGCCAAAGGATTCCGGATGTCGTCTTCAGATTATTATGAAACGCAAGTTATTAGAGCGGGCTATCAACTAAAATTTTAAATTTCACCATGAAACAAAAATAGCCGACTGAAACTCGCCAGTCGACTATTAAAAATTACCCCTTAATTATAATTTTATAGGCAGATTGAATAAAGATTCAATGTGTTAAAGTGCGCCATCTTGGCTAGCTCTTTTAACAGCATATTGGCCAATGATTTTACCGTGTTTTAAGCCCATGGTACAATCTAATCTCCAGTGTATTAATCCATAAACTCGCGAATCAGAAGCTTGCTGGGCATAGGAATTAAATGTGCTGGCTTTTTGTGGAAAGAAGGCGGATAAAACCTCCGCACCCGCTGCTGAAAAAGTAGAATGCCCAGAGGTATAACTGGGGAAATTGGGTAGTCCAACAGAGGTTTTAAGGCCATATTGCTGTGGGCGGGGACTGTAATAATAATATTTGGTATCCCAGCACCCAATCCCAGCATCCATTTCGGCAGTACCTAAATAGGCAAGCATTCTGGCCATGCGTACTTCACTGTATTTAGCTTCAAAACCAGCATTGGCGCCGTAGCGATGCCAGTGTCCTGGAGGAGTATAAGTTCCGGGGCCATCCGCCCAAAAGTTGGCAATGGCAGCTTGTTCTCGAGTTTGATTTTTATCAACTTCTACCAACTCTTCATAGTCTTTTTTGAACTCAGTAGAACCTTCTATATAAGGTATGGCAGGGCGAATGGCCTCCAAAGTAGCACGATCGAAGTTCCAGGTTTTTACATTTCCGAATGTCGGCAGCATCGGCGGTCTTGCAGGGCTTTCTTGGCTTGTCCATACTTTCGTAAATCCTAATGATTTGGAACGAGCAATCATATCTGGTGTAGCCGCTTGATTGTTGGCAGCCCCCATACCATCAGCTCTGGCTTTTACCATAACTTTTGCGGCTACTCCAGCACCCAAGCTTACACCAGCTTGGATATCAGAACTTACGTTCATACCAGCCCAAAGTCGCGCGTTTTTGCATTCTTCCAATTTGGATTTTAAAAAGGGCCCTTCCCCTGGAAACATGGCTAATAAAATAACATAACTAGCCTGTGCTACCACGGCATCCTCTGAAGGATAAGAGGGCAAAGAACTTGCCGGCAACAAGGGTTTAATGGCTTTATCCACGACACCGGGCGCTTGTCGATTGTATTGGTATTTATATTTCCATGCGCTCACTAATGCATCATATTGAGCCACACTCAAATAGGCTAAAGCTCTTGATACATAAGGTGGATTGGCAAATGGGAATTTAGGATCAGCTAATGGATTGGTAGCATCCGGTACCGGGTATTTCCCTTCCGCATTTGCCGCAGGTGCTGAGTTATAGCGAGCAGATAATTCTCTGGCTAATTCATTCCATCGGTACACGGCGCCTGCTCCCCAATAGGCTACGATTTGTCTTTGTTCATTGTTTATATTGGGGGCAACGATGTTTTTAAGGGAATCAATTTCTTTTAAGTAAGCCGGGTCATTGGTTCCGGCTGGAGCGACAATGCTTACCTCCGTTGGAGAAATAAGAACAAAGGTTTTCCAAGAACCTGCATTTTCATCCACATTGGCAGGTACATAAGGTGCCATTAAAGCTTCAGATAGGTTGTTTTCACAGGAAAGTAAAAAACTAAAGCACAGGATAGTTATAAAATAGTATATGTATTTTTTCATGATTTTCTTATGATTATTTAACCTTAAATAAGTACAATACGCCTACGGTTACGTTGGTACTTTGTCCAGCATTTTGTCCATCTATGACATAGGATACTTTGGCGCTTATACCCAGAGATTTTGGCTGGTATTTGGCATAGGCTCCTACGGCGGTCATCGTCATGTCATTGGTAAGAAACGGCATCGAATTACGACGAATATTGTCTCCCCCAGCACAAGAAAAATGCTCGGCGAATACTTCCAATTGGTTTTCTTTTTTGATGTAACCTAATCGAAACATGGCGTCAAAGGCATTGGGCACGACTACGGAACCCGAGTTTACTAGTTTTTCTCCGTTCAAATAGGAGTCGCGATCAACCATGACCTGACTTCTTACGATATAGGAACTCGTGGCACTGATGAATAAGTTGGAAGGTAAGTTATAGTGTAGAATGGCTCTGGCGCTGAATGTTTTAGCTCCAAGACCAATGGACATGGGCATAAACTCAGTCACATAATTACTCATAGGAGTACTTAGTCCTAGCGTGGCATGTCCATGTAATTGTTTGTAATTAAATACTTGTGCTTTTAACCAAAGGCTGACATCTTGAAATCCTTGTTGGCCCATCAAATTTCCTTGGCTAGCCTGTGTTTTAACATAAGGAACCATGACCAAAGCATTTATTTTTTTGGTAATTCCATAGGCAATCATAGCAGATAAGGACTCTGTGCTTAGTTTTCCAATATTGGGATTATCCCTTTTTAAGGAATTTTCCCAATAATTTGTCCAGGAGGAATTCCCATACATCAGGGCCCCACAGGCAATATTTTTATTCATGTAGATTTGATCATGTGGCATTTGTGCCATGATCGTATTCATACTCAACATAGAGATGAATACACACAGTAACGTATGTTTCATTTTGCTTAATTAAATTGAAATACAACAATCAGGAAAGAAGGGTCTTCTTTCAAGCTATTTTTCCAGAAATAATTAAGCTTGCCGGGGAGGGGAAAATAAAGCATCCTTGAATGAGGATGTCTGTAATGGAGCATGATTAGGTATTGTCGATTCACTTGGCCATTCTAAGATATAGAATACCCAGGCAGCACCGGATTGACAATACTCTTTAACCAGCGTTTGAATTAATTTACTTTTTGCTGGTTTTTTTTCAGGCTGATCACCTAAATGTTCATTCACTAAATCTGCCAAATCCAAAAATTGATCTCGGGCATTTTTATCATTAACTACACGCGTATACAAGGTGTCATTTTCTATCTTTTGATCTAGCATTTGATAGAAATCATCCCCTTGTTGTATTGCCCCTGAAACTTCTTGAGAAATTTCCCGATTGCTAGGATAGGGTAAAGAAATAGGGATTTTCACTACATAAGAATCATTTTCCGAGTCACTAATGGCTAGGTCAGTACTTGAATTAGCCACATAACGTAATGCAAATCCCCCCGCTTGGTAGAGGAGAATAAACAATAGCAATATGGAGGCTAGTCTTTTCATGAATTTGCAAAACTAGCACAAACTGGTATAATTCCAACTATTTATATGGATTTTGTGCGATGTATCACACACTAGGTCAAGTTTTTTCAATCATTATGAAAGAAATTGATCCCAGAATTTTTCTAATAAAATTATTTATCGTAATATTACGATTGATATGGGAGCAAGTAAGATTATTGATTATACCGAAGAGCAGATTTTAGTAGCAAAATACGCTAAGGCCTTGTCGCATCCTGCCCGTATGGCCATTATGCAATTGTTGTTATCGAAACATTCTTGCATTTGTGGTGACATTGTAGACGAGTTGCCCATTTCTCAATCGACGGTATCTCAGCATTTGAAAGAATTGAAAGAGGCGGGTTTGATTCGAGGTCAAATTGACGGGGTTTCGATTTGTTATTGTATTAATGAACCTGAGTGGGCCAAATTAACAGAATTGTTAGGTCATTTTTTTGAAAAACGACATGTAAAAACAAGTAGTTGTTGTTAAATTTTTTTGTTTAAATCCATCGTAAAATTACGATTAATTAAAATCAACATACCATGAAAACAGAACAGGAATTAAAGGAAATTGTCAAGCAAAAATATGGCGAGATTGCCATGCAAGGAAAAGAAGAAAATATGGCTTCATGCTGTGGAGCGGGAGGCTGCTCAACGGAGGTGTACAATATTATGTCGGAAGACTATACCACTTTAGGGGGATATCATGCGGATGCAGATTTAGGTTTAGGCTGTGGATTACCTACGCAATTTGCTGACATGAAAGTGGGAGATGTTGTCGTGGATTTAGGAAGTGGAGCAGGAAATGATTGTTTCATAGCCCGTCATGAAGTAGGAGAAACAGGTAAGGTGATCGGTGTAGATTTTACTCCACAAATGATAGAAAGAGCACGAATTAATGCAGAGATTCGAGGTTTTAATAATGTGGAGTTTCGCCAAGGGGATATAGAAAATATGCCTATTTCAGCCAATGTGGCAGATGTTATAGTGAGTAATTGTGTATTAAATTTGGTGCCAAATAAGGCAGGGGTTTTTCAAGATATATACCGAGTATTAAAGCCAGGAGGGCATTTTAGTATATCCGATGTGGTACTTGTTGGTGAATTGCCATCAGGATTGCAAAAGGATGCGGAAATGTACGCAGGCTGTGTAGCTGGAGCTATTCAAAAAGAAGATTATATGCAATTAATACAGGCAAGTGGATTTGTCAATGTGCAAATTCAAAAAGAAAAGCCTATTATTATACCAAATGATATTTTGAGTCATTATTTAAGTGCTCAAGAAATAGAGGAATTTAAATCAGGTAAAACAGGTATATTTTCGATTTCGGTGTTTGCCCAAAAGCCGCTGGAGGCGAATGCCTGCAAGCCAGGTTCAGGATGTTGCTAAATTGATAAATCATGCATTCTAAAACGGAATTATTATTGGAATTGTGGGTCGAGTCTAGGACTCGATTCACCAAATTATTGGATGGGATAACAGAGGCAGATTTGGGCAAAAAGTTAGGAGATTCTCCCAATTCAGCAGGTTTTTTGATTCGTCACATAGGAGATGTAGAATTGCTTTTTGCCAAGAATGTGTTTGGTGACCCTTCGGTAAAAGTGGTGGCTAAAACGGTCATAGATCAACGCGATACTGGGGAATGGACTAATTTGGAAGAGTTAAATTGGTATGTACAGGATTCGTTTAAAAAATTGTATTCCATTGTTTCTCAGCAAACTGACGAGGATTGGGAACATATCATTACGACCAAGGAATTTGGAACGAAAACAAAATCGGAGGCCTTTGGGAGAATTGTTTCGCATACGGCTTATCATGCAGGGCAGTTAGCCATCGTACTTAAATACGGACATAAGTAAATATCACTACCATGGAGCAGGTTAAACTGGGTTTAAGAGAAAATTGGAAGCAGTTTAGTTTATTGGTGCTAATCAATGCCTTTGTTGGTGGAATGGTGGGTTTAGAGCGCAGCATTTTACCACAAATAGCGGAGAAAGAATTTGCTTTAGCGGCTAAAACAGCCATCCTCTCATTTATTATTGTTTTTGGCGTTGTCAAAGCCTTTTCTAATTATTTTGCAGGTAGTTTAGCCAATCGTTTTGGCCGCAAAAACCTCTTGGTTTTTGGTTGGATCATGGCCATTCCCATTCCATTTTTACTCATGTTTGCTCCTAATTGGAATTGGATAATTGTAGCCAATGTTTTTTTGGGGATAAATCAAGGCTTAGCATGGAGTTCCACGGTCGTGATGAAAATTGATTTAGTGGGCGAAAAGCAGCGTGGATTAGCCATGGGGATTAATGAATCGGCCGGCTATTTGGCGGTGGCACTTTTTGCTTTTTTATCTGGATATATCGCCAATCAGTATGGATTGCGACCTTATCCATTTTATCTAGGTATCGTGTTGGTCATTTTGGGTTTATTGGGAAGTTATTTCTTCATACATGACACACGGCAGCATGTGATACAAGAAGAACAGACTAGTCGAATCCCACGATTGAAAGATATTTTCTTAGATACAACCTGGAAAAACCGGAACTTGGGATCGGTTACTCAAGCTGGATTGATTAACAATTTAAATGACGGCATGGTATGGGGGATATTTCCCATTCTATTAGCGAGTAAAGAATTTGAACTTCAGGAAATAGGAATTATCACGGCGATATATCCAGCTGTTTGGGGTTTGGGGCAATTATTAACAGGTAAAATGTCGGACAAATTTTGTAAAAAAGACATGTTATTTGTGGGAATGCTTTTGCAAGGAATCGCATTAATACTGTTGATTTGGGCTGAAACAGTGGGTCAATATGTGGGGATTTCTGCCTTGCTAGGCTGGGGAACGGCGATGGTTTACCCTACTTTTTTGGCTACTTTGGCAGAGAATACGCATCCCTTAGATCGCGCTAAAAGTATGGGAATATTTCGCTTATGGAGAGATTTGGGATATGCTATTGGTGCCTTGATGACGGGTATCATAGCGGACTATTTTGGGGTACTCACAGCAATTATTTTTATTGGACTCTTGACATGTTTCTCCGCCATTATAATTAAAATCCGAATGCGCTGTGGAGAAGGGGAATCTGTAAAAATTTGGGATTGGTTGATTGGTAAGGACGTTCAATCCACTTGTACCAATTCGCATTCCATGGTTCAGCCATTAGATAGGCTGTCTTTTTGAAAGGAGAATACTATTTTTTTAGAAAATGTTGCTTGATGTACTTGCTTGTATAACCAACGCGTTGACTGATTTTTTCAATAGGTGTTTGTTTGCTTTTAAGGTCTAACACAATTTCCTGCTTAATCTGCTTGATTAATTCCAAGGTATTTTTATCGTGCTTTTTCAAGACTCGATTTAAGTGTACACGTGAAATTTGGTAATACTCCGCAATACTTTCCACACTGATTAGATGTTCATTTTTTAACATGTCTTCCCGTATTCTTTCGGGGGTTATTTCCACCTTCGGAGTTTTGTAATGATCAGGTTTACCTTGGTTTTTATATCGGATGAATACGGCACTTCCGATAATGACAACCAGCGTAAATCCTAAAGCAATGAGTAAGGAGGTATCCAATTTACTTTCATTCAATATTTCAGGATCCAAGCTGGGTAAAATTTCATTGATTAATTGTGGGAGGTTGATGACATAGAGGCCTTCAGTAGAGCCTGCATATATTAGATCATTCCAACTATTTAGAGCTCTTTTATTGAATTCAACATTATCAATGATTTTAAAAACCTCATGGTTGTTGGTATAAAGAAATAGACCTTCAAAGCTGGTGAATAAGATATTGTTACCTATAAAAATGGATTGAATGATGTGCTTGTGTCGGAAGAGTAGTTGGCTTTTTTTCGTCTTTAAATCGAATTCATATAGTCCGTCATTGCAGGAAAGAATGATTTGTTGTCCTTTAATGGTGATATCATAGATAGAAGATCCAATGTGCACTGTTTCCAATTTTCGATGGACAACGTCATAGAGGTATAATTTCCCATTGGCATTGCCCAATAAAAGCAAGTTCCCTAAGTTTTCCATATCATGAAACTGGGAAGTATGCGTGATGATTTTTTTGAGTGTTAGCTTGTTTAAGTTGATCCAACCAATAGCTTCGGTAGACTGAAAATAAGTCTGTTTGCCAATTTTCAACAGTTTTTTAAAATGTTTGATATCTGTTTTCAGTGGAAGTATTTCCCACTGATTATTTTTTAATCGATAAATCGGGTCTGAATTCAAATAATATTGACCATCAATTTTAGTGGTTTCTCCACTGGCAAAATTGGCTCTAGGAATGGGTTTATTGGTATACACAGCCTTGGTGGAATCAATGAATATTCCAGCATAGGTGGCTATAACACGAAAATTGTCATCATGGTAAATATGGCGAATGGATTTACCCCGGTGTTTGATAGAATAAAAATGATGTATTCGATATTCTAAAAGGATACCATTGTAGGCCAAGTAATATAAATTACCCATGGAAGCCTCCGTCATATTGTATTGATCATAGCCAGGTACAAAATTGTCTAATGACTGATGTTTCACTTGATGGCTTTCTGGAAATTGCAAGGTACTATAGGTGCCAAAGATTTCAGGATTATCGTTTTTACTAATCCATGTAAAGCGGTCATTCTCTTTGGGAGTGAATTTTAATTCGTCAAATCGGCCCGCATAGAATTTATATAGGTGATTATCCGTTCTGACGATCAGATTTCGTCCATCTCCATCAATATTGACTATTTTCTCGGGTAATGAGTATGTTTTTACAAAAACGGTATCTTGGGCATAGCTGAATGCGCTTATGAATAGTCCGAAGAGGCTGAAAAGCAGTCTTTGACAAATTGTTTTGACAAGGACTAAATCTTTTAGTTGCATTGCTATAAATGAATCACAAATTTCTCTAAAAGTAACATAATTTTACTTTTTAGTAACAAATGTTCCTGATTTAGTACTCCAATTTAAAGTTTTATTTACTGTGTTTATTTAATTTTGTAACTCAATTTAATTGTATTAGAAATCAATTTGGTTGAAAAATAGATTGTAATCAATTTGAATGATTGTTAGATAGAATTTTATTCAGGTCTTTCAAGAAATTTGATTAATTATTAGAGAAATATGTAGAACACGGGTTTTTAAAGCCTAGACTTGATTGGAGTCTAGGCTTTTTTGTTTTCAACCTGATGGTGAAAGCTATTTGGACTGATACACGTGCACCTTGGAGTGCATGGTGTATAAACGATATCCTCGTGCTTCTGGAACCAGGATATTACTGGATTGATTATTTCCTATGATGGGGTTATGTGGGTATTTAGTCCAATGGACAAGGTCTTTAGATACCGCAACATTGCTAGACCATTCTCGCCAGTCTTTGTAGGCCGTAGCATGATAATAGCCATAATAGTATCCTTGGTAGTAGATGACTTGGTTCATGGCTACACCGAACAAATCATAAGGCTCTGGGCCCATTTCCAGCACGGGTTGATCTTGTACATTGACCCAGTCAATCAGATTATTGGATTTTGCCAGCCAAATTCCCAAATCATCTCGTTCATAAAATAGGTAGTAGATGCCTTTTACCTCCATGACACAGGGTGTTCCAAATGCCCCTTTATCAATGGGCTGGCCAGTGGTCTTTTTAATTCTAAGATTTCCCAATTCCTTCCAAGTGGTTTTATTCGTTGAAACAAGTAGGTGAGTGGTGTCACCTTTTCCTTCGGCAAACATGTAATATACGGCCCCTTTTTTGAAGATAAATACATCTTCAATCCATTGTTTGGGATTGATGGGGTTAGCTGGATGTCTTTTCCAATTTAAGCCATCTGATGAAGTGGCATAACCCAAGCGCTTGATCGGATCATTTTTAGTATATCCTGTATACCACATGTGGTAGCCATCTTTCTCTTTTAAGATGTAACCTCGTTCACGAATTTGCTCATCCCAAGTTTGGGTTCCAGTGCCTGAGAATACAGCCTCTTCGACCAAAGGCATAAACTTAACCAAAGCATCGGGAAAGATCGATTGGCATAGCGCATTGAATGGAATGAAAAGGAATATAAAATAGCCTACTTTTAGCATAGTAAGTTTCATAGCATGGGGAGGTTTATAGGTTGAATTGACATTGCTTCCATTGTATGATAAATCAAAAAAAGTCACTTGAATATCAGGTGACTTTTTTGCATTACACTTCATCAACAAACTAAATTCTTAAAATTGATACACTCAAATTAGATAGATTCTTTTTAATACACAATAGTTAAAGGGAGAACATCGAGGTCCGAACGATTATTTTTTATAAAAATTGTTAAAATCGCTCACAGATTAATGCAAACGACAAGTTTTATTCAATTCTTTTGATAAACGGTCAATAAAAAAGGCCTACTTTCAAAGTAGGCCTTCATTTTACCATCCAGGATTTTGTGCTAGCTTGGGGTTAGTAATGATATCCCCTGCTGGAATTGGGTATAAATAGTGTTTGTTTTCCCATTTCCTAGGGATGTTATTGAACCAGGTTAATTCTCCTGAAGTACCGTTTGCAAGTAATTGAGGATTGGCTTTTCCACTGATTAATGGAGACACTTCTACATAAGTCACACCCGATACTTTGGTCGGTAGTTTTTGGTAGAATGCCACATCCAATTTGCCATCCTCATTTAGGTCCAAGGGAGTATCCAAGCTCGGAACATACATACCATTCCATTCCATTTGCATGAGTTCTCCTCTTCTCCAACGTACGATATCGTCAAAACGGAAACCTTCTAAACATAGTTCGATACCTCTTTCTCTGCGGACTTCTAGAATTATTGGGTCACTAATGGCTGGGAAATAAGTACTTTGAAGGTAGGTGTCAATAACCTTTGGCAAGGCACTTGTTCCACCTGTGATACCTGCTCTCTTTCTCAATAAGCCAATGCTCGCAGCCCAATCTCCATCCGTTAAGGAACCTAATTCCGCTTTTGCTTCTGCATAATTCAGTAATACCTCAGCATATCGGATGATGGATACAGAGTTGATGTTTAAATCTCTAGTATCATAATACATGTCATCCAATGCCCACTTAATAGGTTGATAACCAGTAAATGTATACGAGAATAAAGGAGGGGCGGCTTCTAATGCTCCATTGTTTAAGCGTTTGTAATCACCTGAACGAATGGTTTGTTGTAAACGCTTATCACGTCCTTTCACTTCATCTTTAAACAGCATCGCTTTATAGGCTGGATTATTCGTGAATGGGGTGCCATCGATATTCAAATATGTATTGATGAATGATCGAATGAAGTTGGCCTTATCTCCATACGTTCCTGAGGTCCAATACCAGTTCCCATCATTTAGGTTGTTCAATGCCAAGTCACAAACAGCGGAAAGTATCACTTCAGTAGCTACTGGGGCAGGATTGATGAACACCTGACGGTATGATTTATCTACTCCAGCACCATCGTATAATTTATAACCAGCTTCGTCCATGACTACTTTGGCTGCTGCCGCCGCTTGCGTTAAGAGGTTTGCCGAGCTTGAAGCCAAATTTAAGTTGGTATGGTATTTTCTCAAGGTTCCTTCATATAAACAAACGCGTGATTTATATGCAAAAGCGGCATATTTTGTTACCAAACTTCGGCTACCTTCGGTTTTAGCTGTGATATTGGCACAAGCAAAATTTAAGTCGGCAATGACAGAGTCCATGACCATCACACGGGAATCTCTACCTTTGGTCAATAGTTCTGTATCTGATACGTCCAAGGGTTTATTGATCCATGGGACATCGCCAAAGCGTTTTACTTTTTCATAATAAAACCAAGCGCGAAAGAACCGAGCGATACCTATGTAGTTATTTCTAACGGCTAAAGGGACCTTAGGGTCATTGCAGTTTTTGATGAAATAATTGATATTTCTTAGATCGGACCAGGTCCAACCTGAACTCACTTCCGCAGAAAAGTTACCGGGTGTGATGAAAGGGGGAGTATCCTTTCTAGCTAGGTAGTCTGACATCGCATCAGCGCGATGTAGGTTTTTACCATTCATCATATTATAAAATGAATTGGTATATAAGATAAGGCCGCTTTCGCTACTGAAGATGGGACCTTTGGTGGTAGTTGCCTCTGGAATTTCTTCCAAACTACATCCAAAAAATAAACTGGATGTGAAAAGTAGGCAGAAGATATAGTTAAGTTTCATGATCTTTTGTTAAAATTTTAAGGTTGTTTTACCTGCTAAGAATTTCTTGATTTTTGATTCTCAGCACATTAAAATGTAATAGATAAACCAAGTGTTACACTTTTCATCAAAGGATAGTTATAACCATCGCCGGAGTTTCCTCCAGGAGAGAACACTTGATCAGATGCTACGGCATTTTCAACATCTATATCACGAGTAATATTAAATAGCGGTGAAGCTGTCCAAATGTTTTCGGCTGAAACATATACACGAGCGGCAGAAGAACCAATTTTAGAAGCGATCTGACTCGGTAAATTATAACCTACTTGGATGTTTTTCAATCGGATATAACGTACATCCTGCATGTATTTGGTTTGAGGAGCGGATAAAGTTCCATTCGCATTACTAGCGATACGAGAAACATATCTCGGGAAGTAAGCATTGACATTATCTTCTTTCCAAATATTGCCTAATTGACTCTTTGGAATATCTCCGTATGGTCTATTGTATTGACCCCAGAATAAATTAGCCTCTCTACTTGGATACCAATCTTGTTGACCTACACCTTGGAAAAATGCTGAGAAAAAGAAGTCTTTCCAATCCGCACCTAACATAATACCATAGGTATAACGTGGCGTAGAATTTCCAATGATGGATCTGTCTCCAGGATTACTTACACGGCTAGTACCCGGAGTAATTCTTCCATCTCCATTGGAGTCAACAAATTTAATATCTCCAGGGAACCATAAGCCACTGTTGGCACTACGAAACAAATCTTGTTTAGCACTTTTGGCAACATCATCCGCCGAAGTAAAATATCCAGCAGTGGTATAGCCCCAAATTTCACCTAATACTTGTCCTTCATAATAATCACTCAATAACTTTTGAGGATTATTGTATTTTTTAATAGTAGCGGTATAATCAGAAAGGGTTAAGCGAACATTGAACTTTAGTGGACTTGAACCCACATTGACTTGGTCATTATAGGATAGTAACATTTCCCAGCCTTTGGTTTCTAAGTCGGCATAGTTTCCTTTCGGGGCTGTTGCTCCAAATACAGCAGGTAAAGTTAAACCTACAGTAAACATATCGGTTGTCGTTCTAATATACGCGTCTGCATTAAAATGCAAGCGATTATTTAACATAGATAAGTCTATTCCAATGTTTTTTGTCGTAGCTGTTTCCCAAGTTAAGCCTTCTGGAATCACTGTGGGATTCGTGGTAAACTGTGGTCTTTGGCCGTTCAAAACTAAACCGGATTGAGCAATGTTAAATTGTTCCAAATAGGCGTAGGAATTGATATTTCCATTACCCAAAGATCCATAAGAAGCGCGAAGCTTTAAGTCGGTAATTAATTTTTCAGGCACATTCCAAAATGCTTCTTTCGAAAGCCTCCATCCTAAGGAATATGATGGGAAGAAAGCAAAGCGTTGGTTACTTGGGAACTTAGATGAGCCATCATAACGGGCATTCACTTCCAATAAATATCGGTCTTTAAACGAGTAGTTTAGTCGAGAGAAACCTCCCATGATTTTCCAAACTTCCCAGCCTCCACTTGTTACGATGGATTGACCTAATGCTAAGTTTATGTCATTGGCTCCCTCAAAAATCAAACCATTTCTTTGGGCAGATAATCTTTTGAATCTAGATTCTTCGTAGTTGTATCCCGCCATCACTTTTAAGTAGTGATCTTCATGAAATGTATTTTCATATTCCGTATACAGGTTGGTTGTCATGTAATTCGTTTCTCTGTAGACGTCATTGATAGAATTAGTGGTCGTTCCCACATAAGAAATAACTCCAGGTTTTACACTGTATGGCACAGGTACAGCCTTGGTTCTATCATTATTGTCTGTGCTTTGAATGGTGACATCACCTTTAACGCGTAATTTGTTTTTGAAGAAATCAGCGGCAAAGCCCGTCGTATTTCTAAATACTCGCTTATCATTGTCAATTCCATTTTTACCATAATAAAAATCACCAATGCTATAAGCAGCAGAAAACGATATGGTACCATCTGGATTTAACATGGGGGACATTGGGTGCCCTTCATCCGCAATATTTCTCCAAATACCACCACCTTCACCTACGTTAAGTGGGTTGTGGTATTTCATGTTGGAGAATTGAGTGAAGTTGGTCACTTTTAACCAAGGATATAGCTGTACACTTCCTTTTCCCGAGAAATTAAGCATTTGATAGTCGTCCGAATTGTATCTGAATAAACCATCCTGACCGAAATAGCGACCGGTTAATAAGTAACTCGCTTTATCACTACTTCCTGAGATACTTAGGTTATGTTCTTTAGAAGTCGTTACCTTTTTGTATAAATGACCATAGTAATCTGTGCTGCCATAATAGACATATTCCCCAGTTACAGGATCAATCTCATAATCGGGTAGACCTCCTACTTCTTTTCTTCGTTTGAATTCATTCAGGTAGGCCTGAGAGAATTTCATGGTTTTGTTGACATTCTGAGGAAAACTTCCTTGAAAGTTGACAAATGACTCCGCAAACATGGATGCAAAGGTGTATCCATCAGTAACAAGGTCAGGTACAGCAATGGGGTTTTTCAAGGAATAATTAGAGGAATAGGTTACTGAAGTCTTTCCTTTGGTTGGATTTTTTGTCGTGATTAACACCACACCAAATACTCCTCTTGCTCCATAAATGGAAGCCGAAGCGGCATCCTTCAACAAGGTTATGGAAGCGATGTCGTTGGGATTTAATAAACTTGGGTCTCCCTCGACGTTATCAATTAAGACCAAAGCATTTCCTCCTTGACCAATGGATGTAGTACCACGAATATTGAAACTAGGTGCTTGATTTGGCTTACCATCACCCATTTTAATATTTAAGTTGGGCATGACACCTTGAAGACCTTGATTTAAATTGGTAAGTGGGCGGTTATCGAATACCTCACTGCTGACTTGGTCTACTGCTCCTGTAAGGTTGGCCTTTTTTTGGCTTCCATAACCTACCACAACCACTTCCGTTAATAATTTGGTATCTACTTTTAACTTCACCGCAAGATTGCTTTGGCTCCCTACTACTATTTCTTGGGGTATGTAGCCTACAAAAGAGAAGGCTAAAATGGATTTTTCATTGTCGACATTGATTTTGAAATTACCATTGATATCGGTGGTAGTTCCACGAGTACTACCTTTTTGAGTAACGGATACTCCTGGAATAGGAGCACCATTTTCTTCCGTAACGGTACCTGTGACAGATTTTTCAATAAGGGATGCGGCGCTTGCCCAGGTGGAGTGTACTACTCCACACAGCAGAACAAAATAGAGAATGCACATTCTCAGGTACGAGACGTGTTGTCTCATGGGCTGATTTTTTTTCATAGAGTATAGATATTAGGTTGATTGGATGTTTCCAGATCCTCCAGAAAGGAGAATGGGAAAGGAAGATTGGTTTTTATAGTTGGTGTAATTAATCGATATAGAAACCAAATTACATAATAATAGCAAAAAACAAAGATTGATTTGGATAAATTTCTTTTTAGGCATATAAATAAAGGAATTTTACACAAAAGTGCCACCTTGGTTTAAACTAAAGAGAAGAAGCTTATTAAGTAATGATGAAATTTCTATTTTGATCCAATCTTTTGATTGTTGGATTTTTATTCATGTAGATTAAGTTTTATTAGCGACTAAAGCCTGTAAATTCGTTTCATTAAATCATATATGTCATGTCAAATATTCAACTGATTATCGAAGAGCGGGCAGCCAATATTGGCAATTTTATGGTAGGAAGACTTCTTCCTTTCCGCCAAAAAAGAATGTTGGGGCCGTTTTCATTTATTGATCACATGGGCCCTACCCAATTAAGTGAAAGGGATAATTTAGATGTATTGGCACATCCACACATAGGTTTATCCACCTTAACGTATTTGTTTGAAGGAAGTATGATGCATCGTGATTCCCTTGGATCAGCCTTGGAAATAAAACCAGGTGAGGTAAATTGGATGACAGCGGGGAAGGGGATTGTGCATTCGGAAAAGACTCCTGAATATTTACGTCATTCGGATAAGGTGTTACATGGTTTACAGATTTGGGTAGCATTGCCCAAAGAGTTGGAGCAAATGGAGCCCTCGTTTGTACATGTAGGAAAAGAGGAATTACCAACTTGGAATGAAGGAGAAACTCAATTTACCTTAATTGCCGGGAAAGCCTTTGGTCGAGCATCTGCTGTACCCGTTTATAGTCCTTTGTACATGATCGAGGTCAAGAGTAAGGAAAAAACCACGCTATCTTTAGGGGATCAACTTTTTGGAGAATCGGGCATTTATATTTTGGAAGGGGGCATTGAAGAAGATGGAAATACCTTTGGGCCAAAGCAATTGCTAGTTTCCCGGGACCATAGTTTATGCACTTTTACGATGGAGGCAAATACCACCATTTACATTTTTGGAGGAGAGCCTTTTCCCGAAGAGCGTTTTATTAATTGGAATTTTGTTTCAAGTGATAAATCTTTAATTGAAAAAGCCAAAGATGATTGGATAAATCAACGATTTGATAAAATAGCTGGAGAGGAAAATGAGTTTGTTCCTTATCCAAGTTTAACCAATAGATAAGTCATGGGAAAAATAACGTCGCATATAGGAAATACCCTTTATCAAGTAGAGATTCAAAGTGATTCTGGGAATCGAGTCGTTGCTGATGAACCTCATGAGCTAGGAGGAGGGAATGCCGGATTTTCCCCAGATGAGCTGCTGAGAGCGGCATTGGCCGCTTGTACTTCTGCCACCTTGCGCATGTATGCAGACCGTAAAGGTTGGGATTTACAAGGGGTAAATTTGGAATTGGATTTTGTTTGGGATAAGGATCTCAGCAAAACCACGATTCGTCGGGAAATACATATATCTGGAAATTTGGATGATGCTCAAAGAGAAAGACTTTTGGCTATTGCTAATTTATGTCCTATTCACAAAGTACTTAGTAATCCCATTGAAATCATTACGAACCTAAGATAAAAGCTAAATGCTGTGGCCAAAAATGTGACCTTGGTTTTCCCAAATCACCAAGGCTTGTTGGTTGTTCATAGCCTTTACGATGGGAAATCGACCCTGTCCTAATACTTGAGTGATTCCTGTTTTATTAGACTTTAGGAATATTTGACCCATATGGCTCCAAGCTATCCACTGGCCGGAGGCTAGTATGACCGTGGAGGCGTTTTTCCCAGGGCTTAGCAATTTCTCTTCTCCCTGTATTCCCGAAGTATATAGGTTTTCTGCTCTTCGCCAAACACTCACAATCTCTCCATCGGAGGTCATGTCTAGACTACCTCCATCCATGGGGCAGGCATTTAAAAGCCAAGTGCCCATTCCTAATTTTTGAGCCTGTCCATAGGATTTACCTCCATTGTTGGATTGAATCACATACATATCCCTAGCGCCTTGTAGCCAATTTCGAAACATGATGGCGATATGGTCATCTTTCATGATGATATTAGGTTGGCAGCATTCGCAGATGCTTGATTCAGGAGAGGTATACACTAATTGATTTTTCTGCCAAGTTTTACCTCCATCCAAGGAGGTGCTCGACATTAATTTATTTTTTTGATTGTTTCTTAAATCCAGCCAAATGACGGTGAATTGATGTTTTTTATTTGCTGCAATAGCATTAAATCCTTCTTTGGCGATGTCTGGAATATCATTTACACGATTTTTCATCCAGGCGCCTGTTTGGGTTTTTCTAAAGGAGTAGACATTTCCTGATTTATCAATCGCCGTTATAATGGTTTCGGATTCAGAGCTGGCAATTCTAGGCCCTCGCGATGCCCCTATATGTAATCCAACTAAAGAGTCAACTAAGCTAGGCTCTGAAAAATGCGCCCCTTGATCTGTGGAAAAGGAATAAAATAGCTTATTTTTTTGACCAAATACCAACTCAATTTTGCCTGAATTTCCTACACAAAAATCAGGTTGAATACCTTGGGTATTGAATAAAGAAGATTGAGCAAAAGCGATTGGACTAATTAACAGGCAAAATAGGAATTTGATCATTTTTTATACGAGTAGCGTTTGACAAAGAAAATCCATTTGTCGGAAATTCGCTAGAAATGCACTAAATGATTCATATTAATTTAATACTTTTAGAGCTTGAAAAATCACATAACTTCGCGCAAATCCTCCATCAACATGAGAAAAATTTATTTAGTGTTTGTCGGCCTATTGTTTTTTATTCCTGTCATAGGCCAGTCGATTGATAAAATCATCAACATCAAAGAAGTGGAGCGTATTGAGCGCTATTTAGCTTCCGATGAATTGGAGGGAAGGAAGCCATTTACCCCAGGCATTGAGAAGGCTGCACAATTTATCTCGGAGGAATTTGCCAAATCAAAATTAAAGAAGTGGGGGAATTCAAGCACTTATTTGCAAACTTTTCAGATGTATAAGCCAACATTAAAATCGATACAAGCTAGTTTAGACGGTGAGGCTATTGATAGTAAAAAAGTGGTGGTGATAGGAAAGGAAACCAAAACAATCATCCAAGAAAATACTTCTTATGCTCAAGCGAGGATAGCCAAAGGGGAAAATTTCTTTCAATCGGCCTACCGTTTTATATCCGGTAAAACACCTACCGTGGTATGGGTGGACGAGGATTTTGCTGCTTTGTTTGCTCGTTTGAATAATCGCAATATGTTGCGAGAGAATCAAGTGAACGTAGCCTTTATTTTGTCCAATAAAGCGGCTAGCCTGTATAAAATTGAAGTGGAGAATGAGATTACACCTATGCCATTAAGTAATGTGGTGGGAATTATTCCAGGTAAGTCCTTGGCAAATGAATATGTCATTTTCTCGGGTCATTATGACCATTTGGGGGTGATGCCTAACCGAGCCGTTAAAGGAGATTCCATTTATAATGGAGCCAATGACGATGCTGCCGGTACTACGGCTATGATGATGTTGGCCAAGTATTTCAAGAAATGGAATAAAAATGAGCGGACATTGATTTTTGCGGCATTCACGGCGGAAGAAAGTGGAGGCTTTGGAGCTACTTATTTTTCGGAACAGTTTGACCCAGCCGCAGTGAAAGCGATGTTCAATATGGAGATGATAGGTACAGAAAGTAAATGGGGCAAGAATAGTGCTTATATTACCGGATTTGAAAAAACAGATATGGGAGCTATTTTGCAAAAAAATCTAGAGGGAACAGGTTTTACTTTTCATCCAGATCCTTATACAGATCAAAATTTGTTTTATCGATCAGACAATGCCACCTTAGCTAGATTAGGTGTTCCTGCACATACTATTTCTACTTCTAAGATGGATAGTGAGCCTAATTACCATAAGCCCAGTGACCAGATTGAGACCTTGGATTTGGAAAATATGACAGCCATCATTAAGTCCATAGCTTTAAGTGCCCAAACCATCATTTCGGGTAAGGACACCCCTAGCCGAGTTGATACTTCCCTATTGAAATAAATCTGAAGATAGCCATACATGGAAATTATTCCCGTTAAGAATTATGCAGATTTGAGTGAAAAAGCCAGTGCGAGTATCATTCAATCAGTGAAAGAAAAACCCGATTTGTTATTTTGTGCAGCTACGGGAGGTTCCCCAACGGGTATGTATGCACAGATGCATCAAGCTCATGCTGCGGATCCATCCTTATTTTCTGCCATGCGCACCATTAAAATGGATGAATGGGGTATTATCCCTTCTGAGCATCCAGATTCCTGTGAAAGTTATTTAAAGAAACATCTATTGGGACCTTTGGAAATATCAGAAGATCGATATGTTAGTTTTGATACTCATGTGAAAGATTTTCAAGCTGAGTGTGATCGAGTGCAAGGCTATATTGAACAAGAGGGTCCTATGGATATTTGTATTTTAGGATTGGGGAAAAATGGGCATATTGCTTTTAATGAGCCAGGAGAATACTTGCAGGCTCCATTTCATAAGGCCATTTTGGCAGAATCAACCATTCAACATGATCCAGCTTTATCTCAAGGAGCAGAGCCTGCATTTGGTTTATGTGTGGGCATGGAGGGGATTTTACAAGCTAAAAAAATCATTTTTTTGATTACGGGAAAAGGGAAACAGGATGCGTATAAAACCATCATGGAGAAGAAAATTACGACGAGCTGTCCGGCTACTTTTTTGTGGATGCACCCAAACGTTGAGTGTTATGTAGATCAGGAGGCCATTTAACATCTTATAAAAATATTAATTCTCCCTTCGAGGAGAATCAACCTATTTAATATACTAGCACCATGGAAATTTTACAAGCCATAGGAGATTGGATCGTTGGATTTTTTGGATTTGACGATCTCATGGAATTTCTTGAGAACAAATCGTTTACTGATTTTTTGACCTATGATGGAATCAAGGTTTTGATTAGACCTTTATTTCCCATCACATTGGTGCTGGAACTGGCCCGAGGCTTATTATTCAAAAGTTTTGGTCTGGGAAATTACAAAATCCCATTTTTTAGCTATGTACTGAATGCCTTTATTGGCAGGTATTTATCTCTAGGGATGACGGCGATATGCATTGGATTTTTTGAACCCAAAGCTCTTTTTCAAGTTTCGTTTACTTGGTATTGGTTTATTTATGGATACATTGTTTGGGAGTTAGCCCATTTTATTTACCATTATTTAGCTCATAAAGTTCGATTGTTTTGGTGTTTGCATTCCACACATCACGCTCCTGAAAACATGAATTTAGCAGTTTCCTATGCCCACTTTTTCTTGGAGGGCCCTTATGCGGATATCATTCGAGCCAGTATTTGTATTTTGGCAGGACTACCTCCAGCGATGCTTTTTGCCATCATGTTTATTGATGGAACTTGGGGAGCATTCATACATATTGGGGATCATTTAGTCAAAAATGCGCGCATGGGGAAATTGGGGAATTTTATGTTGAGTCCAGCGCACCATCGCGTACATCATGCTCGAAATGTACAGTATATGGATACCAATTTTTGTAATTTATTGAATATCTGGGATCGAGTATTTAAAACATACCAACCTGAATTAGATGATGTGAAAGTGGAATATGGAATTACACGAGAGATGAAGCCCAATCATTTTTTGGATGCTTATTTTGGGGAATTGGTAGCCTTAGCTAAAGATGTTTATCATGCACCAGGGCTAGTGAATAAGTTCTTATACATTTTCATGCCACCAGGTTGGAGTCATACGGGCCTGCATAAAACAGCCGCTGCCATGAAGAAGGAGGCGGGGATAGGGTGATTTGAACTAAACTAATTTTGTTTAGTACGGAAAAATAAGGTGGGAATTGACATTAGGATATAAATCAGGCTGAATCCTAGAATGGCAAATTTTAAACCAGCCAACCAAAGTGTCAGGATATAAATAATGGATGCATGAAAGCCTTCTAGAGAAATAATCATTCCTGTATTTTCTGCTAGGTCACAAAAGAAAGCCAGCAGGATTGCATTTTTAAGTAAAATACCCATTTGCTGAACCAGTTTACTGCGGTGCCTATGAGCGAAAATGGAAAGGGTGAGTTGGAAGAAATAGGTGTAAATGGGGATATACAAAAAGTCGATGGCTATATTCCAACGTAACGTTTGGACATCCCAGCTAGTTACGATTTTTTGAAATAATTCTTCCGTTTGGGCAAATTCTAAGTGTACTATTCCCATCGGAGTAAAGCTGTTTTTTAGCGCCGCACCCTGCCATTGCATGAGGTAAGAAAAGCCTAGCAACAGAGCAAAACTGACGATCCATTTTTGATGTAGTTTCATGGGAATAGAATGTTGAAAGAGTCCATGTAAGTTTTACATACATGGACTCTTCTTTTCAGGTTTTATTTTAAAGTCTCCCGAATCTCGATGTTGGCTTGTCGGATTTTATCCTCCAACAACTTCATCACCTTTCGGTCATAGGTCATCAATCCATTTACTTCAATTTCCACATCAGTAGTTTGGGTATATACAGCTGCTGAATAACCAAAAGGAATAAGTTTTTTAAGCTTTTCAGCTAAGTCCACATAAGCCTTAGTTGCTTCTTCACTTGTTTTGTATTGCACATATCCCCAATTTCGATTTGCTTCCCAAAGGTGTTGGTCCAAGACTAAACCGATGCCTCCATATTCACCTAGCACGTTGACTCGCTTGGAATCAAATAATCCCATTTTAGGATCTGGGTAATTGTGCATATCCAACATATCGCCTACATCATAATGGTTACCACCACTGGCAGGATTGACCAAGCGAGATGGATCGTAGTTCTTGGTCCATTCCACCACCTCTGGCGTTTTAAATTGACCCCAAGCTTCATTGAAAGGCACCCAAACCACCACGCTGGGATTAGAAAAGGTTAAATCCATGATCTCTTTCCATTCTTTCATGAAGTTTTCTTCAGAGGCTTTGGAGCGGATTAATTCCTTGTCGTTGAAGTAGTTTCTGGTTACCCATTTAGGGTCTTTATCTCCACTGGGCATATCTTGCCAAACCAAAATCCCCTCACGATCGCAATGGGTATACCACCTGGCTGGTTCTACTTTCACGTGTTTACGAATCATATTATATCCAAAGTCTTTGGTTTTTTTGATGTCGAAAAGTAAGGCTTCGTCAGTAGGTGCCGTATATAGGCCATCTGGCCACCAGCCTTGATCCAATGGGCCCAATTGAAAGACATTTTTATTGTTCAACTGAAGGCGATGAATTCCATTGGCATCTATTTTCGTAGATATTTTACGCATTCCTACATAGCTTTTCAATTTATCTTTGGCCAGGCCATTGCGAAGAATGGAAATTTCTACGTCATATAGGAAAGGGGATTCTGGACTCCATAATTTGGCGTTGGGTATGGCAACTAAGACATCCTGACCTACGGCAGCTTTGCCAGATGAAATCACGCTTCCGTTATCCAAAACCTTTACTTCAATGATATCAGAAGGAATGCTACCTTCGGTTCTGGATTGAACACTGATATTTCCTCCATCGATGTTGGGTACGGTTTTTAATTGGCTAATGAAGGTAGATTCTACGGGTTCTAGCCAAACGGTTTGCCAAATACCTGTTACAGGAGTATACCAAATGCTCCTTGGGTTGTTTACTTGCTTGCCACGTGGCTGAAAGCCAAGATCACTCGGGTCCCATACTTTGACTACTACTTTTTGAGCTTTATCTTTTTGTAGAAAGGCGGTGATGTCAAAGCTAAAAGGAGCATATCCACCTTGGTGGCTTCCTACTTTGATATCATTGATCCATACATCTGCTTTCCAATCTACGGCACCAAAATGTAAGATAATGTTTTTATTTTTCCAGGTAGCAGGAACGGTAAATGTACGGTGATACCACAATTCTTTTTGATCACCCACCGTTTTTTGAACCCCTGATAGACTAGATTCTACCGCAAAAGGGACTAAAATTTTTCCATCAAATTGGCTAGGTATATTCCTACCTTTATTGATAATGGCATAATCCCAAAGGCCATTTAAATTTTGCCATTGGTCACGGACCATTTGTGGTCTTGGATATTCGGGGAGCGGGTTGTTTGGATCTACTTTTTCTGCCCAAGGGCTTTTGATTTTATTTCCTGCGGGTTTCCAGGTTTGAGCGTCCACAGAGAAAAGCTGCATAGCCAAGACAGCTACAAAAATTAGGTTTTTCATGTTAAGGTATAGATTTGAAAAACCTAAGTTATTAAAAAGCTGGTTTCTTTGTTTCTTGTTTAAAGATATTGAAAGGATTAATTCAATGTTGGTGTTCTGACCAAACCTTGGGCGTACAGCCCTCAATTTCTTTAAATGCCTGGAAAAAACTGTTTTTGGAGTTAAAACCTGCTTCTTTCATCAGGCCTTCTAGGGAATAGCGTTTCTCTTTATCTTTTAAAATAAGCTCTTTCACGTGTTCTATTCGGTATTTATTCTTAATGCTTGGGAATGGTGTATTGAGTATTTTGTTGAAACAAAAGGAAACATGATGTTGGGGAATATTTAATGTTACGACGATATCACGGATAGAAAAGCGAGGGTTAAGGTATGGCTTTTCAGTTTCAATGTAGTTTAAAATGATTTGCGAAAGTTCGTAAAACGAATCGTTTACTTCCAATTCTGACTTTTCTACACTTGTTTTTTTCTTTTTAGTTTGAATGAGCTCCAGTTCTTCTACTGTTAACTGAGGGATTCCATACAATACTCGGGGGAAGAGGAGAATCAACAAAGGCATCACAAAAGCGAACATGATTAATATTCGGTAATAGGGTAAATAATCATTTATATTCTGGAAGTCGTGCGCTGGACTAAATAGTACTACGAAATTGGATGAAAGAAGAATACTGGCGATGAAGGTGTTGAAGGACACAAAGATGATGAGCCATTGAAATTTGATACGTTTTTGTATCCCACAGGAATCCAAAGTATCTGTCTCAAGTGCTGATGCCGAGTTGATTAATAAGGTGATCATCATCCAAGCATAGTAGACATATAAAAAATTTTGAACAAAATCATTCACTAGACTGGGGGAAAATAGATGAATTTGGTTGGTGTAAAGTTCGCCGGGCTGGTTCAGTATTTGGGTTACCAAATCCAGTTTTTCATGATAAGGTTTTAGGAAATATGGAATTAAACCAATCAACATATACAGGCTTGGAAAAAGGTGCCAAATGTCATTTTTGGATAGACCTTCTTGATCATTTAGGGTGTTACGGACATATATATATGCTGCTGGTCCAATCAGAAAAAACAAGGGAGAAAGATGGCCATACAGCATGGCTAATAGCCAAGGCAATTGACTATCGTATGTGAATAAATAGTATTTTAAGCTGATTATTCCGATTAAAATTAAAAAACTGACAGGAAAATAATGCCTTTATTCTTCTTAATATTAAAATAGGCTATAATAATAGAGAAGAGTAGAGACAAAAATGGGAAGGTTAGGAACATTGATGCGGGTACATTACTAAACTAGATAATCTATTTGCTTTTTTGAACTCTTTCAAAAGCCCTATCTCATGAACCGATTTACAGAGAATTTGTTATTCGATAGGATGAAAATCATGCAAATGTTGCCTAGTAGTAAACGACGTTATATATTTAGAACGGAGTAATTTTTTATTGGGTTTATTTAGGTAAGCTTCTTTGGAGCTCGAATGGATTCATCCAATCCTTTGTCCTATTATTCAAAACTTGTACCTAATTTTTGAGTAGGGTCCTGTAGAAGATTTTTTTTTGCTATTTTTTTGAAATTCCTAGCCTAAGAATCCTATCATGTTGAAGGGCAGAAATTTGTCCAATCGTCAACTCAATTTTTATCCGAATAATAAATGAGTGAAGGAATATAATTAGTATCGAATTATTAAATTATACTAATTATCGAGTTTAAATTGAAACTTTTACAAGTTTTCGCCTACTTTTGGGCTATTGTTTTAAGAAGGAGAAGTTTAAAATTCAAATTTTCTAAAATGAATGTTTATAAGATTCTAATACAGGGTTTAATAAACACCTTATTGAGATTAAAGATAGTATACAATTATAGAACACAGGAATGCAAAAAGCCTATCGTTATTAGCGATAGGCTTTTTTATTCTTTAGTTTTTCGATTATAGTCCTTTTTGAAATATGTCTAAGGCTTCTTTATCATCATATTGATTTATCTTTTGCACTAATTGCTTTTTCAAATCGGCAATAATTTGCGCATTTTCTTTTTTATCATAGATGTTTTGCAAATTTTTGGGATCTTTTTTGATATCATATAATTCCCAGAAATCTTTAGGTCCATAAAAACGAACTAAAGTATATTGAGCCGTTCTTAATCCAAAGTGGGGATAGACATGGTGGGGTTGTGGGTATTCATAGTAATGATAATATGATTCATTCTTCCAGTTTTTACCTTGGCCTTTTAACACGGGTAGAAAAGATTTACCTTGAATTTCCGCAGGTACCTTTGTTTGAGCAATGTCCAGTATGGTAGGAGCCCAATCCACGTTAGATACTACTTGACTTACTTTAGTGCCGGGTTTGATGGCACCAGGATAACGAATCACAAAGGGCGTTTTTAAAGATTCCTCATATATAAAGCGTTTATCAAACCAGCCATGCTCTCCTAAATAGAAGCCCTGATCTGAAGTATAGACCACAACCGTATTTTTGGCTAATCCCGTTTTATCTAAGTATTCCAATAATTCGCCGATATTTCTATCGAGCGAGTTTGCCGTTGAAAGATAGTCTTTCATGTAGCGCTGGTATTTCCATTCTGCTAGGGCTTTGCCACTGAGTTTTTTCTCTTCAAACTCTTTACTGATTTTATTTTCATAATAGTCATAAAACGGAGGTCTTTGCTGAGGAGTAAAACGATTGAAATTTCCTCCATCTCCAGGGCCTTCATATTTACCATGGACTTTTAAATCCTGACTTAGAATCATGGTTTTGTCAATCGTCATGTCCTGATCCTCTGCTGCCAACCTTCCGGCATAATTATCATAAAATGTGTCTGGAATAGGGAAAGTCACGTTATCATACGCACCTAAATCAGGAATGTCGGGTAACCAAGAACGGTGGGTAGCTTTATGTCCAACCACCATAAAAAATGGTTTACTAGGATCTCGCTGGTTTAACCATTCTTTCGATAATTGAGTAATGACGTTGGTGACATAGCCTTCACGGCGGGTAGTTCTATTTTGACTATCTACAAAATCAGAATTGTAGTAACTACCATGTCCTGGAAGAATGTTCAAATAATCAAATCCATGAGGCAAGGTTCCTAAGTGCATTTTTCCCACCCAAGCGGTCTGATATCCGTTTTTTTGTAATTCTTCAGGAAAAACGGCTTGTTCTATGTCAAATTTCTTTTCGTTGAACTTATACCCATTTTTATGACTGAATTTTCCTGTTAATAAGGTGGCCCTACTTGGCCCACAAATAGAATTAGTTACCACGTTGTTATACAGGATGGCCCCTTCTCTGGCAATGCGATCAATGTTGGGTGTCTTAGCCAATTTACTTCCGTAGGCACTTATAGCTTGGGAAGTATGATCATCCGAAATAATGAAAATGATGTTGGGTTTTTGTTTTGCTTGTCCCAAACTATAAAAGCTAATCAGGAGTAGAATAAGTAATTTTTTCATACGCTTTGTTTCAATACGGGTAGTGTTTATTATTTAAGGGAATAGGTCATAGCGAACTATCTGGTTATTTTACAGTTTTGTATAGGTAAAATACTGATTTTTTTCATTTAATTTGGTTAGACTCTCGTGGCTGAGTCCTCATTTTCTTCTTTTATAAACTAAACTGATGAATAAAATATATGCATATTGTTTATTAGGCTTGTGTTTAGGTCTATCTCATACCCATTTGGCGAATCATCCAGATAAATATGTGAATAAAAAATTAAATATAGTAAAAAAGGCTCCTAAAGATTGGAAGCTTGGAGTCGCACTTTACACATTTAATGGATTTTCCTTTCCAGATCAATTGGCTAAGGCTGACAGTGCAGGTTTACATTTTATTGAAGGATATACCTTTGGTAAAGCAGGTGCTGCCTTGAAGGATTCAGCGGTGATGAACTTGTCGAAGTCGAGTGTTCGACAACTGAAACAAATGATTCAAGCAAAGGGTCTTAAAATGGAATCCATCTATTTGGTGGGAGGGAAAACCATTGATCGTTGGAAGAAGGAGTTTGACATAGCTAAAGAATTACAAGTAAATTATGTAACGGCGGAGCCTCCTGTTCATTTATGGGATGGAGTAGATAGTCTGGCAGGGATTTATAAAATCAAAGTAGCTATTCACAACCATTGGAAAGGAACGAGTGTTTATTGGACTCCCGATTCCCTACTTATTGCGATGAAAAATCATCCCAATTTTTATGCTTGTCCGGATTTAGGTCATTATCCTAAAAGTGGCATAAATCCAGTAGATGCATTGAAGAAATTACAAGGTCGTATTATCGCCATTCATTTAAAGGATATAGCAGCATATAATAATCCAAAATTGAAGGATGTACCTATTGGAACAGGTGTAGTGAATTTTCCGGAGGTTTTTGCGGAGTTAAAGCGACAAGGATTTCAAGGGAATATTAATATAGAACGAGATACCCAAGAGAATCCGAGTAATCTACCTTCGGTTATTCGGTCGGTACAATATTACCGAGAACAAATGAATCAATTAAAATAGGACCTAATTCTTAATGTTTCAGTCTCTGAATTTAACATCAGGGTAGTGAATGGTAATGAATCCTGTTTTTTCTTACAAATTACATGAGTAATATTTTTCTATGAAACGAAGAAAGCTTTTGCAGTCCATAGCCCTTTCAACAGGAGCTTTAGTGATTTTACCCAGCTGGGCACAAGGCTGGAGTCGAGAACAAATAGTTACGAATCAAGTATTTCTGCTAGAAGAAAAGGAGATGCTCCGACTAATAGCGGGAACCTTCATTCCTGAAGGAACATCTAAAGGAGCGAACGGGGTAGGGGTGGAACTCTTTCTTGATAAACTTTTTAGTGATTGCTATACGATAGAGGACCAAAATAAACTAAAAGCAGCCATCAAAGCATTATCCTTACAAGCGGATTTAAATCACCATTTGGCATTTGGGGCATGCAATTCCGCGCAGCGAGAAGGGCTATTATTGGATTTAGAGAAGTCGGCCGAGCACCTATGGGCTTATACCACCTTAAGGTCAGAAACGATTCGGGGTTATACTACTTCTGAGTATGTATTGACGGAACATTACCATTATGTCATGGCACCAGGTTTTTACCATGGCTGTGTAAACGTATAATTTATGGCCAATTTGAATCTAAGTATAGCGAAGAAAAACACCTATGATGTCATTGTCATAGGATCAGGTGCCAGTGGAGGCTGGGCTGCCAAAGAATTTTGCGATCGAGGTTTAAAGACCTTGGTTTTGGAACGGGGCAGGCAGGTAAAGCATGTAGAAGATTATCCCACGGCTTCTAAAGCACCTTGGGAATTTGAGCATCGTGGCACGGTAAGCTTGGCCGACAAGCAAGGTTTTTCTGCCAGCGGATTTATGCGGGAAGAAACCAAGCATTGGGCATTGCCAGATGATGAACAACCTGTTGTATATGAAAAACCGTTTCGTTGGACTCGGGGATATCATGTAGGGGGGAAGTCCTTATTATGGGCTAGGCAAACTCAGCGCTGGTCGGATTATGATTTTGAGGGACCTATTCGTGATGGATTTGCAACAGATTGGCCCATTCGGTATAAAGACATAGAACGTTGGTATGATCATGTAGAGAAGTTTGCCGGTATTGCGGGTTTTAATGATAACTTGGCAGAACTTCCCAATAGCATCGTTCAGCCTGGATTTGAATTAAATTGTTTGGAACAACATCTTAAAGAAACGTTAACGAAAGCTTATGGCAATCGTTGGGTTATTTCTGGTCGCTGCGCTCACTTAACCGATCCTCAAGAAATCCATTTTCAGCAGGGACGTGGCCGTTGTTTGAGCCAGCGGCAATGTAATAGAGGATGTAATTTTGGGGGATATTTTAGTAGTAATGCCTCCACCTTGCCATGGGCCGCCAAAACAGGAAATTTAACATTACGTCCACATTCGGTTGTGCATTCCATCATTTACGATGACAAAAAAAATAAAGCCATTGGGGTCAATGTGATAGATGCCACTAGTCATGAGATGATTCCTTTTTATGCCAAAGTGATTTTTGTTAATGGTTCTACCATTAATACGAATGCCATTCTTCTAAATTCTAAGTCGAATCGTTTTCCAACTGGATTGGGGAATGATTCTGGACTATTGGGAAAATTCATTGCTTGGCATAATTACCGTGGTTCGGCCAATGCTAGTTATGATGGCTTCAAAGACAAAAAGACCGAAGGAGGCAACCCCAGTAATGCCTATATTCCTAGATTCAGAAATGTAAATCGTCAGGAAACGGATTTCTTACGAGGCTATGCCGTGGGTGTTGGTGGAGGTAGAGGAGAATATTCCAAGCAAACGGGCATAGGAGATACCTTACGAGATAACTTATTGAGTCGTCAATGGGGCAATTGGAATATATCTGCTTGGATGATGGGAGAAACGGTTCCTACGGAACAAAACCACATCCGACTGCACTCCGATTTGAAAGATAAATACGGGATACCGCAGATTGTTTTTTCTTGTGACTGGACGGAAAATGATGTCAAAATGGTCAAGGATTTTAGAGAGCAAATGCAAGAAATGTTCGAAAAAGCAGGTTTTCTGCAAATTAGAACAGCCGATTCCAAATCGGCACCTGGCGCTGATATCCATGAAATGGGCGGCGTACGTATGGGGAAGAATCCTACTCATTCATTATTGAATGAATGGAATCAGTTACATTCCTGCAAAAATGTATTTGTCACCGATGGTGCCTGCATGACATCAACAGGGACACAAAATCCCACCTTAACATTCATGGCATTAGCGGCTCGTGCGGCGAATCATGCGGTGGATGAATTGAAGAAAAAGAACTTATAAAACAAAATACACATGAAAACGAATCGATTGATGCTTGTCCTTTTGGGAATTGGACTTAGTTTGGGAGCTTATGCTCAGAAAATTTACACCTATCCCTTGGGAGTACAAGCCTACACATTTAGAAAGCAATTTCCTCAGGACCCACTAAAAACATTGGATGTTATCAAAGGTATGGGCTTTACCGAATTAGAAGGTGGTGGCGCTAAGGGGATGACCTTGCAAGAGTTTAAACAACAATGCGACGCAAGAGGTATTTCTATTCCATCTACTGGAGCTGATTTTGGTGAACTAGAGAAGGATCCTATGGCGGTAGTTCAAAAGGCAAAAGTCTTAGGGGCGAAATTTGTCATGTGCGCTTGGATTCCTCATAAAGGGAACGACTTTACCTTAGAAGATGCTCAAAAGGCAGTGAATGTATTTAATAAAGCTGGTAAGGTTCTGAAAGAAAACGGAATAACGCTATGCTACCATGACCATGGATATGAGTTTCATCCCTTTGAGAAAGGAACTTTATTGGATTACATCATTCAAAAGACGGATCCTGCCTATGTTTCTTTTGAAATGGATGTATTATGGACTTTACACGGTGGTGGAGAAAAAATGCCGGTTAAATTATTGAAAAAATATCCTGGTCGCTGGAAATTGATGCACGTCAAAGATTTGCGCAAAGGAGTTGTCGGCGATTTAACGGGGCATACGCCTGCCATCAATGATGTTCCTGTAGGAACAGGTCAAGGTAACTGGAAAAAAATCATTCAATTAGGTAAAAAAGCAGGAGTTGAGCATTGTTTTATTGAGGACGAAAGCGACAATGAAATGGTCAATGTACCCTTAAGTGTTCAATACTTGAAATCTTTATAATGAAAAGAGCCCCGAAATTCGGGGCTCTTTTTTTAGAAATCTTTTTTTTCTTTAGTTGCCCATATCATGATCAAATAGTCAAAGGAGATTTTTGTCATGAAAAAGATAAAAGGTTTGGCTCTACTAATTAATCCTGTAAATTCGTTTCTAATGAATGCAAAGTATGTACTATGAAATGGACAAATGAGTTTGATTTTTTAAAAGGACCACGAGCACGATGGAAAGAGCTGATTTTTTCGATTGAAGTATTGTTTCAATATATTAAGGGATTTCGAAATCTCCACTTTATCGGACCTTGTATCACTATTTTTGGCTCAGCCCGCTTTGATTCAGCGCATTCTTATTATCAAACCACCGAGAAGTTGGCCGGTGAGCTTTCCCAGCTGGGATTTGCGATCATGACTGGCGGAGGACCGGGCATTATGGAAGCGGCTAATAAAGGAGCCATGCAAGCAGGAGGAGTGTCCTTGGGCTGCAATATTGAATTGCCTTTTGAACAACACGCCAATCCCTATTTAGATAAATTTGTGACCATTCGGTATTTCTCTGTTAGAAAGGAATTACTGCGTAAATATTCGTCTGGCTTTGTGGTGATGCCCGGAGGATTAGGCACATTGGATGAGTTTTTCGAAGTTATTACCTTAATTCAAACTGGTAAAATCAATCATTTTCCGGTAGTTGTCATGGGTTTGGAATACCATGAAAAACTGATGGCTTATTTTGAGTCATTAATCAAAGAAGAAACTGTAAGCCCAGGCGACTTTGATTATATCTTATTTACGGATGACATCCAGATGGCCATTAATCACATTCAAACAAAATCTGAAAAACGTATACCACCTCGGGAAAATCCAAATAAGCCTTTGTGGATTTTGGGGGAGAAAAAGATTTTCAAGAAGAGAGCCTAAACAGCGGGAACATGTAATTTTGTGGGTAAATGCTTAAAATAGTGGCATTTAATTAGTTGGTATACCTGACGAAGGTCATATTTATTTGGTGACTTAGAGCTGAACTTTGTGGCAAACAACATTAGATTATGTCTAAAAAGCTCGCACATTCATTTCATATCCCGGTCATGGGATTAGGCTTTACCATTGATACGCCTGTCAAAGTAGCTCATTTAGGAATTTCCTCGGTTATATCCATCATGGATGACCATCTGGTGGAGGAAATGAGGGAAGTTCATTCTAAAGCCAATGGCCGAGCTTTTACTCCTATTTTGAAAACAGAAAACGATTATCGGGCCAAGCGTATTCAAGCCTATTTGAATTTGGTGAATGAATTAGTGAATGAAAAGATCGAGGCCATGCGCCAGCAATCTTGGGAAGAGGGAAGTGATTTATATCGCTATTTCGACTTATTGCCAGAATCCTCTCCATTGAAACAAGCATACCTATCTTGGCTTTTAACGAAAGAGGAGTCGCTCGAAAATTACCTTAGAGAAAGCATCATTCCCGGTTCCATCGACGTGAATATCATGTCCAAAGTGAATAAAACCAATTATAACAAAGAAGGGGAAGCTTTGGAAAAGGAGTATGCCGATGCTTTATCAGCACTTCGTGGATATGCGATGAGCAATTTAAAATCATCGGTTATTTTTTCAGCAGGATATAATCCTTTGCTTTACAGTTATATTGAACAGTTTGAAGATTTTTTCCCTAATCAACAAGGGGAATTAAAGAAGCAAATCATTTTGAAAGTAAGTGATTTTAGAAGTGCTTTGACGCAGGGAAAATTGTTGGCTAAAAAGGGGCTTTGGATTTCTGAATTCCGTATTGAATCAGGACTGAACTGCGGAGGTCATGCCTTTGCCACCGATGGATTATTGTTAGGCCCCATTTTGGAAGAGTTTAAGCGTAGTCGGGAAGAAATGAAGCAAGAGCTTTTTGAGATGTGTCAAAAAGTAATGACAGAAAAGGGAGGAATGAACTATGCGGAATTGCCTGAAATGCGGATAACGGTTCAGGGAGGAATAGGCACGAGTGAAGAAAATGAGTTTTTATTGGAGCATTACCAAACCCAAGGAACAGGATGGGGCAGTCCATTTTTGTTGGTGCCTGAGGCGACCAATGTTGATGAGGCCACTTTAACGGCCTTGGCTACGGCAGAGGAGTCTGATTATTACATGAGCCATGCTTCGCCACTGGGTGTTCCTTTCAATAATTTTAGAAAGAGCAGTTCCGAAAAGCAGCGCTTAGAAAGAATTGAAAAAGGAAGGCCAGGCAGTCCTTGTAATTTGGAGTATTTATCCACCAATACGGAGTTCACCGAAAAACCGATTTGCACGGCTTCTCGTCAGTACCAGCATGCTAAAATTAAGGAGCTGGAAGCCCAGAATTTACCTAAAAATGAGTTTCAAAAGCTGTTTGATAAGATTACAGAAAAGGCCTGTTTATGTACCGGACTAGGGACTTCCGTCTTAAAAAATCATGGTATCAAACCGAAGCATCATTTGCATTCCATTGCTATTTGTCCTGGCCCGAATTTGGCTTATTTCTCAGGAGTATATTCTTTGAAACAAATGGTTGATCATATTTATGGTCGCATCAATATTTTGAATACCCAAAATCGACCAAATTTATTTGTCAAGGAGCTGGGCTTATATGTTGATTACCTTAAAAATGAAGTAGCAGAAAGTATGGAAAACATGAATGTCAAACAAGAGCGTTATTTGAAGACATTCAAGCAAAACTTGTTGGCAGGTGTCGAGTATTACAAAGCGCTACAAGTTCCCAATTGGAACGATATGTTGCCTGATTTGAAGCAAATGGAAAGTCGCATTGAGGCTTTAATCATACCTAGTTTGGAAAGGAATATGGCTTAGTATTGGCCTTTTCCTTCGCTATGGACAGATTTCAATGTAGAGCTTTTTAGTGGGTGTTGGGCTATATGCCAAGCATTGGGCGCAGGTATTTTCTTTAGGCGGATTGACGATTTTAAAGGTAAAGCTGTCGCCTTCCTTGAAGTTGGAAGGAAAAGTACAGGTACTAGCTAAGGCAAAAACATGTTGGTAGCTTTTCCCTGTGGTGGGATTTTTCCAATTAACCGCTACTTGCGATGTATCGATGTCTTTATTGACTGCTTCAATCACATCATTCATGCAAATACCTTGAAGCACTAATTTTCCTTGGTAACAGCTTGGGCTGATTTTTTCAGCACTTTTACACTGTAGCAAGAAGAGGTTTACGAGTAATATTCCGTATTTTTTCATCGTTAATATAGCTAGTGACAATACGATTCAGGCTAGGAATTTATTGTATGGTCATGAAAAATTGTTTTCATTTAATCTTAGCTTGATACTGCACTTACGTTTTTGAATAAACGACTATTTTCTATGAAATTAAAGAAAAAGGTACATCTGGTGTTGGGAAGTGGCGGGGCGAGAGGCTTTGCGCACATGGGGGTCATTGATGTGTTGGAAGAGCAAAATTTTGAGATAATCAGTGTGACTGGATGCTCAATGGGGGCTGTAGTTGGGGGGATTTATGCAGCAGGTTTTCATGAGGCCTATAAAAACTGGGCTTTGGGATTAACGAAATCCAAAGTGTTCAGCTTATTGGATTTCACCTTAGGTAGGCACGGTTTTGTGAAAGGAGAGCGAATTTTTGAGGTACTATCCCAATTCATCAACGTACCCAAGATTGAAGAGTTTCGCATTCCATTTACTGCTGTGGCAGCTGATATGCATACCAAAAAAGAGGTTTGGTTTCAGTCGGGGGATTTGTACCGAGCCCTGCGAGCTTCTATTGCCATTCCAGGCATTTTTACTCCCGTTATTGATGGAGAGCATGTATTAGTGGATGGCGGAGTTCTTAATCCATTGCCTTTGAATGTGGTGAAAAAACAAGAGGGCGAAATGGTCATAGCGGTTGATTTAAATGGAGATGCTCCTTTTTTTATTCTGCCAGAAAAGATTGAATCAGATGATTCAGCGCTTTTAAAAGGGATTAAAGAATGGCTGGGTAAATATTGGATTAGTCCAGTTGCTACGGATTTGTCATCCTTGGCTAGTACGAAATCTCTAAGTGATATCTTGTTTTACTCCTATGAAATGACACAGGATAAGGTCACTGAAATGATGGTTGATAAATACCAACCAGATATTTTAATTGAGATACCTAAATCGATTTCTTCTATATTTGAATTTGACCGAGCAGAGGAATTGATTTCTTGTGGTCGAAAAGCTTGTATTAAAGCGATTGCTAAAATAGAAAATTCAACCCAGAACTATGAAAAGTAAGGTGTTTTTTTTAGGTTTTTCATGTTGCTTATTGCTACTTTCTGCTTGTAAAAGAGAGGAATTACCGAAGGCCACTTGTCTAAAAGGACGCTTGGCTGTCAAGGGAATCTGTATGAATTATGTGATTGAGGTAATCGAAGGGCAAGTGGATAGTAGCCAGGTTGAAAGGCTATGGAAGCATCCAATGACGGGTAAATCGTATACGCGGGCTTTTGCTTTAAGAAGTATTTGTTCTTTTCCTGAAAGTATTAAGGAGGGCGATGAATTTTATTTTAGCATTCCTGCTTTACCCAAGGATAAAATGTGTGCTCAATGTAAGGCTTATAGTCCGGTTCCAAACAAGGGGCTGTCCATTGAAATTTGTGAATAATGTTTCCTTAGCTTAAAGACAATTTAGTTCTAGTCCAAGAACTTGATTTAATTCCGTCCGTAGTAATCCGCTGCCTCCTCCAAAATGTTCAATGGTTTTTACACTTGGATGAATTTGGGAGACGATTTGCACTATCTCTTTTTCCTGATCTAAGCATAAGCCACTACTGAATAGCACAACGTCTATGGGACGTTCTTGGCAAATGGAATGAACTTCTTCTAGCTCACAAGTACCCAGAGCAAAAAGCTCGGGGTACTTATTGACTAGTTTAATCAGCAATGCTACGATTGCTTCGTTTTTTCCTACCACTAAGATATGATGAATTTTCATCTGGAGTATAGGATAAAATAGTGTTTAGGCTTTTACTAATTGGATTTCTCCAGCGATTTTAATTTCCTCGCTAACTAAAACACCGCCGGTTTCTAAAGCTGCATTCCAGGTTAATCCGAAATCCGTACGGTTGATTTTAGTATTGATGGTAAATCCGGCTTTTAAATTTCCCCAAGGATCCTTAGCGACACCGCCAAATTCCACATGAATTTTTACAGGTTTAGTTACATCCTTGATGGTCAAATTGCCCAAAAGATTAAACTCATCATCGCTTGATTTTTCGATGCCCGTAGAGCTAAAGCTGATGTTTTCAAATTTATCAGCTTCAAAAAAATCGGCACTAGCTAAGTGAGCATCACGTTGTTCATTTCCTGTGCTGATACTAGATGTTTTTGCTGTAAAGTTAATTTTTGCATCAGCAAAAGATTCATCAGAACTTTCCGCATTTACATTGAAATCGGTAAATCCACCCGTCACGTTCGTGATCATTAAGTGTTTAACTTTAAATTGAATTTCGGAGTGAGTTGGGTCTAATGCCCAAGTTAAATTTGCCATGTTTGTTGTTTGTTTACTATGTGAATGAATTAGGTGTTAAATGTGCATGGGTACTTCCATGAGAAGTATTTTGGCATTTTCGGATTTTGCTTTCAGATCAAAGCCTTCAAGCTCCCAAAGTCCAAGACCATCCCGGCGGTCCAAATCGTATCCTTCGATGCTGAATTGCCCTTCTAGAACAAAGGCGTACACGCCATTCCCTGATTTTTTAATTTGATAGTGACTGCTTTTCCCTTCTTCAAAGTGCCCTAAATGAAACCAGGCATCTTGGTGTATCCAAACTCCCTCATCTTCTGGATTGGGAGAAAGGATTTGCTGCAATTGATTCAGGCTATCCTTATTTTCTAAGGTGATCTGGTCATATCGTGGTGTCACGTTTTTCTTATTAGGGAATACCCAAATCTGTAAGAATTTAACGGCTTCTTCTTTATCATGATTGTATTCACTGTGATAAATACCTGTTCCGGCACTCATTACCTGAATATCTCCTTGACGAATAACCGCCACGTTACCCATACTGTCTTTATGTTCTAAATCTCCTTCAAATGGAATACTGATTATTTCCATGTTGTCATGCGGATGCTGGCCAAAGCCCATTCCACCTTTGACCATATCATCATTGAGTACTCTTAGTGCCCCAAAATGGATTCTGGAAGGATCGTAATAATTGGCGAAACTAAATGTGTGTGAGCTGATTAACCATCCATGATTGGCTTTGCCCCTCGAGTCTGCTTTGTGTAAGATGCTCTTTGTCATATTGTTTTGAATTAACAATACAAAGGTCAGAACTAGATGTTCCTAAAATCATAATCTAGATTAAGAAAGTAAAATCCTAACAGAGCCAGTAAAGAACAGGGTTATTTGATTTTAATTAGCGTGCACGCAGATATTCACTACGCATCTTGCTCAGGAATTCGGGAGTGACACCGATGTAGGCAGCGATCAATTTTTGAGGAATATCGTTAATTAAGGTCGGAAAGGTTTGACAAAAATTGGCATAGCGCTGCTTGGCACTTAAACTGAGATTGTCGATAAGTCGTTGTCGATATGCGACTAAAGAGTTTTCAGTCAAAATCCGAAAATACCTTTCAAGAGCGGGGATTTGATCAAAAAGCACTAATTGGTCTTTTCTACTGAGCAATACTACTTCGGAATCCATGATGGCCTGAACACTGAGGTCGCCCGGTTTTTGGGATATAAAACTGTACATATCCGTAATCCACCAATTGGATGGGGCAAACTGCATGATATGTTCAAATCCATTTTCATCAAGAGAAAAAGATCTAAGGCAGCCTGAAACGACGAGAGCTGCGTCTTTGGTAATTTCTCCTCGTTCAAATAGGTATTCTTTTTTAGTGAGTTTGACCCTTCTCCAGGTTTGTTCAATCAATGCGCAATCAGCCTCACTCAAGTGGATGTGTTTTTTGATGTTGAGTATGACTGGGTTTTCTGACATAAGCATTAAGGAATCTGGGTATAATCTATTTCCTGAAAACTCGCGACTGATGGTATCCATACGTTCTCAACAAAACGGACATGATCAGGATGTTGGGTGTAGGCTTGATATATAGCATCTGATTCGAACTGCATGATTAAGCCATATTCAAAGGGGTTTTTAGGACTCGTTTCTTGGAGACATTGCAAATTTTGTACTCCCGGAATCTGGGCTAATTTTTTAGCTTCTGAAAAGAATGTATCTCGCTGTTCTTGGCTAAGGTCTGATTTGAATTGAAGAAATACAGAATGGTAAATCATGATTAAAAATTTATGTTCAAAGGTAGAAATATTTTGTATAACTAAGATTTCAATCTTGAATAGATACTATTTCCACCTTTATGCGCAGAGACATATTTTCAAACTTTTTTCATCCACAAAAGTAACTGTTTGATTTTTTTTTGAAAAAATTGCATTATTTCTTTTTGGTATCCATGCGATCTTTAGCCGTAAAATCATCATTTCTTTGCTTTTAGCTGATTATCAAAAAGATACATTAGTTTATAAATAAATTTAATAAGGATAGTTAAGGATGGTTGACTTTGCTCAAATGAGTTAGTTGGGCCTTATAATATCATTGTTTCTATAAATAATACTATTTTAAAAGCAAACAAGATACAAACCTTTTACAACCAAACTCAAACTTCTTATTATGAAAAAACTATCATTACTAATTTTTTGTATGCTCCTGGTTTACCAAGGACTTGCTCAAAGTGTGCAAGTCCGAGGAAAGGTTAGCACTACCGGAGGAGTAGGAGTTCCCGGCACTTCGGTGTTAGAGAAAGGGACGAATAACGGTGCAGTAACCAACGCAAACGGAGAGTACTCTATCCGAGTAGCTTCTAGGAATGCGGTTCTAAATTTTTCATCCGTAGGTTTATTGCCTAAGTCCGAATCAGTACAAGGACGGACTATCATCGATGTCCTATTGGAAGAAAATCAAAAAGAATTAACCGAAGTGGTTGTGGTAGGTTATGGTTCCCAAAGAAAACAAGATATCACATCTGCCGTTTCGGTGATTGGGATGAAGGATATTGGGGAGCAACCAGCAAGCAACATGAACCAATTATTGCAGGGCCGAGCCTCTGGGGTTGTGGTGAAGCAAAAAGCGGGAACGCCCGGTGGAGCTTTTGAGGTACGTGTACGTGGTATCGGTTCATTAGGAGCGGGTAGTGATCCATTGTATGTAATTGATGGATTTCCTGTTGGAACGACCGTTGGAGCAAATTTTAACCCCAACGATATCGAAAGTATTTCTGTCTTGAAAGATGCGGCATCTACTGCCATCTATGGAGCAAGAGGTTCCAATGGTGTAGTTTTAATCACTACGAAAAATGCGCAAGAAGGGAAAGTAAATGTAAATTTCTCCGTGGATTATGGGGTAAACAGTATTCCTGATTCTCGTCGCGTGAAAATGTTAAATGGTCCTGAGTTTGCTCAGTTCAAGAAAGATATTTTCATGGATGCTATTCGGATCTTACAAAAAAGAGAGCCATCCTTAGAGGAGGTACCTATTGGATATCGTTTTCCTGAGCAGACCAAATATTCTACGGATTGGTTTGGAGCTATTCTTAATAAGAATTCGGCGTATCAAGATGCCAACTTGACGATTAGTTCGGGTAAAGGCCCTATCAAATCGATGTTTTCTGTTGGTTACTATAAAGAAGATGGTAGTATCATGAATACCGATTATGACCGTATATCGATTCGTTCCAATAACGGAGGTCAAGTGAATAAGTTTTTAACGGTGGGTTTGAATGTTAACGGAAGTTTGACTCGTCAAAACGTAGCCAATACAGACGGACGTAGTGCCTTGGTTGGTGGAGCATTATTAATGGATCCACGTGAGCCGATATACAATCCTGATGGAAGTATGCGACCTTATATTGGTGGTGTAGACGGAGCCTTTGGTTTTCCTAACCCCGTATTTTTATTGCAGAATGTCATCCGTAAAAGAAATATTTCGGATGTGTTAGCCAATGCCTTTGCTGAGTTTACAATCATGGAAGGTTTGAAATTTAGATCATCCATTAATGGTAAAATGAATTTCAACCGCTTTAAAGAGTATGTGCCTTCGACTATTGGAGCATCTGTAGCTTCAGGAACGGCTGGAGCACCTCCTAGAATTGCTACAGCAAGAGACATTTCAGAGCAATTGCAAAACGTTTCCTTTGATGAGTTGCTGACTTACTCACCTAAATTAGGCGAAGAACATAAATTGGATGCGATGCTTGGTTTTACTTCACAGAAAGAGCAGGTTTATGGAATCGACGGATCAGCCAATACTTTTCCAGATGATTTAGTACCTTATTTAGGAGCGGGATCGATTCGCTCATCTAACTCTTACGAATACAGTTGGTCATTAATGGCGTATTTTGCTCGTGTTAACTATGCCTTGAAAGATAAGTATTTGTTCTCTGCTTCTTTCCGTAGAGAAGGGAGTTCTCGATTTGGAGAAAATAATAAATTTGGAGATTTCCCAGCGGCTTCGGTAGGTTGGAGAATTTCCGAAGAGCCTTTCCTGAAGGACCTCAGCTTTATTAATGACATGAAACTTCGTGTTAGCTGGGGAGTAACAGGTAACAATAACATCGGTAACTATCCTAGCTTAGCTTTCGTGGGGGCCAATAACTACATCTTAGGAAATAGCTTCGCTCCTGGTAAGGTGATCAGTAATTTTGCCAACTCCTCGTTGAAATGGGAGAAGTCAGATCAATTGGACATTGGTTTGGATTTAGCCACATTCAATAACAAGTTGACATTCACCTTTGAATATTATAAAAAGGTAACCAATGATATGTTATTGCCTGTTTCAATTCCAGCGGTTTCTGGTTTTACCACCAGTTTGGATAACATCGGCCAGGTTCAAAATACAGGAGTGGAGATTAGTGCTGATTATCGCACCAGTTTTGGTCCAGTGAATTTCAGAACCAATATGAATGTGACGATGAATCAAAGTAAAATTTTGGCTATCAAAGGAGCTAATGATATGCTTTGGTATGGAGGTTTTTATGGAGGATATAATGTCATGAAAGTAGGTCGCCCAATTGGTATGATTTATGGCTATAGAAAAGAAGGAATTTTCAATACGCAGGCAGAAATTGATGCTTGGGCTAAGCAAGACGGAGTTATTCCTGGAGGTATGAAGTTCAAAGACATGAATGGAGATGGTGTTATTTCTTATGATACACAAGACATGACAGAGATTGGTAATCCAAATCCTGCCTTTACTTGGGCTTGGACTATGGCGGCAGATTATCGCCAGTGGGATTTGAACGTATTATTTGTAGGGGCGCAGGATTTTGACATCTACCGTAATATTGAAGCTTCTACCATGAACATGGACGGTGTATTTAACGTATTGGATAAAGCGAAGGATCGTTGGAGATCAGCGACTAACCCAGGAACTAATCCAAATGATAAAAACTCTCAAGGTGGAACTAGTTATTTTAAATGGTCACGTGAGAGTAGTGAGCGTTATGTATATGACGGAAGTTATGTTTGGTTAAAGGCCGTGACATTAGGATATAAACTTCCTAAAATGAGTAATATATTCAGCGAGTCTAGAGTATTCTTAACTGCGAATAACTTATTCTTATTCACCAATTACCCAGGAAATAACCCAGATGCAGGTGTTAGAGGCGGTACGGAATTGAACAATGACGATGAGTCATATCCAGTTCCAAGAACAGTGGCTCTTGGTGTTAAATTAAACTTCTAATTCTACCAAAATGAAAAAAATAACAGCTTCAATATTATTATCTTTTTGCTTCATCCAGTTCTCTTGTCAAGAAGACTTTTTGAAGACAACAGACCCTACGAGGATTGGTCGAGATTTGTTTTATCAAAACGAAACTCAATTCAATCAAGCTTTAAATGGAATATATGGCCAGTTGCAGACCATTACGAACTCTGCCTATATTCAACAGGAATTTATGTCAGACAATACCACATTAGACTTCAATCCACTGGATCGTGGAGGTGCAGCGGGTTGGGAGGCATTCGAATTCTCTACTGTAAATCAGGGAAATGGCGAAATAAATACGCTTTGGAATAACCATTATGCCACGATGTACAACATCAATTATGCCTTGGAAAAATTAGCGGCATCTACCATTGATGCCACAGCTAAGTCAGCCATAGAAGGACAATTGAAATTCATTCGAGCATACCATTATTTCAATTTGACTCGTTATTTCGGAGATGTGGTTTTAGCGACTAAGACCTTGTCTAATCCGAATGAATCTTTTGATTTAGTTCGCTCACCTCAAGCTGAGGTATATAAACAAATCGAAACGGATTTGGCTGATGCGGTAAAGTTACTACCTAGTTCTTATCCAGCTTCTGGAAAAGGTAAAGTGACTAAGGGTGCTGCGGTGGCTTTATTAGGGAAAGTCTATTTAACTAGAAAGAACTATGCGGCTGCAGCTACTACCTTAAAGGATATTTTAAGTTTAGGTTATTCTTTGAATGCCAACTATAAAGACAACTTTGATCCAGCGAGGAAAAATGGACCTGAATCGATTTTTGAGGTACAATACCAAGGAGGAAACGACTTAGGGGAGCAAAGTAACTTTGTCTATGTTTTTGCACCACGTTTATCTCAAGGAGCAGTAACAGGTTATGCCAACACCACTCCAAGTGGTAGAAATATTCCAACTCGTGATATGATCAATGCTTATGAGGCAGGAGATTTGCGGAAAGATATTTCTTTGAAAACAGGTTATACCTTAAATGGTACTTTTGTGGGTATTCCTTATGTGGCTAAATACCAATATCCACACACCATCTCGGGTCGTACGGATAATAACTGGCCAGTATTGCGCTATTCCGATGCCTTGTTGATGTTGGCTGAATCCATCAATGAATCAGCAGGTCCTACGGCAGAAGCTTTAGGCTATGTGAATGCTGTCCGTAAAAGAGCAGGCTTAGCAGAATTGGCAGGTTTATCCAAAGAAGGATTACGTGCTGCGATCATGCAAGAGCGTCGTGTGGAATTGGCTTTTGAAAATCACCGTTGGTTTGATTTACAAAGAACCATGACTCCATCGGAATTGACCACATTTATGAATGCCCATGGTGCTAGAGAAAAGGCGAATCCAACGGTTTCTCGTGGAGGAATTGCCTTCAATGCCTTGGATTATGTGTATTCTGATTTTGAATATTATTTACCGATACCTGCACCACAGATATTGATAAATAGTAAATTAACCCAGAACCAAGGGTATAACTAAGGGATTTTTTATTTAGATTAATCTTTGTAAAATTACCGAGTGCTCGGACTTGCTCTCCGTGCCTCGGTAATACAAAGAGATAAACCTATTATAACAACTTTTTCTGTGCAAACTAGTATTGAACTTATAACCTTTTTAGGTCGATTACACCCTTTAATTGTCCACTTTCCCCTAAGCTTATTGTGGGTGGTTTTCCTGTTGGAAGTCATTTCCTGGAGGCAGTCATCCCAACAATTTAAACCGGCTATACATTTGATGTTGTGGGTAGTCAGTTTTTCTGCCTTATTAGCCGTTGTATTTGGATTAATACTATCGAATCAAGATGAGTATGCTGGAAATACCGTAGTCTGGCATCAGTGGTCTGGTATAGCTACTTTGGTCTTAGCTGCTTTGGCTTTATTAGCTTTTAAAGCGGATGAAATGAAGTCCTATAGGGCATTATTACTACTTTCTGTTTTTGGAGTCACTTTTGCGGGTCATTATGGAGCGATGCTGACGCACGGTGATGATTATTTGAGTTCCGCTTTGAATTCCGAAATCGCCAAAGATTCCACTTCCCTTGTACCTAAAATTGATGTTAAAAAATTACAAGGAGATATCAATGTTGACCAAAAAGAAGCTCTGGCCATAGAAGCAAGAAGTATTTTGACCAAACATTGTACCAGCTGTCATGGTACCAAAAAAGTAAAAGGAAAACTTCGTTTAGACGATTTGAAATACGTTTTAAAAGGAGGAGAAAACGGGAAAGCTTTGATCATTGGTCATCCTGAAAAAAGTGATATCATTCATCGAATCAAATTGCCAGCCAGTCATGATGATGCCATGCCTACCAAAGGTAAGCGTTTAACGAAAGCTCAAATTGAAGTGTTGGAAACATGGATTAAGCAAGGAGCCCCTTGGCCAAATTCACCTAATACCACTCAACCATTAGCCTTACCTGAAGAAAAAGAAAAGGATTTGGCTGTGTCTAACAACTTACCTACAGGACCAGTTCCGGCTGCCTTCCAAGAAGGAGAAAATGCCGTGGCAAGTCCTGCTGTACAAATTTTAAACACGAATCAAGTAGATGAATTGAACGTAAAAGTTCGAACCATCCTAGCCCATAATTGTTACAGTTGCCATAATGCTACCAAAACCAAAGGTAAACTTCGTCTAGATAAAAAAGAGCTTCTATTTAAAGGAGGCGAAAACGGGCCTATTTTAGTGGCAGGCTATCCAGAAAAGAGTGATATCATTCGTCGGGTTAAATTACCAGACGGTCATGATGATGCTATGCCTACCAAGGGCAAGCGTTTGACCAAAGAAGATATTGCTTTGCTCGAGTTTTGGATTAAGCAAGGTGCGCCATGGCCAACAGGTCCTGAGAAAAGCTTGTACCGAGTAGCAGCTTTGGAGCCTCGTTTGCCGAATCTTCCATCGGCCAATGCTCAAGCCCAAAAGCCTATTGATTTATTTGTAGATCAATATTTTAAGAAAAATAAGATTGCTTGGAAAAAACCCGTCGATGACGCCACCTACATTCGTCGAGTTTATTTAGATGTCCAGGGTTTACTACCTAACCCACAAGCCATACAAAGCTTTATTTCGGATAAAAGAGCCAATAAAAGGGAACTTTTAGTTCAATCCTTGTTGAGTGACAACTCAGCTTATGCCCAGCATTGGTTTAGTTTCTGGAATGATGCTTTGAGAAATGATTATTCAGGAACAGGTTATATCACGGGTGGTCGCTTTGGCATATCAAAATGGCTGTATGGCTCTTTGAAAAATAATAAGTCGTATGATCAATTTGTTAAAGAATTAATCAGTCCAAACAAAGAGTCGGAAGGTTTTATCAAAGGAATTAAGTGGAGAGGTACCATTAATTCGAGTCAAAGTACCGAGATGCAAGCAGCACAAAATGTGGCTCAAGTATTCTTAGGCTTAAACTTAAAATGTGCTTCTTGTCACGATAGCTTTATTAGTGATTGGAAATTGGATGATGCTTATGCCTTCGCCAATGTTTTTGCTGATCAAACCTTAGAAATCCACAAATGTGACTTACCAACGGGCCGTATGGCTGGCCGCGGTGTCCTATACAATTCACTAGGCAAAATTAAGGAAACACCTATTACAGCCGATCGTTTAGTTCAGTTGGCTGATATTTTGGTTCAAAAGAAAAACGGTCGACTTTACCGTACCTTGGTCAATCGGGTATGGGCACAGTTGATGGGACGTGGTATTGTGGAACCGGTGGATGTGATGGATAATGAACCTTGGAGTCAGGATTTATTGGATTATTTGGCCTATGATTTTGCCAATAATGGTTCGGATATGAAGCGTTTGATGTTTCAAATTTTAACTTCTAAAACTTACCAATTACCTACGGTTGGCTTTAAAGAAGTATCCATGTTGACGGCATCTAATTATGTCTTTAAAGGAATGACAAAACGTCGTTTAACTGCCGAGCAATTTGCTGATGCGGTGAGTCAATCTTTCTTCCCATTGTATTCGGATTCTGCCTTGGCGGTCAAGATGTTGCCTGCTGATATCAAAAAGGATATTCCTTTTGCTCGGGCCGCTTTGGTTAAAAATGATCCGTTTTTAACGGCATTAGGGAGACCTAATCGAGAGACGGTTTCAACCAGTAGAACTTCTCAAGCCAATTTATTACAGGCATTGGAATTGACGAATGGAGTTAAATTCAATTATACCTTGAATACGGGGGCTAAGATTTGGGTAGCCAAATATAGCTCGAGTGATGCATTGGTCAATGCACTTTATCGTCAGGCTTTGGGACGAAACCCAAGTTCTCGCGAAATGGAATTGGCCATTCGATACTTGGGTAAAAAGCCGAGTATTGAAGGAGTTCAGGATTTTGTTTGGGCTATTACCTTACTTCCTGAATTTCAATTAATTATCTAAGTTTAGAAATAGAATATCGTGTATTTTTGTATATGAAGACGCAATACAACAGAAGGGAATTTTTACAGAATACGAGCATGGCCACTTTGGCGGCGATGGGAATGAACTCGCCTATGGCTAGTTTGCTCGCAGGTTCCAATAATCCGATTGCCCAAAGGGCTGCTACAGCGGATACGGTGATCTTGCTATGGATGGCAGGTGGTATGGCACATACGGAGACCTTTGACCCGAAACGTTATACTCCTTATGAAAAGGGAATGGAGGGGAATCGAGTGCTAAGTACTTTCAAGTCTGTGCCTACAAAATTGGATGGAATTCATTTTTCAGAGGGATTGGAAGGCATCGGAAGTGTGATGGATAAAGGAACGTTAATCCGTTCTTATGTGGCTGCCGACTTGGGACATATTTTGCATACTCGCCATCAATACAATTGGCATACCTGTTATGAACCTCCACAAACCGTGGCTGCTCCTCACATGGGAGCGTGGATAGCGAAGGAGTTAGGCCCTAAAAATCCGGTGATTCCTGCGTTCATTGATATTGGTCAGCGTTTTACTGTGGGCGAAGGAGAAGAGTTGAAAGCTTTTCACTCAGCAGGTTTTTTAGGCAATGAATTTGGGCCATTTTTTATACCAGATCCAAGTCAAGGATTGGATAGTGTGCGCCCACCCGTTGGGATGAACATGAAGCGATTTGAAGGCAGAAATAAGTTATACAATGATTTAATAAGTAAGAGTCCCTTTGGTGATTTTGGTAGTGATTATCAAAAAGAGTCCCTACGTCGTTCCATGGAGCAGGCATATATCTTATTGAACTCGCCAGAGTCAAAAGCCTTTAATCTGAGTTCTGAGCCAAAAGAAAGTTATGATATTTACAATACGGGTCGCTTTGGACTAGGCTGTCTATTGGCTCGTCGATTGACGGAACAAGGAGCCCGATTTATTTCTGTGACTACTGAATATGAGCCTTTCTTTGGTTTTGATACCCATGAAAATGGCCATACGCGTATGGTTGGCATGAAAAAGCAAATTGATGGTCCCGTGTCTCAATTGATTAAGGATTTGGATAAAACAGGTCATTTGGATAGAACCTTGGTCATCGTGGCATCTGAGTTTAGTCGTGATATGATGGTCGAAGGTCGCCCTGACCAAACTGTAAAAGAACAAGTCAACCAACCAGAGATTCTGAATGATATGAAGTTTTATGGCATGCATCGCCACTTTACGGATGGATGCTCTATTCTTATGTTTGGAGGAGGCATTAAGCGTGGACATGTTTATGGTAAAACAGCTGATGAAAGACCATGCAAAACCATTGAAAATCCAGTAAAAATTGCAGGTATTCATCAAACCATGTATCATGCTTTAGGTATCAAAGCAGATACCCAATATGAAATAGAAAAAAGACCTTTCTATACCACACCCGATGGTAAAGGTCAGGTAGTCAAAGATATATTGATTAAAGCCTAATGAAAGGAATCCACGTGCTTTTATCCTATAGTTTGGTAATGGGTTTGGCCATGGGCTTGGATTCTTGTTCATCGAGTCATGCCTCCCAAGTTCCGGAAGAACCAATACCTGAATTAGTCAGTTATAATTTTGACATTCGGCCTATTTTATCGGACAAATGCTCTGCATGTCATGGACCAGATGCCAATAAACGAGAGGCTGGTTTACGTTTAGATGATTCAGTGAGTGTTTTCAAGGCATTAAAAGAACATCCCAATGCCTACGCTTTAGTACCAGGAAAGCCAGAGTTATCGGAAGTTTTTCTGCGTATCAGTACTGAAGATACGACCAAAATGATGCCACCTAAAGCCTCTCATTTAAAGCTATCTGCCCGAGAAATAGACCTCATTGAAAAGTGGATTAAGCAAGGAGCCAAATATGAAAAGCACTGGGCTTTTGTGGCACCTAAGAAACCTGCCCTTCCTGAAGTGGATCAGAAAGATTGGGTGAAAAATGAGATAGACTATTTTGTGCTTCAGAAAATGGAGCAGAAAGATTTAAGTCCTAATGAGGAGGCTGATAAAGAAAGGTTATTAAAACGAGTGGCTTTGGATTTGAATGGTTTACCTCCAAGTTTGAATCAAATGGATCGTTTTTTGGCAGATAAATCGCCAAAAGCTTATGAAAAAATGGTGGATGAGCTATTAAGGAACCCGAGTTATGGCGAGAAAATGGCCGTTTACTGGTTAGACTTGGCCCGTTATGCTGACTCCCATGGTTATCAAGATGATGGTTACAGAACGCAATGGCCATGGCGTGATTGGGTCATTCATGCACTGAACAAAAACATGCCATATAGTCAGTTTGTCACTTGGCAATTGGCGGGGGATTTAGTACCTACCTCTAACCCAGCTCAAGCCAAAGAACAATTATTGGCTACTGGTTTTAACCGGAACCATAAAATTACCGAAGAAGGAGGAGTTATTCAGGAGGAATACCGGGTCAGTTATGTAGCCGATCGGAGTGATTTATTTGGGAAGGCATTTTTAGGAGTCACGATGGAATGCGCCCGTTGTCACGACCATAAGTATGACCCCATTACCCAAAAGGATTATTACCAAACCTTCGCTTTTTTTAATAACGTCAAAGAGGTAGGAATAGAATCGGTCATTGGAGGTCCTGAAACCTATGCTAAAAAACCTTTGATGGAAATCAGCAATGACGATGTGAAGGGGATTTTGAAGTTTATCAATAAACAAGATACATCACGACTCATTGTTTCTGTCATGAGTGATTTAGATACGGCACGTGTGAGTACCATCTTGAAACGAGGAAATTATGATGCGCCGGGAGATGTGGTTCAAGCCGCCATGCCTAGTGTTATTTTACCATTTGCCAAAAATCTTCCAAAAAATAGATTGGGTCTTACTAAATGGCTTTTTGATCAAAAAAATCCATTGACTTCCCGCGTATTTGTCAATCAAATGTGGCAAGAGTTTTTTGGAAAGGGAATCGTGAAAACGGCTGGTGATTTCGGTATGCAAGGGGAATTGCCCACTAATCCAGCTTTATTGGATTGGCTGGCGGTTGACTTCATGGAACATGGCTGGAACATCAAACGTCTAGTCAAGCAAATGGTGATGTCGGCTACTTACCGCCAATCCGCCAAAATGAGTCCAGAAAAATTGGCCAAAGATCCTGAAAACACATATTTATCTCGTTCTTCTCGTTCTCGAATCAATGCTGAATTTGTTCGTGATGTGGTCTTGTCGAGCAGTGGCTTATTAGTGCCTATGATAGGAGGTCCAAGTGTGAAACCTTATCAGCCACCAGGACTTTGGGAAGGCGCCACTTCAGGTCGTGGCTTATTGTCGATGTACGTACAAGATCACGGGGCAAGTTTGTACCGACGAGGAATGTATACCTTAATCAAAAGAACGGTTCCTCCGCCGACTATGAGCATATTTGATGCCAGTAATCGAGATGTTTGTGAGGTGAGAAGGTTGAAAACAAATACCCCATTGCAGGCTTTGATCATGATGAACGACCCTACTGTATTGGAAGCTTCCAGGGTATTGGCGGCAAAATTATTGCAAGAAAATAATCAGGTTTCTGATAAAATCAATAAGGCCTTTCGAATGATTGTTTGTAGAAAACCTTCCGAAAAAGAAATGAGTATTTTGACTACTTATTACCAAAAAGAGTTAAAGAAAATCAATTTGAAACAAGCTAATAAATTGTTGGCCGTGGGGGAGTATCCAATCCCGAATCAGGTAGATAGACAGCTTTTGGCAGTATTAATGCGTGTGGTCAATACCATTTATAATTTAGAGGAAACCATTACTAGAACCTAAGCTGATGTTAGAAAATGATATACTAGAGCACGGGCTAAGTTTTAATCGGAGGAGATTTTTGTCGACGATGAGTTTAGGGCTAGGAAGTGTGGCCTTAGGGTCTTTATTAGTTCCTAGTTTATTGAATGGTGGCGATCAAGATGGGGCGGATTTTACACCTGGGATTCCTCATTTTGCACCGAAGGCGAAACGTGTGATTTACCTCTTTCAAAATGGCGCGCCCTCTCAATTAGAGACTTTTGATTTCAAGCCTAAACTCTGTGATATGATGGGGCTGGATCTTCCAGCCTCTGTGCGTGGTACGCAGCGTCTAACAGGGATGACAGCAAACCAAGCTACGTTTCCGCTGGCACCTTCCTTTACTAATTTTAAGCAATATGGACAATCAGGAGCATGGATAAGTGATATCATGCCTTATACTTCTAAGATCGTGGATGATATTTGTATCATTCGATCTATGTATACCGAGGCTATCAACCATGATCCAGCTTTGACTTTTTTTCAAACAGGATCTCAGCAGGGCAATCGCCCGAGTATGGGTTCTTGGCTAAGTTATGGTTTGGGAAATGAGAATAAAAATTTACCTGATTTTACCGTTTTGCTTTCTCGTGGAATTGGAAATGGACAGGGTGTGTATTCCAAATTATGGTCGAATGGCTTTTTGGATTCCATCCATCAAGGTGTTCAATTTAGCAAAGGAGAAGACCCCGTTTTATATTTGAGAGATCCCGAAGGCATGGACCGCAAGGAAAGAAGGGAGATGCTAGATCATTTGGCCGAACTCAATGATTTGTCGTATCAAGAGTTTGGAGATCCTGAGATTTCGGCAAAGGTGAAGCAGTATGAAATGGCCTACCGCATGCAAACAGCTGTACCGGAGGTAATGGATTTAACGAAAGAATCAGATGATATCATTAAGTTGTATGGTCCGGATTGTTTAGTGCCAGGGACTTTTGCTGCCAATTGCTTATTAGCGAGAAAGCTTTCTGAAAATGGCGTTCGATTTGTGCAATTGTATCATCAAGGATGGGATCAACATGGGAACCTACCTTTTGAGATTCAAAGTCAAGCTAAAGATACCGATCAAGCTTCTGCAGCTTTGATTACTGACTTAAAACAACGCGGATTATTGGATGAAACATTAGTGATTTGGGGAGGGGAGTTTGGTCGTACTTGTTACAGTCAGGGGAAATTGACCATCGATAATTATGGTCGAGATCACCATCCACGCTGCTTTAGTATTTGGATGGCAGGAGGAGGAATCAAGCCTGGTATGGTATATGGAGAAACGGATGAATTAGGATACAATGTTCAGAAAAATCCAGTTCATGTGCATGATTTCCAAGCTACAGTTTTAAATCAGTTGGGTCTTGATCACGAAAAATTAGTGTATAAACATATGGGTAGAAGGTTCAGGTTGACTGACGTATCGGGGAAAGTGGTTCGAGATATCATTAGCTAAGCAGTTTAATTTATGAATAGTAAGCTTACGGGTATTTTAGAACAGATTTTATTAGCCTCTTTTTTCTTTGTGGGCTTTTTGTTGGTATTTGAAGGAGATTTGCAGATTCCTTTGGTTTTGCAGCCCCTCGGCCGACTGCATACGCTTCTTTTACACTTTCCCATCGTCTTGCTTTTGTTGGCCATGTTCATGGAATTTTTCCGTTTTCATGACTACTTCCTTAGGAATGCGACCTATTTACAATTTACCCAATGGCTCATATTGGCAGGAGCATTGAGTTCTGCGTTAACGGTGATTATGGGTATTTTTTTAGCCAAAGAACCGGGATATGGCGGAGGGGATTTATATTGGCATCGCTGGTTAGGTGTAGCTACTTATATTTTTGCCTCTTTGATGTATTGGATTCGAAGCAAAGAATGGTATCAATCATCGATGGCCAAAATCACTTCAATTTCCATGTCGCTTTTGTTGATCTTGGTGGGGCACTTTGGTGGGAATTTAACCCATGGTGGAAATTTTGTGTTGGAACCATTGCTTAAAAATAAAGCTGTTCCCTTGGAGGAAGCAATCGTGTTTCAGGATTTGGTGCAACCTATCCTAGAAAAGAAATGCGTGGCTTGCCATAATCCCGATAAAATTAAAGGGGAGCTTTTAGTGACGGATGCTAAATCCATTACCAAAGGTGGAAAAACGGGCCCATTGTATGTGGCAGGTAAACCTGAATTAAGTTTGTTAATTCAGCGAGCGCATTTATCCATTGACGACAAAAAGCACATGCCACCTATTGGCAAGCCTCAATTGAGTGATGATGAATTGCAATTATTAAGCTGGTGGGTGAAGGAGAAGGCCTCATTTACCAAAAAGGTTGTGGATTTAGCATCTAACGATTCCTTGCGGATCTTATCTGCCAAATTGTTAGCCTCAGCATCTGGTCCATCAGAGTTGGAATATGACTTCCAAGAAGCGGATGAAAATACGATTCAAAAGCTTTCCAATGAGTATAGAACCATCATGCTTTTTGCCAAAGACTCTCCAGCTTTATCGGTAAACTTTTTTAATAAGGCGCAATACAAAGCCCCTAAACTGGAGGAATTAAAGGAGATTAAGGAACAAATAGTAACATTAAGTTTGGCAAAAATGCCTGTTCAAAATGCTGATCTGGCATTTGTTAAAGTATTTGAACACTTGCATACCTTGAATTTGAATTTTACAGATGTGACCGAGGTGGGTTTGAAAGAATTGGCAGGAATGAAAGCCTTGATGGTTTTGTCCCTATCTGGAACTAAATTAAAGGCCGCAGGATTAGCATCGGCTTTAAAAGCAATACCTAACTTAAAAAAGGCTTATGTTTGGGACGCTGGATTGAGTCGAGAAGATATCTCATTACTTCAAAAGCAATTGCGAGGAATTCAGGTAGTAGGAGGTTTTCAGGATGATGGCAGCAATCCTTTAAAATTGAATCCCCCTCAGGTGAAAAATCCATCGACCATTTTTGATGAATATATTGTAGCTCAATTAGGGCACCCCATTAAAGGAGTTGAAATCCGTTATACCACGGATGGCAGTATACCCGATAGTGCCAAATCACCCATATTTGCAGGAAATTTACGTTTGAATCAGAATACTTCCATTCGAGCTAGGGCATTTAAGCCAGGTTGGATAGGCAGTGATGAAGCAAGCTTTGATTTTTATAGGGGACATTTTAGGCCAGATAGTGTCGTTTTATTAACACCACTTAATCGGGTGCATCAGGCGGCAGGTGCAAAAACATTTTTTGATGGGAGGTTAGGCTCATTTAATGCCAATAGTCCAGCTTGGGCAAATAACTGGGCTGGGGTTAGAAACAATGATTTGGTTTTAGTATCTATGTTTAAACAAGCCATTTCATTATCTTCTGTTGAATTAAGAATCATGGTAGAAACGCAAACAGGAATATTTCCTCCTGAATTAGTGGAGATATGGGGTGCAAGTGTAGAAAACCAATGGAAGTTATTATCCAAGTTTAAGCCAGCCATTCCCAAAGAAAATTTCCCACATACGCTCCCATTGATTGGGACAAAATTTAAAGTATCTACCATTAAATACATCAAAATCGTGGTTAAGCCATTGGAGAAGATACCTGGATGGCATCCCGCTAAAGATAAGCGCGCCTTATCTTTGGTCGACGAGATGTTTTTTAATTAGTTGAACTATTTTCATCCTGAAGATTTAGGGCTTTTGTCGCTTTATGCTTGACTCTGCGCAGAATATCGTTTGTTGTCAAAAATTCCCTTTTATCTTTGTCGCCATGAAAAATAGCCTTTTAATTTTGGGATGTACGCTTCTTTTTAGTGTTACATCTTTATTTGCTCAGCAACCTGGCCCTCCACCTGCACCTATCCCTGTAGAGGTTATGTTTGGAAATAATCGAACGAATTTTCAATTAATTCTAAATAAGCCCATGGATGCCAAAGGGAAATTCTCTTTTTTTAATGTGACTAATGGGGCAGTGGATTATCATAATAAAAATGAAGAAACGGAGATTGTGGTAGTGAATTCCATAAACTACGAATTAGGTAATAATTTCAAGGCTAGTGCGGGAGCACAGTGGCATTTTAAATTGGGACTAGTGCCCTTATTGGGTGTCCAATATTTTAAAGCAAATCCTACTTGGTTGCTTTTGGTGTCTCCTAATATCTGTCTTTTACCAACCACTAATATGGAAGTGGTGAGTTTGGCGGAATTCAAGCCTTCCTTGAGTCCTAAAACGAGGCTTTACACCAGAGCCCAAGTTTTATATAATCAAGTGTTGGATGGAGGAATTCATGCCCGAAGTGGTTATACATTCCGTGCTGGGATTAGTCGCCAAAAGTTTACGTATGGTATCGGTATGAACTTCGACTATTATGGACCGTTCAAAGCCGAAAAATTGAATACAGGAGCCTTTGTTCGAATAAGCTTATAGCTTGATTTAGAGGAGTATAGGCTTATTTAACAAACAGTTTATGTACGCTTATTGGTATTGCTAAGGACTTCCCTTAACTTGTTGATCTAAACCTCCTTTGAACCATGAAAAAGCTCTGTTTATTACTAGGCATTTGCTGCTTTTCTTTTCTATCATATTCTCAGCATATAGGTGCTACCGTTTCTTTACCCAACGGATGGAAATTGAGTCCAGCTGGTAAATCGTTTCCATTAGGCGACCTTCCGCTTAATATGGTCATAAGTCATTCCAAAAAATGGGCTGCTGTGACTAATAACGGCCAAAGTAAGCATAGTGTTTACCTGATCGATTTGGCCAAGCAGCAAGTGGTAGATTCTATGATAGTGGCCAAAGCCTGGTATGGATTAGCCTTTAATTCAGATGATTCCCAATTATTCGTTTCAGGAGGGCATGATAATAAAATACTTCGACTGGGAGTATCAGGAGGAAAACTGAGTTTATTAGGTGATATCAAATTAGGAGATGCTTGGCCTAACCGAATTGCCCCATCAGGATTAGCTTTTGATGATGCCCGTCAGCGTTTGTATGTTGTGACGCGGGATAACCGAAGTCTATACATCATTGATGCTAAAAGTAATCAAATACTGAAGCAATTTGGCTTGGATGGAGAAGCCTACATGTGTTTGTTGAGTCCTTCTAATAATGAACTGTATATTTCATGTTGGGGATGCAACCAGGTATTGGTTTTTGATTTAAAAACGAACTTATGGAAAAAATCTATTGAAGTGGGAGATAATCCTAATGAAATGGTGCTGCATCCAAATGGTAAAACTTTGATGGTTTGTAATGCCAATGACAACAGTGTTTCAGTGATAGATTTGTCCTCTCAAAAAGTTGTTGAGACTTTGGATGTGGCCTTATATCCTAATTCTCCAGCAGGATCTACTACCAATGGTTTAGCGATAGATCCTAAAAATAACTACTTGTATATCGCCAATGCAGATAATAATTGTTTGGCTGTTTTTGATGTCAATGTACCTGGAAAAAGTCAGGCTAAAGGATTTATTCCAGTAGGTTGGTATCCTAGTAATGTCAAAGTAATCAACAATCAAATTTGGGTTATCAATGGAAAAGGAAATACTTCCATGGCCAATCCTTATGGCCCTAGACCTGTTCGGAGAGGAGAAGAAGTAAATTTACATGCTGGTGATTCAAATGCTCCCAAGGAGGTGCAGTACATCGGTTCCATGTTTAAAGGAACGATGAGTGTCATTCCTAGACCAAAACCTCAAGAATTGCCTGTTTATACGCGAGCCGCTTATGAAAACTCGGCATATCAGCCTGAAAAGTCAGAGATGGCAGATAAGCTAGCTCCAGGTTTTCCTATACCTATGAAAGCTGGGCAAGTTTCCCCTATCAAATACGTGTTTTATGTCATTAAAGAAAATAGAACTTATGATCAAGTTTTAGCAGATGTTAAAGGAGGAAATGGGGATACTACTTTATTGCTTTTTGGAAGAAAATATACGCCTAATCAACATGCCATAGCTGAGTCATTTGTATTGCTGGATAACTTTTATGTAGATGCTGAAGTGAGTGCAGATGGCCACCATTGGACCATGGGAGCTTATGCCACTGATTACATGGAGAAAAGTTGGCCTACTAGTTATGGTGGCCGAGGTGGTGGAATATATGGAGAGGCAGAGCGTAGTGTATCTCAAAATAAAAATGGATATATCTGGGATCAATGTAACCGATATGGTGTGACTTTTAGGACATATGGCGAGTTTGTAACCAATGGAAAGGCCAATATACCGGTATTGAATAATCGTTTTCATCCTACTTTCCCAAGTTACAATTTAGCTATTCAAGACACGACTCGCTTAGCCATTTGGAAGAAGGAATTTGAGCAAATGGTCAAAGAGAATCGAGTACCAAGATTTAATTCTTTACGTATGGGAAATGACCATACGGAAGGTTTGCGGATTGGAAGGCCAACACCTTATGCACATGTGGCCGACAATGATTTAGCGGTAGGGCAATTAATTGAAACATTAGCAAAAAGTCCTATTTGGAATGAAACGGCTGTATTTATCTTAGAAGATGATGCACAAAACGGGGCTGATCATGTGGATGCACATCGGAGTACGGCCTATGTAGCGGGAGGTTTTGTGAAAAGGAATTTTGTTGATCATACCATGTACACCACCAGTTCTATGTTACGAACGATGGAGCTTATTTTAGGATTACCACCTATGACGCAGTATGATGCTGCAGCTATGCCCATGTGGAGGAGTTTTGATGCTGTGGCTAAGCCTTTCGAATTTAAAGCGATAATTCCTCAAATCAACTTATTGGAGAAAAATGTTGTTCGTAATGAATGGCAAAGGCAATCGGAACTTTTCAATTTTGAAAAAGAAGATGCTAATAATGATGTTGTATTTAATCGAGTATTATGGCATGGCTTAAAAGGTAATGTTGCCTTCCCTGGACCCAAGAGAGCAGCTTTTATTTTTCCCGTCAAGAAAAAGGAAAAAGGGGAGGATTGATTATTGGTGGCTTCGAGAGCCTCAGCCACCATAGAGCCTCAGCTACCAAAGAGCCTATGCCATAGGGCATTAGCTACTTGGGATAATAGTATAAATAAGGTGGCTTCGAGAACCTCAGCCACCAAAGAGCCTCAGCCAACTTTGGGTTTCAGCTATCTGGAATCATGGTGTGAAAATAATATAGATATGGTGGCTTCGAGAGCCTCAGCCACCATAGAGCCTCAGCTACCAAAGAGCCTATGCCATAGGGCATTTGCTACTTGGGATAATAGTATAAATAAGGTGGCTTCGAGAACCTCAGCCACCATAGAGCCTCAGCTACCAAAGAGCCTATGCCATAGGGCATTAGCTACTTGGGATAATAGTATAAATAAGGTGGCTTCGAGAGCCTCAGCCACCGAAGTGCCACATTTTACGGATAAGCTAAATCGAATGGTTAACTACACTTCATAAAATTCTTAAACCATTTAAATATAAATAACAATCATGGTGGCTGAGGTACTCGAAGCCAGCATGATTGGGGATATCTAATAGATTTGATGCGGTGGCTTCGAGTGCCTCAGCCACCATAGAGCATTGGTATATAGCTGTCTTATCTCACAAAGATTCATGTTGAATTTTTAATTCCACTGTATATGCCTCACGTATAAACCATGCAGTAGATAAAAGTGCAAGATTTTTAATGATGTATTGTCCTATCAAAGTAGGGGTAAAAATGAATTGCCAAGTATCATTTGGGAGAAAGACGGTAGGAAGAAAAGTGGTGATAAGGTGCAATATCAAGGCATAGAATGCCCATGTAGTGAATGCTGGAAACAACCAAACTAAGCCTAATGCACATTCAATAAATCCGAAATAAAAGGAGAAAGTGTCAAGTCTCAATGTCTTATGCAAAGTAGCTTCATACAAATGTTCAACCAACTTTTCAGCAGGTGATATTCCAGCCACTTTTAATGCTCCAAACCAGAAATATATTATAAATAAGGAGATCCTACTGAACCAAATGATTGTTTTCTTTCCCATCATGTAAAGCCTTTGCTTCAAAACTAAGTGATGCTATTAGAATTAAATATGACAATTATCAGTTCTGTGGTGGCTGAGGTTCTCTGGTGGCTTTGGTTCTTGGATGACTGTAGTTCTCTGGTGGCTTTGGTTCTCGGATGACTGTAGTTCTCTGGTGGCTGTAGTTCTCTGGTGGCTGAGGCTCTCGAAGCCACCTCTGGCTATGTCGAATGGAAAATTAAGTAGTTGAAATTCGTGAATCTGCTATTCGACATTTGTAATGTCGAATATTGGATATAGTATGCTGGCTTCGAGATCCTCAGCCAGCTAGGGTATATAATCCGTTAATCCGCTATTCAACTTCAGCGATGTCGAACATCAGATTGGCTGAGGCTCTGAGGTGGCTAAAGTCCTACGGTGGCTGAGGCCCTCGAAGCCACCTCTGGCTATGTCAAATGGAAAATTAAGTAGTTGAAATTCGCGAATCTGCTATTCGACATTTGTAATGTCGAATATTGGATATAGTATGCTGGCTTCGAGATCCTCAGCCAGCAAGGGTGTATAATCCGTTAATCCGCTATTCAACTTCAGCGATGTCGAACATCAGATTGGCTGAGGCTCTGAGGTGGCTAAAGTCCTCTGGTGGCTGAGGCCCTCGAAGCCACCATATTGCTTGCCCTCATAGAATCCTAACCACCAATCACGAAGGTTTCCATTATACTGGTAGCTTCGAGAGCCTCAGCTACCAAATATGTCTGGTTAAATCTAAGAAATAGGTGATAATAATCATTGTGGCTAATGCTCTCGAATTGAAGTGAAATTAATAAAAGGTGGCTAAAGTTCTGCGGTGGCTGAGGCACTCGAAGCCACCATGACCAAGGCTCTCGATGCCACTCTGAATGTGAAGTGAAATTATTATCAAAAGGTGGCTGAGGCTCTCTGGTGGCTGAGGCTCTCAAAGTCAGTATAGAAGAGAATAGTTTACATTATTAAAAATAGGCTGAGGCTCTCTGGTGGCTGAGGCCCTCGAAGCCACCATATTAAGCCATATCCAAAGCCCTTAACTGCAATTTTCGATTTCCCCTAAACTCATTCACTTCCAGATGATAGACCAATGAAATGGGCTTTTGATTCAAATAAGCCTCCATCAATCCTTCATAAAAATCAGCTTTCAGGTTAAAAGCGATAACTTCCATCACAGGATTTTCAGGACGATCTTGAACAAATAGTTTCAGGTGGGCTTCTTTCATTATGGTGGGAGGAGCACTTTGAAAAAGCTGATTACTTTGAAAAAGAGGAATCATATTTCCTGGTCCAAAAGGAGATAGTCGAATCAATAATTTATCATGAAACGTTAGATTAAGTGCAGAAAGTGGAACTTCCATATCGATTAATAATTCTGCCTGAGGGGGATTTCCTGTTAAACCTATTTTAACTAATCCGTCGAATCTCTGAATGAAAGCAGGTAAATCTTCTGGTTTAAGATGTAAGCCTGCGGCATGGGTATGGCCACCAAACTGAACCAATAAATCTGCGCAAGATTCTAGAGCAGCATGAATATCAAAACCTTTGACAGAACGAGCCGAACCAACTAATTGGCCATGTGATTCCGTTAAAATAATAGTCGGTCGGTAGTAATGTTCTTGTATTTTACTAGCCACAATTCCCACTACACCTTTATGCCAAGAAGGATGAAAAAGTACCGTAGAAAAGGCATTGGGTAAGAAAGGATCTTGCTGAAAGATTTCAAGGGCTTGTTGGACGATTTCCTTTTCAACTTCCTTCCGACTTTGATTTTGTTTCAAAACAGCTTCGGCTAGCTGGCTAGCTTCCATGGTGTCGGATGCTAATAATAATTTGACGGCACCATGCGCGTGGTCCATTCTACCTGCGGCATTGATGACTGGGGAGATGGAAAAGACGATATCCGTTACTTGGATGGGAGCTGTTCTCCCCGCATTTTGAAGTAGGTATGCTAATCCAGGAGAAGGGTTGCTACTTAGTTTCTCTAAACCAAAATAGGCAAATACTCGGTTTTCTTCCGTAATAGGAACCATGTCCGCTGCAATGCTACAAGCCAATAAATCAATTCTATCCCAGAGTGGTTCTGTTTCTAAATAATTGGCTTCAATAAAGGCTTGAAGAAGTTTGAAACCTACCCCACAGCCTGTCAATTCCTTGAAGGGATAGGCGCAATCCTTTCTTTTAGGATCAAGGACAGCCAAAGCTTCAGGTAAATGCTCTTCTGGCAAATGGTGGTCACACACGATGAAATCGATACCTTGTTCATTACACCAAGCGACTCTTTCATGGGCTTTGATACCACAGTCTAGCGAAATGATTAAGCTGTAGCCATTATCTCTAGCATATTGAACTCCAGCCTGTGAAACACCATAGCCTTCGGTATAACGGTCGGGAATGTAGTAGTCACAATCCGCTCCAAGAATTTCACTTAGATACCCGTAAACCAAAGCCACAGACGTCGTTCCATCTACATCATAATCACCATAAATCAAGATCTTCTCTCCAGTTTCTAAGGCTATCCCCAATCTTTCTACTGCCTTGTCCATATCTTTCATGAGGAAAGGATCATGAATGGATGTTAATTCTGGCCGCATGAAAGCTTTGGCTTGGTCAAAGTTTCGTATGCCTCTAGATAAAAGTAACTGCAAAAAATAAGGGTTTTTAACGGTACTTAATTCATCCGAAAGCTGTTGTAATGCTTCTTTTTCTGGAGGAGGCAACAGCGTCCATTTCTTTTTAGGCAACATAGAGAGTCGGCGTATAGCGGTATAAAGTGGGTATTCGTATTTTTTTATTCAGGTTTATCATGAAAAAATTTCGGGCATTTCAATTGGGAATTCACTCAACAGATTTTCAATCAATAAATCTCCTAATAAATACTCATATTAAACGGCAAATTAGTAGAATATCATAAACCTGATAAGTACCACTAATCACTAATATCTAAACCCTAATAACTAATGAGCCACCCCATCCCGCTTCACCACTTTCCAAGCAGTAAGGCACATGATTTTTAGGTCAAAGAAAAATGATTGTTTTTGAAGGTATTCGGCATCGAAAGCCACTTTTTGTTCATTTGGAATTTCATCACGACCATTCACTTGTGCCCAACCCGTTAGTCCTGGTACTAGTGTATGAACGGATACTTCGGTTCTGGCAGTGTTCAGGTCGGTTTGGCTAGGTAGTGATGGACGAGGACCCACAAAAGACATATCGCCATTCAGGATGCACCACAACTGGGGTATTTCATCTAAACTCGATTTTCTGAGAAAAGAACCAATGGGCGTTAGAAATTGATCAGGATTGGTCAATAAATGGGTGGCCACCACAGGAGTATGGGTCAGCATGGTTCTAAACTTAGGCATGGGGAAAGTGACATTGTTTTTACCTATGCGAGTCGACCAGTAAATGATGGGGCCAGAGGAGGTGAATCGTACCAAAAAAGCGATGAAAATAGCTGGGATTGCCAAAATTAGGCACAAAATGAGGGCTAAAAGTAAATCAAATAATCGCTTCATGGTTCATTGGATGTCACAAATATAGGGAATTTGAAGCCTATGAGGGCCTTTGTTGAAATTATTACCACAAAATAAATATCATGCCGCTCTTAAAGCTGAAATTTAAATTTTTGTTTTCAATATTGTATCGTTTTGGTCTAGCAATAACAGGAATACCTATTTTTGAATTTCACAGCTTTATTTTAGAAGTTAGTCTTTTGATAAAGCTTGGGGGGAATTTTAATTCAGTGTTGTAGTTTATTGGATGGAAACCATTTTTATCTAATGAAAATAAAAGAATAAAGGAATCCAAATTCATTGTGGATTCCTTTATTCAATCAAACCAATTTTTTTTCAAATTAATGAATAATTGAAAGTAGAACTTAAAGAAAGGGATTTTCTAAAACTGTAATTTTATTTCTTTTACCTTCAATATACTCTAAAGATCTATTATTATGATCAAAAATATGTGTTAGATAAATTTGATGTGTCCATGGACTACGTCTAAATATTCTAGTTTGATTCAATAGAGTTGCTCTCGTAATTTTTCTAAATTCATTCTCTGTATTAAATTCATTAATTGCCAAAAGTTCGCCGCAATAGTCATTATGATCAATATTATAAACATCGTCAAAATAGGTGAATACGTAGGGCAAATATTTATCTGGGGATAATTTAAAAACTTTCAAACAATCAACGGTACTAGTATAATAATCTACATCTACGGACACAAATCCTATTGGACATGTGCAATGTTTTTCAAAATCACTAAGCGAGTCACCAATTTTACCTAAAATCAATTTAGCATTTTTAGGTAAGCTATTAATCAATTTTTCACGATCAACAAGCGGAAAGTCTCCAGTAAAATATTTTTCTGGGTGATCTTTGTAATCTGTTGGAGATGGCATTCCTTCACCAGTATCAAATCCTAAAATTTCAAATTCCACACCTGTCAATTGTTGTACTTTTTCTGCGATATAACACATATTAAGTAGTCCATTTCCTGCAGCAACCCCAAATTCAATGATTGCAATTTTTTTAATATTATTAGCAATAGCAAAATCAGCGGCAGCTAAAATACTGTAAGCGTATGGTTCGCGAGGGACTAAATCATATTCAACTTTAGATCTAAAGTTCCCGAATATGAGATTGAAAATTGAGGCTAAATTATATATAAACGGCTCACCAAGTCTTTCATAATAGATTCTTTTAAGAATATAAGGTCGGAAGATTTTTTTTAGTATTTTATTTTTCATTGTGTAATTAATTTTTAATTAAATTCCCTCTATTTGTAATTCACCGTTAACAATATTCATTTTCCTCGCAAACTAGATAGAGTTTGTTCCTCCTATGATTTTGTAAATTGTTCCGAATCAATGGTGAAGTAATATAAAATAATTGAATTTGTCACACTCTGATCGAAATTTCAAATCTGTAATGCCAGTGAATATTAAATGATTGGTATTAAAAATAATTAATCCTTAAAGTTAGCTTAACTAGGAAAATCAAAGAAAAAATTTGATAGGTTTTATCATATAATCACCGTTGTTTAAAATCTTCAATAGTCATATAAATGAAACATATTAATCAACATGATTGCAGAAATTCTGAATATAATTTCTGCTATTTATATGTACCAAATAATCGCTTTATGGGTCATTTTAAACCGCAAAAATAAGGAATTTGAAGCCTATGAGGGCCTTTGTTGAATTTATTACCACAAAATAAATTTTATTTCCCTATTTAATCTAAAATGTATATTTTTGTTACTCAATTTTGTATCAGTCTGCTCACTCAATATGTGAGTCAGGTTGGCGAAGCCGTAGCAAGCCATTCCTTTTCCTTTGCAATTAGACTCCATTTTTTCAGGTAAAATTCGTGTCAAGCTATTGACCAAACTCCTGCTTAACCCAGCAAGTAAGGTTTACTTACGTGGTTTAGAAAGGGAGTTGGGCGTGAGCAGTAATACCGTACGTTTGGAATTGAATAAGTTGAATGAAATGCACCTGATTAAAGTTCAGGTAGATCCAGACAACTCCAAGGTGAAGCACTATGCGGTAAATACAGCCCACCCTATGTTCAGTTCTTTGCGGGGAATCATCATGCAATTTGTGGGCTTGGATCAAATCATCGAGCAGGTGATTGATAAATTAGGGAATGTAGAAAAAGTATACCTAACAGGTGATTTAGCGGAGGGCAAAGATTCCCCCTTTGTAGATTTGGTGTTGATTGGAGATGTGGACAAAAATTATTTGTATCAATTAATTCAAAAAGCAGAAGGGCTTATTCCTCAGAAAAAAATACGAGTCGCGGTGTATGCTAGTCAAGAGCAGCATTCTTTCTTGGAGAATTTTAAAGGATCGTATTTTCATTTATTGAATTAATTTAGCTAGCTAAACGATTCAAAATTCAGATTATCAAGTATTTAAAGATTAAAAAATATATTTGTAGCGTTCATATTAATTAAATTATAATGTTAGAAAACTCTTCAATTCTAATTACTGGAGGCACAGGTTCATTCGGTAATACCTTTGTTCCAATGACTCTAGAAAAATACAATCCCAAAAGAATTGTCATTTATTCGAGAGATGAAATGAAACAATGGGAAATGGCTCAAAAATTCTCCAATGACCCAAGGGTTAAATTTGTGATTGGTGATGTCCGTGACAAAGATCGTTTATCTCGTTGTTTGGATGGTATTGATTATGTGGTGCATGCGGCAGCTACCAAGATTGTTCCTACAGCAGAATACAATCCTTTCGAATGTATCAAAACGAATATCAATGGTGCCATGAATTTAGTAGACTCTTGTATTGAGAGTGGTATTAAAAAAGTGGTGGCCTTGTCGACAGACAAAGCGAGTAATCCAATCAATTTATATGGGGCTACTAAATTAGCTTCCGATAAATTATTCGTTGCTGCAAATTCTAATGTCAGTGAAAATCAAACTACTTTTTCCGTCGTTCGTTATGGCAACGTGATGGGTTCACGTGGTTCAGTGATACCATTTTTTAACAAATTGGCAGGAACGGGTGAGCTTCCCATTACAGATCCTCGTATGACTCGTTTCATGATTACCTTAGAGGAGGGTGTGAAATTAGTCTGGAAGGCATTTGATGATATGTTAGGGGGAGAAATTTATGTGAAAAAAATTCCATCCATGACCATCGGTGATATCGCTAAAGCGGTAGACTCTGATGCTAAACAAGTCATCATTGGAATTCGTCCAGGTGAAAAAATACACGAGCAGATGATTGGTGTGGAAGATGCTCCTCACACATTTGAGTACGATACCTATTATAAAATTTTACCGGCTATTCACGCATGGTCATCAGATCCATTACGTATCAAAGAAGGTAAATCGGTGCCAGATGATTTCACATATTCTTCCGATAACAATTCTGAATGGATGTCAGTAGAAGAATTAAAAGCTTGGATCGAAAAAAATAAACTCAAGATAGGTCAAATATAATGAGTCAAAAACCTTCCATTTTTCTTACTGGAGGTTCTGGACTGTTAGCAGTCAATTGGTTTTATTCCAAGAGGAACGAATATAGCGTTTATCTTGGATTGAACGAAAGACAAATTCATCCACAAGGGGGTCATGTACTTTCCCTTGACTTTACCTCTGAGGCAATTTTGATGAAGCAATTGGAGGCTGTACATCCTTCAGTGGTAATACACACTGCTGGTTTAACCAGTGTAGAGAAATGTGAAAGCAAACCTGATTTGGCATACCACATCAATGTCGAATTATCAAGTTTAGTGGCGAATGCCACGAAACGTTTAGGAATTCCTTTGGTACATATTTCTACAGACCATCTTTTTGAAGGGAATGCTTCCATGTTGTCTGAAGAAGTGCCTACTCAGGCTATCAATGTGTATGGGCAGACCAAGGCATTAGCAGAGAAGGCTGTTTTACAAATTAACCCCAATGCCTTACTGATTCGCACGAATTTTTACGGATGGGGAACTTCCTACCGTAAATCTTTTAGTGATTACATCATTCAAGCTTTAAGGGATCATCAAACACTTCACTTATTTGATGATGTGCATTACACGCCCATTTTAGCAGAAAATCTGATTCAAACTGTACATGACTTATTGGATAAAAAGGCCAAGGGTATTTTTCATGTGGTAAGTGATGACAGGATTTCAAAATATGAATTTGGGGTCTTACTCGCGGATGAATTTGGTTTAGATAAATCACTCATCCACAAGAGTACTTTACAATCCCAAACTAATTTAGTGAAAAGACCTGCAGATATGAGTTTATCCAATCGGAAAGTCAGTGAATTATTAGGGAGAAATTTAGGTACGGTAAAACAGCATATTGCTCAATTGCACCAGCAAGAGCTTGAAGGTAAAACCCAAGAAATACAATTATTATGATACCATACGGACGCCAAGATATATCCGAAGCGGATATACAGGCAGTAGTTGATGTTCTTAAATCTGATTTTCTTACACAAGGACCGGCGGTACCAGCCTTTGAAAAATCGGTAGCCGATTATTGTGATGCCCAATACGCTTTTGCGGTAAATAGTGCTACTAGTGCGCTACATATTGCTTGTTTATCCTTGGGAGTGGGAAAAGGAGATTTGGTTTGGACTAGTCCTATCACGTTTGTTGCCTCAGCAAATTGTGCTTTGTATTGTGGTGCAGATGTGGATTTTGTGGATATAGATGCAGCTACGTATAATATTTCTGTGATCGCTTTAGAAGAGAAGTTAGTTAAAGCGGAAAAAGCTGGACGATTACCCAAGGTTATCATTCCAGTTCATTTGGCTGGTCAGTCTTGTGAAATGGATAAGATTCATGCTTTGGGTCAAAAATATGGGTTTCGTATTATTGAAGATGCCTCACATGCGATTGGAGGGAAATACAAAGGAAAGGCGATAGGAGGATGTCAATATTCAGATATTACCGTATTTAGTTTTCATCCAGTGAAAATTATCACCACGGGTGAAGGGGGTATGTGCCTGACCAATGACCCACAACTAGCCATTTCTTTGAATCGTTACAGAAGTCATGGTATTGTCAGACAAGCCAGTGAAATGACACATGCGCCAGATGGTCCTTGGTATTATCAACAAATAGAGTTGGGTTATAATTATCGAATGACAGATATTCAAGCGGCATTAGGTTTAAGTCAAATGAAGCGTTTGGATGAATTTGTCGCAGCTCGACATGCGCTTGCTACTCGTTATAATGAGTTATTGCAAGAAGATTGGATTGAGTTACCTTGGCAGCACCCTGATACTTATTCGGGACTGCATTTGTTTATCATTCGTATAAAGAAAAACAAACAGGGTATTACACACCGTCAGCTATTCGAAAAACTTAGAACAGCGGGCATTCTAGTTAACCTACATTATATTCCCGTATATACACATCCGTATTATGAGTCCATTGGCTACGATCGCAAAGAATTTCCTCAAGCGGAATCCTATTATTCAGAAGCCATCAGCATTCCTATGTTTGCGACCTTGACACCAATTGAGCAGAAATTTGTGGTGGACGCGATTAAAAAACCATCTGGTTATCAGAATTTATTTTGATTAAGATCGTTATGGAAAATGTATTAGGAAAAATTTGTCTTGGAACAGCACAGTTTGGCTCATCTTATGGTTTAACGAATAAGAGTGATGAATTATCTATACCGCAAATTCATGAAATTTTAAATCTGGCAAAAAATAATGGTATAAATTTTATTGATACAGCTCCATCTTATGGAGATGCTGAAGAGAAACTAGGAAATTTGAAATTAAAAGATTGGAATGTTGTTACTAAGGTTAAAACAGGTAAAAATATTTTAATTAATGATTCTTTTTCTGAAAGCGTATTTGAATCCTTAACGAGATTAAAAATTGACAAATTATACGGAGTTCTTATTCACAATCCAAAATTATTTTTTGATCCACAGATAGGAAGATTGTTAGATCAGCTTTCAGATCTAAAAGAAAAAGGTCTAATTACTAAAATTGGAGTGTCTGTATATGATTCGAAAGAAGTAGATTTTATTTTAGCTAATTTTAATGTCGATCTAGTTCAAGTACCATTCAATATTATTGATGGACGATTATTAGTTGATAATACACTTGAGAAGCTAAAAAAAAGAAACATTGAAATTCATGCAAGATCAGTATATTTACAAGGCTTGCTGCTGATGAATATCAAGGAACAAATTCAGCTCTTTGGGAATTGGGAAACTATATGGAAAGGTTTAAGTACTTTTTGTATTGAAAATAAAATCACGCCACTACAAGTATGTCTTCAATATGTCCTTCAAAATCCACTTATTGATCGAGTCATTCTTGGTATTGATAACTATGTACAATTAGAGGAAACTATTAAATCTGCAGTTGGCAATGTTATTGACATACCAAAGGAGCTAGTTTCCTTAGATGAAAATTTATGTAATCCATTAAACTGGGAAATGTATGCTCACTTGCGGTTTTCTTGAAGAAATAGAAATAGAGATTGGAAAGAGGTTGAATGCACTTGAAAATCCTGAAAATGAGAGGTTCTCAGAAAATCTATGGAATTCAGGATTAGAAGATTTATCTTTTGATGATCAACAATATTTGAAAAAGGTGTTGTCCTTTGCATCATCTTTAGATTATCATCATGCAGGTTTAACTCCGAAAGCTTATCTAGCTCACCCCATTCGAGTTGCTGGTATGACCTTATTGCTATCTCAAAAGTTTGAACAAAAAACTTTAGGTGCTATCTCCTTACTTCACAATGCGTTAGAGGTTTCTTCAATCAGTCATGAAGAATTGAAATCTGAAGTAGGCCAAGTTGTAGCCGATTCAATTAAAATACTAACTGTAGAAAGAGATTTACAAGAAAACGCGACTTATTTAAATAATTATTATGGAGCAATTTCTTCAACTTCACATTCTTTATCTATTGTAAAAATTATAGATAAACTTGATAATCTATTTATACTTGGGTTGAACTCTGATGACGCTGTAAGGGAAAGATATTTGAATGAAATTGAAAATTACGTTTTGCCTTTGGTAAGTAAGTCTTTGCCTCAATTAACAGTTTATATGGAAAACTTGGTTGCATACAATAAGAAAAATGGTAAGATAAATAAATGAAAATATTCATAAAATGGAACTTGGATTAAATAACAAAATAGCAGTAATTACAGGAGCAAGTAAGGGTATGGGTAAGGCAATTGCTGAATCCTTAGCGAGAGAAGGAGCTAAAGTATTATTAGTAGCTCGAAATGCTGATTTATTGAAATCCGAGGTTGACAATTTGACAAAATCGGGTTATACCGCATCTTATTTTCAAGGAGATGTAATCGATTTAGAATTACCAGAAAAGGTATTAAAATTTATTGAAAAGGAATGGAATAGTACTCCTGATATCCTTATTAATAATGCTGGTGGTCCTCCTCCTGGCTCTGTTTTACAACATAGTAATCAAGTTTGGGATGATGCTTTACAAGTAAATCTTTTTAGTGTTATTCGTTTTACACGTGCTTTTTTGCCTTTTATGAAAGATAAAAAATGGGGTCGTGTAGTATCTATAACATCTACTGTTGCAAAAGAGCCATCTTCTACAATGGTATTATCTGCAACTTTACGGGCGGGTGTTTCAGCCTTTACAAAAGCCGTTTCTTTTGAATTTGCTTCAGATAATATCACTTTAAATGTAATATGTCCAGGTGGTGTTTTAACTGATCGCTTATCCTCGCTTATAAAGCAAAGTGCAGAAACAAATAATCGTAATTACAATGAAGTGTTGGCAGAAAGTCAAAATATGATTCCTGCTAAAAGATTTGCTAATCCAGATGAAATTGCAAATACTGTGACGTTCCTGTGCTCAACTGCTGGGAGTTACATCACAGGTTCAAGTATCATGGTTGATGGAGGATTAACTAAAAGTTATTTTTAATGAATCCTTTTGAATCTGATTATTTTTCAGCAAATAAACCAATTTGGCATGATTGTCTTGGTGAAAGTGCTAATAATATTAGCACTTTAATTGTAAATTTTTTTCCTGCATTAGGGGAATCTGTTTATGATATCAAACAAGTAGGAGGAATAGAAATAAATTCCAACAATTTTTGTATTGAAACTTCAGAAGGCAAATTTTTGTTGAAAAAATGGGGGAATTCACTCACTTATGCTGAAATAGTTGGGATTTGTGAACTTTCGTCTAATTTATCCTCAAAAAAAATCCCAGTTTCTACCCTTATTCCTGCATTTGACCAATCTTTAGCCATAAGGTATAACAATCAGGTTTGGTCTTTATTTAAATTTGATGAAGGATTATTTTTTTCTGGTTCAATCCAAGAATTGATTTCTGTTGCTGAAGCTGTAGGTCTATTGTTTAATAACTTAGCAGAAATTGATTTAAATTTTGGAGGTTTAAAGATACCAGAAATGCGTTCATTAAATGATTTCAAATTATTTAAGGACTATTTTTCTAACCCAGTTGATGTTCATAATATTTTTCAAGAAAAAGATAGGGAACTACTGATTTCTAATAAAGATTTACTTCAAAAAGAAGTTGAATTAATATTCAATTCTGATATTAATCTTGGAAGATTCCAATTTTCCCATTTTGATTTACATCCTCATAATATACTTATGAAAGGTGGAGAACTTTCTTCCTTTCTTGATTTAGACTCCATACGTTTAATGCATTCCGGGTATGCTTTGGGTTTTGTTTCATTGAAATTGTGTAGGCAAAGTGTGGTTAATACTGGGAAAACACCTAAAGAAATTGCTAATATTTGGATGGGGGTATTGTCTCAAAGTATGACCCAAAACAATCAATGGATCCCATTTATATCAGAGCTAGCGATTGCAGATGTTTTGCGGCGAATTGCAATTATTTTAAGACTAAATATAGTTGATCGTAACCCACAGTGGAATGCATTTTTATCCGTGCAGTTGAATCACCTTCAAGAAGCCAGACTTTTATTTAACTCCTGATTGGAAATGACTATAGCATTTATTCAAGCCCGGATGGGATCTACCCGTCTTCCTAACAAAGTAATGAAGTTGATCAATGGGAAACCATTGATTGAATATTTACTTTTACGAGTTTCTAAAGCTAAGTTAATTGATAAAGTTGTTGTTGCTACATCAGTGAACAGTAACAATGACATATTGGCTTCTTTTGTGAAATCATTAGGTTTTGACACATTTAGAGGCAGCGAACACGATGTTTTAAGTAGATATTATGAGGCAGCTAAATTTTTCAATGCAACGACCATACTCAGGATTACTGCAGATTGTCCTTTAATTGACCCAGAAATAATAGATTTAGTGATTGAGGATTTCAGGAATAATTCTTGTGATTATTCAAGTAACATAAATCCGCCAACATTTCCTGATGGACTGGATGTGGAGGTATTTTCATTTACTGCCCTTGAAAAAGCATATAATGAAGCCAAATCACCTTTTGAAAGAGAGCATGTTACACCAATTATTAGGTATTCAGGTCAATATGAAATTTTTAACAGAATAAATGAAATAGATTACTCTAATAGAAGATGGACGGTTGACGAAGAAGATGATTTTGAAGTAGTTACAAACGTATTTCAACACTTTCATCCAGATGTCTATTTTGGGTGGGAAAAGATTTTAAAAATTGAAAATTTGCAACCTCACTTGTTTCAAAAAAATCAACATATAAAACGAAATGAGGGGATAGAACTTTCAGATGAACAAAAAATACGTAAGCGAGAGAATAGATCCACTGGTACAAATAATGAAGATTAAGCATTCCCTCGTATCAACAAAATTCCCAATGAATTTCTGATCATAATGGTACATATTTTTTCTCCATCAGATAAAAATATCCGTCTAGAAACAGATAGACTTGTATTGGAACCAATGCAAGAAAAGTTTATTTCCCAAAATTATTTACAATGGTTGAATGACCGTGAAATTTGTAAGTATTTGGAATCACCGATTCCTTATTCGGAAAAAGAATTAAAGACATTTGTAAACTCGATGATTGCAAGAAAAGTTTATTTTTGGGCAATTACGATCAAAGAAAACAACTTGCATATTGGAAATATCAAAATTGATCCAATAAATCAAAAGCATGGATTAGGAGAATACGGTATACTAATGGGCGATCGAAATAACTTGGGTAAAGGGTATGCAAAAGAAGCATCTCAAGCCGTGATTTCTTTTTGTTTTGAAAAATTGGGATTAAGGAAAATAACCTTAGGTGTTATTGAGGATAATGAAGCCGCAGTGAAATTGTATAAATCATTAGGTTTTCAAGTGGAAGGAATTTATCAAATGCACGGTAAATATGATGGTAAGTATTGTAATGCTATTCGAATGGCTTTATTTAATATGAATGATGATGAAGTACAAAGTTTTTTTCTAAGTAATAACTCATAATTGGAAGATATGAAAAAACAAGTTTTAAGAAAGATAAATGATTTTTCAAAGTCAAATCAATATAGAGATTCCATCCATAATTTAATACCTGGAGGAGCTCATACTTATTCTAAAGGTGATGATCAATTCCCTTTACTTTCTCCAGCAGCTATTAGCCATGGGAAAGGAGCTCATTTATGGGATATTGATGGAAATATGTATTTGGACTGTTCCATGGGCTTAACCAGTGTTAGCTTGGGTCATGCTTATGAGCCAGTTTTGGATGCGGTTAGAGCAGAATTAGAAAAAGGGGTTAATTTTCAAAGACCTTCGGTATTAGAAAAAGAAACAGCTGAGAAATTTTTGTCTTTAGTCCCTCAGCATGATATGATTAAGTTTGCTAAAAATGGTTCAATCGTCACTACGGCAGCGGTTAAATTAGCAAGAGCATTTACGGGAAGAAAACTAGTTGCATTTCCAGGTGATCATCCATTCTATTCTTACGATGACTGGTTTATTGGAACCACAGCTTGTAATAAAGGAGTGCCTAATGAATTTTCGGAACTGTCTGTTACATTTAATTCATGTAATATAGAATCTCTAAAGCAATTATTTGAACAATACCCTGGACAAATTGCTTGTGTGATTACCGAACCTGAAAAAAGTCCGTGTGGAAATGGTTGTTCATGTAAACAAAGTCCAGCTGAGTTTTTAAAAGACGCTATTGAGCTGGCACATCAGCATGGGGCGCTTTTCATCATGGATGAAATGGTCAGTGGCTTTAAGACGGCTTTTCCCGGTGCCATGACAAAGTATGGCTTGAAACCTGATATGGCAACTTGGGGTAAAGGAATTGCTAATGGATTTTCATTCTGTGCACTTACAGGTAGGAAAGAAGTTATGGAACTTGGTGGAATTACTAAAATTGGAGAGGAGAAAGTCTTTTTAATTTCAACAACACATGGTGGAGAAACTCATGCTATGGCTGCTGCAAATGCTACAATAGATGTATTTGAACAAGAAAACGTAGTTAGTCATAATCAACAAATTGGAGATGCTCTGATTAAAGAATGTCAGCAAGCAATCTTGGATTCTGAAGCTAGTCAATTTGTAGATATTACTCCATGTAATTGGTTGGTGGCCTTTAATTTCCGGGATAATCAAGGTCAAGTAAGTGCTGCCATGCGGACTCTGGCCATGCAAGAAATGATTAAACGAGGCATTTTATTTCAAGGAACTTTTGTGCCTTGTTTTAGCCATACGTTTGAAGATGTGGCCTATTTTGTGGCGGCATTTAAAGAGACATTGATTGAACTTCACGAAGCAATTCAAATAGGAGTTGAAAATAAATTGGTCGGAGAAGTGGCCAGGCCGGTATTTAGAAAGATACTTTGAAGCGTAAGATTAAAATAAGAACTGACGGCAGTTCCGAGATTGGTTTAGGGCATTTAGTCAGATGTATTTCGCTCGCTAACATGTTAGTTGATTATTATGAAATAAAATTTGTGTGTAAGTTCATACCAGATGAAATAGTTAAAGAATTCGAAAATTCTAAATTTGAACTAGTTAAAATATTTCATGAATTAGAATTTTTCGAGGCAATTTGTAGTGATGAAATAGTGGTTTTAGATGGTTACAACTTTGATTTTGATTACCACATAACGGTTAAAGAAAGATGTTTTAAGTTGATTTGCATAGATGATATGCATGAACAAAAATTCAATGCGGATCTTATTATAAATCATGCACCTGGAATTTCGAAGAGTGACTACAATGCCGCTTCAAATACTAAATTTGCCTTGGGATTAGAATTTGCATTACTAAGACCTTTGTTTCTAAAGCAAGCGGTAATTCAGCGTAAAATAGAAAAGCTAAATACCGTTTTAATTTGCTTTGGGGGGGCTGATGAAATTAATCTAACGAAGAAAGTAGTTCAAGAAATAATACATATTAATCATTTTGAAGAAATAATAGTAATTACTGGATCTGCTTATAAACATCTAAGGGATTTAGAAAACTACATTAGAAATAACGAAAGAGTAACGCATATCCATCATGCAGATGAAGTTGAAATGCTTGAATCAATGCTTAAAGCAGATTTAGCAATAGTTCCTGCTAGTGGAATATTAGTTGAAATTTTGGCTGTAGGCTGTATCCCAGTTTCAGGGTATTACATTGATAATCAATTAAATATATACAATGGATATAAGAAATTAAATGCAATTGTAGACGCGGGTGATTTAAGAAATATGGATATTAAGGAAATTATTAAGAACATAAATATTTTAAATCATAAAAATATTATTGATGGGAAAAGTGGTTTGAGAATAGTTGAAATGATTAAATCATTGGAATATGAAAATTCAAATATTAGTAGATAATCCTAATTCATGGATTATCCCCTATGCAGAGAGACTTTTAGATACATGTAAATCCAATGGATTCAATGCTATTTTACTTTTCAATCATGATGAAGTGGAAGAGGGGGACATATTATGTCTACTTTCATGCGAAAAAAAATTCTCAAAATTGAATTTAAATAAACATAATCTTGTAGTTCATGAGAGCTATTTACCACTTGGTAAGGGATGGTCTCCAGTTTCATGGCAAATATTAGAAGGGAAAAATGAAATTCCCATTACTCTATTTGAAGCTACAGATGAAATTGATACTGGAGATATCTATTTACAAGAGACGATAAAGCTCGAAGGACATGAGTTAATAGATGAAATTCGACAAGCACAAGGTGAAGCTACGATAAGTATAATTCTGAATTTTTTAACTGATTTTGGTAATATAATTGGTAAGGTGCAAACGGGTGAAAGTACATTTTATAAACGGAGGAAAAGTAAGGATAGTAGATTAGATATTAATGAAAGCATTAAATCTCAATTTAATCTTTTAAGGACAGTTGATAATGAACGTTATCCAGCCTTTTTTGAGCTTAATGGACATTTTTATAAAATCTCCATTGAAAAAATGATGTGATATTTTTAGAAATTTAAATACAAGATAATGACAATAATAAATACAGCATTTAGTAGAATTTCCAATAATGACCCATGTTATTTAATTGCTGAAATTGGCAGTAATCATAATGGTAATTTTGATATTGCTTGTGAAATGATTGAAAAAGCAGCAGATGCTGGAGTAAATGCCGTAAAATTTCAAACGTTTAAAGCAAGTAATCATTATTCAAAAAAAACACCTCATATAAGTTTATATAAAGAAAGTATATATACGTTGATTGAAAAGCTTGAAATTGATCGTACGTGGCATACGAAACTTGCTGAAGTATGTAAAAATAGTAAGGTAGATTTTCTTGATTCTCCATGTGATTCAGAAGCAATTAATATTGCTGTTGGAGTTAATATGCCAATTATTAAAGTCGCATCGTTTGACATGGTTGATGTAAGACTAATTGATGAAATAAGCAAAACAGGAAAGGCTCTGATGTTTTCTGCAGGCATGTGTAAATTATCTGAAATTGAAACTGCTGTGAATATATCTAGAGGAAACGGAAATAATAACATTATAATTCTCCAATGTACTTCTGTTTATCCTGCACCCATTCATTTGTCAAATCTTAATGCAATGAATGTGATTAAAAATGCATTCAATGTGATTACAGGTTATTCAGACCATACCATGGGAGATCATATTGCTTGTGCAGCTGTTGCATTAGGTGCCAAAGTCATTGAAAAACATTATACTCTTAGTCGGAAAATGGAGGGGCCTGACCATGCCTTTGCCATTGAACCGGATGAATTAGCTAACATGGTTAATAAAATTAGAGATATAGAAGGAAGTTTGGGTGATGGGATTAAAAATGGCCCTCGAGAAGAAGAAATGGAATTCTTTAAGAATGCACGTAGAAGTATTCTTTCTTCAAGAAATATATCAAAAGGAGAAATTATTCAGGATATAGATATAGTTGTTAAAAGGCCTGGATATGGGATAGAGCCTTCTTTAATTCATGTTGTTGTAGGTAGAACTGCAAAAATTGATATTGAAGCAGATAGTCCGATAACTTGGGAAATGATTTAATATGAAATTACTTATATCGGGCCTTGGAGGCTCTCTGTTCCCTTATTTGCATACTAGTTTAAGTACTGAATTCGAAATTCATTATGTTGATGCTGATCCGCAATTAAAATACCTTTATCCTGATCTGAATTTCCATTTATGCCCAATGGTATCGGATGATAATTATTGGATTGTAATCAAGAAACTAATTGATCAATTCGGGATTGATTTTTATATCCCACTGATTGATGAGGAGATCGTCATTGCCAAAAGAACTGTTGAAGGATTTTCTGGTGTCAAGGTTATCAGTCCTACTGCCGATTTTTCTGAACTCTGTCTGAATAAATTTGACTTGATGCAGTATTTAAAGAAAGAGAATATTTCAGATGTCATTTCTTATACTGGTGATAATTATAATGCTGAACTGGGTTTCCCAATTTTCATTAAACCCATCTCCGGAAGAGGTAGCCGTGGGATTATGAAGATAAATGATCAAAGCCAGCTGGATGCATACTATAAGCTCGAAGGTTACAAACCTGAAGAGATATTAATTCAACCACTTCTTACTGGCATTGAATATACGGTAGGTGCTTTAACCAATAACTTAAATGATCTATTAAGTATTAGTAGTAAAAGAATAATTAAAAAGAAAGGTATAACCCAGATCGCCGTCACAGAAAATAATCCGTCTATTGATGCTGTGGTAGCCAAGATTGTCAAGGTATTCAAGCCTTGTGGCCCCTTCAATGTACAACTTATCATCACGCCATTAAATGAAATTAAGATATTTGAAATTAATCCCAGATTTTCAACTACTACCATAATGGAAATAGAAGGCGGTATTGATCCAGTAAGAGCATATTTAGATTACTATGATACAAATTATAAGGGTCCAATCAAGAGCCCATTAGAGAACTTGTTTTTGCATAGACGTTGGGAGAATATTTTCTACAATGCTTAAAAAAATACTTCTTGTTGGAGGAACAGGCTATTTAGGTAGACATCTAACTAGTCATTTGATGGAAGAGGAGTCAGAAGTATTTTTTACAGGTACTGTCAACTCGCAGCAAGAAAATTATTTTCAGGTTAATTTTGAAGATCCTCAAAGCTATAGCTCACTCCTTGGTCATTCCTTTGATCTGGTTATAGTACTAGCTGCAAAATTGAATTCATTATCAACTTGTGATCTTACACATCCTGACCTATCAGTTAATACGTTGGGATACGCGTCATTTCTTCAATACCTGAAAGATCATCACCTAACAGCTAAGATCATATATATATCTTCTATGACTGTTTACTCCCCTAAAAATCAGCTTCCAGTTAGTGAGAGTGGCGAAATTGCACCGGTAAATACCTATGGCCTCAGTAAATATATTGGCGAATGTGTAACATCATTTTTCTGCAATAACAGCAATATCATCGGGGTCATTCTTCGTTTGCCAGGGATATACGGCGGAGATAAAAAAGGGGGATTTCTTTATAATACGATCAATCATCTTAAAAACGACAAACCTGTCCAAATCTCAACAAAAAACTTAGTTTTTTGGGAAACGATTCATATCGATGATCTATGTTTAATGATTAGAGATTTTATTAGGAAGTATGAATGGAAGCAAAAAATTGATGTTTATAATGTCTGTTATGGTAAAGAAACTGATTTTTATGAAACTTTCGAATTCATAAAAACAAGGACTGCCAATCAGGAAGCAAACATTTCTGAACCTGTAAAGGGTTACATCCCTTTTTTCCTTTCAAATGAAAAATTGAAGAAAATAATACCTGTGAGGGAGGATTATTTTGGAAAATTAGAGGAATATATAACTGATATAGAATGAGATTCGTAATCGGGGATATTCATGGAGAAATCAGCAAACTCAGGGTATTAATAAAATATATATTCACGCTAGATAAAGCTCCTGAATTTATTTTTATAGGAGATTACCTGGACAAAGGAGAAGATCCTAAAGCTGTAATTGAATTCTTACTAGATTTGAATAAACAACACCCCTGTACTTTTCTTTATGGAAATCATGAATATATCTGGATGAATCTGGAGCCTCATGATGCGAAAATGATAGAATACCTTGCAAAATATGGTGGATATGCTACGTTGAAATCATTAAGAATGAATGACTTTGAGGCTGGGAAAAATAAACTACTTACAGATTACGCGGATTTTTTTACTAGTTTGAAACCCTATTGGAAAGATGATTCTTTTGTAGCAGTACATAGTGGTATATCTCCTGAAAATTATTTTTTAGACATTGAAAATATTCCACTTCAGCAATTGCTTTTTAACCGGTATGACTTTATTCAACATGAAGAACTTTACATGGGGCAATACCGTGTGATTTTTGGACATACCGGATTCTTTACTCCGTTTGTGTCATCTACAAAATTGGGCATTGATACAGCTGCTTGTTTTCTTCCTGGTCAGCCCCTGAGCGCATTTTGTATTGAAAAATTGGGGATGATTAATTCTGATTCAATTTTTAAAAGATTGGATGATTTTAAAGATAATTGTTGCCCTAGTATAATAAGAACTAATCCTTGGCGATATGATAATTGACTTGTTGAGAAATAAGAGAATAATGATTGTGGTTGCTCATCCTGATGACGAATTATTGGGTTTAGGGGCTACTATGAATAAACTTATCACGGAGTATGGAGTAATAGCCCATGTAATCATACTAGGTGAAGGAATTACATCCAGGTCGGATAACCGGGATCCCGAACTTTGGAAGGAAGAACTCGCAATTCATAATGCCAATATCAGGTCTGCTCAGAAGGCAATTGGATACCAGAGTGTAAGCATCTACAGTTTACCGGATAACAGATTCGACACCGTTGCCCTGCTTGATATTATTAAGATTATTGAAGCAGAAAAGGAAGGTTTTTCCCCAGAGATAATATTCACTCACCATGGCGGAGACGTAAACATTGATCACCAAAGATGTTTTGAAGCTGTAATTACAGCTTGTCGCCCAATGGCTCATGAAAAAGTAAAAACAATAATAACTTTTGAAACACCATCGGGTACTGAATGGAGGTCCCCAACCGATCCACGACATTTCTTGCCAAATATGTTCATCAGTGTTTCAGAAGAAAATGTAAATGCTAAAATTCTTGGGATGCAAAGTTATGAATTTGAGAAAAGAGCCTATCCACATCCACGTTCTCCTGAGGCATTAATGATTCAAGCACAAAGGTGGGGGATATCGGTAGGGGTTAATTTGGCAGAGGCATTTACCATTGTAAGGTGTGTTCAGGACTAAATACTGTCAATATGAATCAATTCAAAGAATTATTTTGAAAGAAATTTCACGGCATTCGGCATGACAGAAAGTAGCAAAGAAAAGCAACTCAAAAATGGGTTCATTTATATGCTTCCGGTCCTCGTTGGGAATGCAATCCCCATACTGACTTTACCCATCTTCTCAAGGATTTTAACTGTTGAGGAATTTGGGGTATTTGCCTTATCTCAAGTATATGCGATTTTTATCAATGGAATTTCCAATTTCGGCTTAACCATTGGTTATGAGAGGAATTTCTATGAGAATGAAGAAAAGGAAAAAAGAGCCGGCCTTCTGTTTTCAACATTACTTTTTGTAATCTCTACGTTTGCTTTTTTCGCGATCCTTACATTTATTTTTAAGGAGCCGCTTTCAAAATTGATTATTGGTTCAGAAAAATATAGTTATATCTTGTTCTGGTCTTATTGTTCAACTGGCATGACCTCATTAAAGGCATTTTTTCTTATTTATTTAAAGAATACTGAAAATGCAAAGGCCCATGTCTGGTATACCATTGATGAGAATTTAATCGGAGTAGTGCTATCTCTATTTTTGGTTGCTTATTTAAAGCTTGGCGTAATAGGATTAATCTGGGGTCCGCTTATATCAAGCGCCTTGGTATTCATTGTCTTATCGATAAGATTCCTTAAGGAGCTCCCACTTGTTTTTAATAAACAATTACTAAAGGAATCATTGATGATTAGCCTCCCGCTTACGCCTCGAATATTCTTTGGCGTAATCGGAAATCAATTCGATAAATATCTGATCGGCTTACTCAGCTCAGTAGGAGGAGCAGGTATTTATAATTTGGGACAGAAAATAGCCAACATTGTTTTTACGTTTATGACCGCTGTTCAGAATGTGTTTGCTCCGCAGGTATATAAACGAATGTTTGAAATGGATAAAGAGGCAGGAGGAAGGTCTATTGGGGCATATTTGACACCATTTATATATTTATCTATTAGTGGTGCTTTAATAGTGTCTCTTTTTAGTGAAGAAATTATCATGCTTCTCACCCCAAAATCCTACCATGAAGCCATTGAAATTGTGAGTATTTTATCAATGCTTTTTGCCACCTATTTTTTTGGAAAGCAGCCTCAATTGATTTATGCAAAAAAAACATCAATAACATCTTGGCTAACCTTAGTTAGTATTGTGTTGAATATTCTTATAAATATTCCATTCATATATCTTTGGGGCATGTTAGGAGCAGCATATGGTACTTTGCTGGCCGGATTAATTTCAGGGGTAATTTCATTTGTGATTTCACAAAGATTTTATGAAATAAAATGGGAGTATTCAAAAGTGATAACAATCTATTTCACCTATTTCTTATTTACATTTATCACCATTTTTCTTAGAAAATATCAATTTCATTTTGAGATTCGATTTTTGATGAAATTGTTTTTTGTAGGGTTGTTTGTCATTATAGGCATTAAGTATCATTATATTTCAAAGCATAATTTTGGTATAGTGAAGGGATTACTTAATCCTAGATGGAAAACCTCTTAGTTCAAAATAGTAAACCAATAAATTTGAATTCTTATTTTCGGATCAATGACAATTAAATTCCATTGTAGCAATTTTATCTAAAATGTCTTTTTTTAAAAATACGATAGTTAGATATAAAAGAAAAGCAATCAGAGACAGAATGAGGGGATATCGTATTTTGAAAGATTCTGGACGGCTAGACTTATTGGTAAGAATTAAAGAGGAGTTTACTAATTCCAATCTTTCAGATATATCATCAGGGGCTTTACATTTATTTTTTGGTGCAGGACTTCCCAATGCTGAAATAATTGTAAAACAATTTATGTTACAAAGGTTTGTTGAGTTAGATTTTAATAGTAAACTTTTACAATCTATCGGTAAAGGAAAATACGAATTGTTTCTACCATTGCCTTATGAATGGCGATTAATAGTAGAGAAATATGGATTTAAAACGGACACGTTTTTAAACAAGCTAATTTGGCTAAGTCATGTATTTTTAGTGTATGTAAAAGGGGCTTTTATTGGAATCCATACTCTTGTGATTTCCTTGTTTACAAATGAAGATAGTCGAAATATTACTGGCGGATATAATAGCGTTTATTTTCATGCGCTTACTAAGAATAACTTACCTCATAAAAGTAAAGACGAAAACAGCTATGACATAATTACGTGGTATAGCCAATGGAAAAATAAAAAAGAGCCGGTAAGTACATATTTTCACAATGTTAAAAATTGTCCCCAAACGGAACTGGATGGAATACCCATTATTTCTGTTAAATCAGCAATTACTACATTGAAAGGGTTTAATCAAATTGGAGCCTTTATTTTAGGTCTTTGTTGGTTACCAATATTGGCGATTTTTGATTTAATAAGGGGAAGATATTGGCATGCTTTGTTACTTGGAGAATCAATTAGGTCTTTTCATTTTCGATTGCTTAATCCTGTCCAAATTTCATCAGATTATCTTTTTCATAATTCAGGATATCTTTATCGGCCAATATGGACTTATGATGCGGAAAAATTTGGATCAAGAATATTGTTTTATTTTTATTCTACTAATATTGAGAGATTCAAAGAACCTCATGGATACGATATTCAACCTTATAGTTGGAGTTTAATATCTTGGTCAAAATATTTGGTTTGGGATGAATATCAAGCAGATTTTGTCAATAGAAATACTAATAGAATAAATAATATTGAAATTGTTGGACCTATAAATTTTAGTGATAGTAGTATAGGAAAGGTAGAAATACCCAATCATTCAATTTTAGTATTTGATGTACAGCCACATAGAGATTCTAAATACCAAATTCTAGGAGTTGTACCTGAATATTTTATTCCAAGTGTCGTAAATCAATTTTTGGAAGATATTTTTTGGGTGTCTAATAAATATGGATTTTTTATGGTTTTAAAAAGGAAACGTGAAATAGGTAATTTGTTGAATAAAAAATATAGCAGCCTAATTCATCGCCTTCAAAAATCAGACAACTTTATTTCTATAGATCCTAATTTAGCTGCAAAATATTTAATAAAAAAAGTGGAAGTAGTTATCTCTTTACCGTTTACTTCTACAGCATTAATTGCTAGAGATGAGGGGAAATTGTCAATTTTTTATGACCCAAGTGGTATAATCCAAAAAGATGATAGAGCCGCACATGGGATTAAAGTGATATCTGGGAAGGCAGAATTGGATGAATGGTTTCAGGAACAAATTACCATCAAATAAAAATCAATTGGATGAAAAATGGCCAAATTCAAATAAATATTTAGACCGATTTCAGCATTTGTAAAGGATTTGAATACATTAATTATAAAATCAAAAAAAGTAAATTAAATGAAAAAAAGAATATTAGATTCAATCATCAAATTAGTGTTTAAGCTATCTAGAACCCGAATTGGTTTATATTTTATTCAAGGTATGATCGATGTAGCCATGGAACAAAATAGGAAAACAAAACATAAAGATGTTGAAATGGCATTTTGCGTTCCTAATTGGCTTAATAATTATCGATTAGATACTTTTTCAAGTAAAGAACCAGAAACTCTTGACTGGATTGATACGATAGAAGAAGGGGCAATCATTTGGGACATAGGCGCAAACGTTGGCCTTTACAGTGTTTATGCAGCCAAGTCAAAATCATGTAAAGTTTATGCTTTTGAGCCTTCCGTCTTTAATTTAGAATTGTTAGCTAGAAATATATATTTGAATAAGGTACAACAACTCGTTACTATTGTACCCATTGCACTCAGTGATAAAGTATCGGAAAGTTTATTCCAAATGTCTTCAACTCAATGGGGAGGAGCTTTATCAACCTTCGGTGCTGGTATAGATCAAAATGGTCAACCTATGAATGAAGTATTTGAATATAAAACGATCGGAGTTTCCATGCAGGAAGCAGTAGATAATTTGCATATTCCATTACCTAAACACATCAAAATGGATGTTGATGGTATTGAACATTTTATTTTACAAGGTGGACAAAAAGTACTTAAAAATGTCAATAGTGTATTAGTTGAAATAAATGATGATTTTATTGAACAAGCTAATATTACGCATCGCATTTTGGAGGAGGCTGGTTTAACTCTATTGAAAAAATGTGACTGCGGCTCCTCTAATCAATTTAATCAGTGGTGGATTAGGAAATAAATTCAAATAAAATATGTCATTTTATCCTCTATTTAATATAAACGAAAACAAAGGTTTTGTTACGTTGGCCAATTTTTCTCCCAATAATTGGGAAAAGGTACACGAAGGCACAAAAGATGTCTCAGCTTACCATACAGATGGGAAAAAATGGCAAATAGATGATATGGGGACCATGATAGAAAACGAATTACGTGTTTTTGAAGCACCTGATTTTGCTTCTTTACATGCTGAGGAGCATGATGGAACTCGAATCGAGGAATTAGTCTTATTGGAATTGAGATTGGATAAACTTGCCAAGCCATTAGACGAACTACCAAATTCCATATTGCCAGCTAATCATTGGCCAGAGTCTAGAGCTACCATTGGATTTAAAGCAGAAAATTCGCGTGTAAGTTATCAAGGAGAAATTAATCCAACCCCACCTAAATCTACTTTACTCACCTTTCATCCTTTTATTCAGTTTGATGATATTCATAATTATTTTGTGTTTGTGAATATTGAAAAATCTCCGCAACACCGTTGGTCAGAAATGGAAATTTTTCATTCAGAATCGGGAAAGAAAATTGATTCCAAAAAGGTTAGAAACAATGCGGCTAATATTATAAAACTGGATGAATATGGTTTTACGCCAGATAATCTACCCGTATTTTATTGTAAAAGTATGGCGGGTATTCCCTTCGGATTTGGGCAGTCCATTTCTACTGGAATGTTGAGTTTGGAACACACTCACCCACCTGCAAGTCTTACCTTACACGGTAACCGTTTTTTTTCTCAGCGTGATATAAAAATAGCTTGGGTTAAACACCTTAATATATCATAATTCCTTATAGCTATGTCGAAGCCCAATCCACGCATATTAGTTATTACTGGGAGTCCTAGAAAAGAAAGTAATAGTGCGCGCATAGCGCTTCATCTTTATGATCGAATCAAGCAAGATGGAGAATATGCGGTTGATTTATTAGATGTCAGAGAATACCAATTACCTCCATTTGAATCCGTTTTTGAAAGTGTAGATACATGCCCTGAGGCTTATAAACCTCTTGCCCAAAAGTTTTTCTCAGCGGATGCGTACATCGTCGTTACGCCTGAATACAATGGAAGTTATACTTCGACTTTACAAAATTTATTTGACCATTTTCCAAGACAGCAAAGAAAGGTATATGGAGTGGTAACTGCTACCAATGGAAGTTTGGGAGGAATGCGAGCTAGTCAACAATTAATGTTATTCATCATTGCTTTGTTTGGCATTGTGTCGCCATACATGTTAGTTACACCATTTGTAGATAAGAAATTTGACTCTAATGGGGTATTATTGGATGAATCATTCCAACCTAAAATTGATTTTTTCCTTGACCAATTTAACTGGTTATTCTGTAAAATCGGAATGTCCACTACGCCTTAAAGAAAATTCATTTATGTCAGCAGTAGCCCAGATAAAAAATGTAATCAAGCGTGCTTTACCCAAGCAACTTGTACAAGCGATTCGTAATGAGATAAACTTGGCTCATATTCCAAATCATCCCCAATCGGTGATTAGTGACCTATTCTCTTTTAAGATTTCCAATGGCTGGGAAACGCATTTTGAATTATTGAATGTATCAGCTTTGATTGATCCATTGCATCAAATTAATTCGAGTTATACGGCTAAATTTTTATTCTTTGATGAACTCGGAAACCAGATTCATGCATGTGAAAAGGAAGTTAAGGGATGTAGCAGACAAAGCATTAATTTGAATGAAGTATTGGAGGGAAAATCAGTATCTGGATATGGGACTTTCGCTTGTTTCCACTTGAATTTCTTGCCTCATTTGATGGACCAAGGTGCTTTTCTGGCAGAAAGGGGATATACGGGCTATCGTAATAAAGCTATTTCCAATATGAAAGGATATGTACATGGAAATTTAGATGCTTTAGCCATGAATGACCGAGGAGAAGTGATTTGCCTCGGTAAGAGTTTCCGTTTGCAGAAGAATGAATATCGCTTGCAATATCAATTAGAGGGCCCCGCTACCTATGATTTGGGTGTAGTAAATACGACTAGAGCAAGTGAGGATATTAGGTTTGAATTAATTTCCAATAAGCGAACTTTTAATAAAGAGTATAAAAAAGTGCCATCAAAGGGAGTTGTTTGGTTTTCTGTCGAACTTGAAAAAGGAGAATTAGCTCGAGTGGTCGTTCATAGTAAAATCAATTTACCAAGACCAGTTGTGTTTCGAAGCGGACAAAATTCCTTTGATGTATTTCATGGGTAAGGTGCATAAATGGTTGGCTTCGTACCGTACTAATCTTTTAAAACCCGTATTTAATTCAGTACCTTTGATACTTTATTTCCAGAATATTCATTTAACGGTAAAATTAAACTAGCTGAAATTGAATACTCGAGTATTGTTACAAAATCTAGCATCACAGTAAATTAAATTTCTCAGAGATTACATGCGAGCAAGCCTGTTGAATAGATGATTTTATACACATGAAGAGGCTTAAATTACCGCATTGAATTATATTCAAATAAATCACGCTCAACCAACTAATAGACAATCTTATAGAAGATAAATGGGGCCTTAAGCTCAGGTTATCAGTAAATTTTTTAGAAAAAAAATAGTAATCAATAAATGGAAAAGAAAATTGTAAGTGTCGGTTACGGAGATGTCAAGCCTATTCAGATAGGAGATCGTTTGCCGCTAGTTTATGTCGGAGGTCCTTGTGCCATTGAAAGTAAAGATCATGCTTTTAAAATGGCTGAAATGATTGGTGACATCTGTCGTCGTGTTGGGATTGAATACATCTATAAATCTTGTTATGACAAGGACTGTAGATCATCTCCTAGCAGTTTTCACGGCTGTGGTATTGACGAGGGTTTACAGATTTTGTCCGATATCAGAAAGGAGTTTGGTGTACCTGTTGTATCTGATTTTTCAGATCCAGCATGGGCAGAAGCTACGGGTGAGGTTTGTGATATGGTACAAGTTCCAGCCTATTTATGTCGCCAGACTTCTATTTTAAAAGCGGCTGCTAAAACAGGTAAACCCATTTTATTAAAGAAAGGCCAGTTCATGAGTCCTTGGAACATGAAAAACTCGGTTCGGAAAATTGAGGCAGCCGGAAATCGCCAAATTATCTTAGCAGATCGTGGTACATTTTTTGGATATAACATGTTGGTCAACGACATGACTTGTTTTCCTATTATGGCATACACCGGCTATCCAGTATGTTTTGATGCTTCTCACTCCATCCAATTACCTACTTCCATGGGAAATATTTCTGGAGGTCAGCGTGAGTTTATTCCTCATTTAGTTCGTTCAGCTGTAGCCAATGGAATCAACTTATTGTTTATGGAGACTCACGATAATCCAGATAAGGCTTTGTCTGATGCCAACACGGTATTGGATATTAAATACTTAGAAAATATTCTAGGTCAAGCTAAGCGCGTGCATGAAGTACGTTTAGAGCTTTTGGATAAGTACGGAGAAGATAATGTTCACCCTCAAAAATAAAAACTTATGTTAGTTAAAGATGTAATGATGTCTCTTGATTCATTTCCAGTCATTTTGGAAAATGTGATATTCAAAGAAGCTTTGGAGGAAATGAATCATAAAAAATTGGGGATTGCTTGTGTCGTCAATCAAGATAATAGCTTGAAAGGAATAATTACCGATGGAGATATCCGTAGAAAATTGTTGAAAATTCAAAAACCTTTATCGGCATTTTTTATTGATGATTGCATCGATCATGCTATTTTATCTCCCATTGTTGCCAATGCAGATTTTACTCTAGAAGCGGCGGTTGAAATCATGAGAAATAAACAAATCTGGGATTTACCTGTAGTCGATAATGCCAATCAATTGGTGGGCTTATTGCACTTACATCCGGTCGTGGAGGCTTTGCTTAAAAAGTAATTGACCATCCATTTTAGCAATTCTTTCCATTAAACCTAGGCCTACAATATGGGCCAATAATTAAAATGAGTATGAATACGATATTTGAAAAAAGAGCGGAGTTAAAGAAAAAAATGCGTAACCGTGAACGAATGTTTGCTGGTTGGGTTTCTTACTCGCATCCATCGATTACCGAGACTTTTGCTCGCGCCGGTTTTGATTTCATTGCCATTGATATGGAACATGCCACCATTTCCTTAGCAGAAGCGCAGCGTATCATCGCAGCGAGTCAAAGTGAGGGAGTGCCATGTATTCCACGTCCTGTTTCACATTCAGACGACTACCTGAAACCATTGATGGAATCAGGATCTGATGGGATGTTGGTACAAATGGTGAATACGCCAGAGCAGGTGGAAAATTTGATCAAATTATTGAAATATCCACCCGTAGGAAGAAGAACTTACGGAGTTAATCGTGCACAAGCCTATGGCTTTGATTTCGATCAATACATTCAATCCTGGAATGAAACCTCCACGTTTATGATTCAAGTAGAGTCGATTGAAGCGGTGGAAAATATTGAAAAATTATTGGCATTTGATGAAATCGATGGAGTAATGGTCGGCCCTTATGATATTTCAGGTTCCTTAGGGGTTCCTGGTCAAACGTCCCATCCATTGGTGATTGAAGCGTCTAAAAAAGTCATTGCTGCTTGCGAAAAATTCGGTAAAAGTTGTGGTACTCAGGTAGCTGATACTACACCCGAAAGTGTACAAGCTTTGTTTGATTTAGGATATACCTATGCCATCATGGGCTCTGATTTATTTGTGTTATGGAAGTGGGCAGAGAAAATGCAAGGTTTAATGAATTCAATGAGATAATGATATGAATAATTACATAAACACACTATTTAATTTAGAAGGAAGAACAGCGGTAGTTACCGGTGCAGGAGGACATTTATGTGGAGAAATGGCGAGAAGTTTTGCTCGTGCAGGTTGTAAAGTTGCCGTCTTAGATTTGCGATTGGAAAAGGCAAAGGCAGTAGAAGATGAAATACGTGCAGAAGGATTTAGCGATGTGATTTCATTGGCCATTGACGTGGCTAAAAAAGAAGATTTTGAAATTGCTTTGGAACAAATTTTAGCTGCTTTCGGTAAGGTAGATATTTTGGTGAATGGAGCTGGAATTAATGGAAGCACGCCATTTTTTGATATCACCTTAGATGAATGGCATTCGATCTTAAATTCTCAAATTACAGGTACTTTTTTAGGATGTCAGGTTTTTGGAGAATACATGGTGAAGCAGGGTAAAGGTTCGATTATTAATATCTCTTCAGCTTCTGCAGGTCCACCACTTTCTAAAGCTTTCACTTATTCTGTAGCGAAGGCTGGGATTTTAAATTTAACTCAAAATTTAGGTAGAGAATGGGGAACCAAGGGCGTTCGTGTGAACGCTATTCGTCCTGGATTTTTACCAACGGAATGGAACAGGAAAAATTTCATTACTCCTGAGCGTGAAGCGGCTATTTTAGGTCACACACCCATGGCTCGTTTTGGGGATCCATCTGAGCTAACCGGCTGTATACTGTGGCTTGCTTCAGATGCTGCCAGTTTTGTTACAGGTGCAGAAATGGCTGTGGATGGGGGTTATTCATGTATGACAATTTAATCATGGGACAAAGAACAGTAATCATTACGGGAGGAAATAGAGGAATAGGATTGGATATCACGCGTACTTATGTAGAGGCAGGATATCATGTGGTGGTGGGTGCAAGAAATGCATATGACTTGGAGAAGGAATTTGGAGATCAAGTGACTTTCGTCAAAGTAGATGTAAGAAAGGAATCGGATCATGTATTATTAACAGAGATAGCGCTTCAAAAAACAGGTCGCATTGATTGCTATGTCAATAATGCAGGTTTTTCAGAATGGAGACCCATTGAAGAAATTGATGAGGCCTTTTTAGATGATATCTTGAATACCAATCTGAAAGGAGCTTTTTGGGGATGTAAAGCGGCAGCCAAAGTCTTGGGACCAGAAGGCACCATTATTAACATTTCCAGTATTGCTGGTAAGCGAGGAAGCTCCAATAATTCGGCTTATGTGGCATCTAAATTTGGCATGAATGGATTAACCCAGTCTCTGGCTAAAGAATTAGGACCAAAGCAAATCCGCGTGTTGGCATTATGTCCAGTTTTGATCAGTACGGATGGTTTATTGGATGCATTACAAAGTCCTTATGCCCCTGCTAATGGAAACCCGGAAGCTTTTATCTCGAATTTTGCCAAAGGCAACTCGGCTTTATTAAGGCTTCCCACTGGCAGAGAAGTAGGGAATATGTGTGTATTTCTAGCTTCCAATGCGGCAAGTGCCATGACAGGACAATGTATTAATGTAGATTGTGGTGTATTACCTCAATAATGGAATAAGAAAATGAAAATAATAGCTGTTATACCGGCGCACATGGCGTCTGTGAGATTTCCTCGAAAAATATTATTTCAATTTCATGGATTACCCATGATTGAGCACGTAAGAAGAAGGGCATTATTGTCAAAAGCCTTCGATGACGTATTTGTAGCTACCTGCGATGAAGAAATAGCCTCGGTAATTCATTCATTTGGGGGAAAGGTTATCATGACGGCCAATACGCATACCAATGGAACGAGCAGAGTTGCAGAAGCGGTCAAAGACATCGATTGTACACACGTGGTACTTTTACAAGGAGATGAACCTCTTTTATTACCAGATCATGTGAATCAATTAGTAGAAGCAATTAAGCAAAATCCCCAAGGAGAAAGTTGGAATGCTACGGGCCCAATTGATACAGAAGAGGAATTGGATAGACACTCATTTGTTAAATGTGCGGTATCTGAATCCAATCGAATTATTTTCTGCTTCAGACGTTCTCCTGCCTATAGCGATTTTGAGAAGAAGCAGACGTTTATCCGTAAAATTTTAGGCTTAATCGCCTTCCGAAAAGATTTTCTTCAGGAGATCGTGGAAATGCCGGTTAGTCGGATTGAGCAATATGAATTTATTGAACAAATGCGAGTGATTGAAAATGGATTTACCATGACTTCCGTTCCTGTATCGCCAAGCTTGCCTTCGGTGAACGAACCTGCGGAGGCAGATATTGTATTGGAATACATCAGGAATATTCCTGTTCAAGAGAATTTGCTCAATACCATTATGACGAATGAGTTTAAGCAGGAATAAATAGAGATATTCTGGATTTCAATTACCAATTAAGAGCCCCATACATGTCAGTTGAATCAAAAACCAAACTACTTCCTTTAGAGTCACTAAGGGGTATTGCTGCTTTGGTTGTGGCTTTGCTGCATTTTCAGATTGCAAAATCATTTTTCAATGAAAATTTTTTAGTGAAAAATGGGGATTTGATGGTAGATCTTTTCTTTGTTCTTAGTGGTTTTGTTATTGCTTATAATTATTCTGGTAAAATTGGAAACATATCAGAGTTACTCTCATTTCAAAAAAAGAGATTTTGGAGATTATATCCTTTACATGTAGTAACTCTTTTTGCCTTTATTGCCATTGAAATTTCAAGGTATTATGTCGGTATAATTAATCCGGCGAGTGTGTTGAAACCCGCCTTTGAGAATTCAGGGTTTTGGGCATTTATCAGTAATTTATTCCTACTTCAATCCTTTACAGGGCATTCGGGAAGTTTTAACGGGCCGAGTTGGTCTATTTCTGTAGAGTTTTATGTGTATGTCGTATTTGGTTTATTTTCTTTATTGAATCTAAAATTGGCAAGAAGAACATTCATCGTTTTCTTGATTATTATAGCTTCATGTGGAATGTTGTTAACAATCAGGCCAGAAAGTCCTTTGGATGTACCCCATTCTGCCTTGTTTGCCAGGTGCATGTATTCATTTTTTTTAGGGGTATTTTTTTATTTGATTCAGGGATTGATTCCTTTTAGAGGGAGCACATTTGTGTCGTTATTATTTCTTCTTGGATCTGGATATCTGATATTTGAATTTGCCAAGACACCGTATGAATGGCTAATTCCAATATTTTTAGGGATGACAATTTGTTTCATTTCAACTTTGAATCCCCAAAATTGGTTGTATAAATTACTTTCATTTAAACCAACCGTATGGTTAGGAAAAGTAAGTTATAGTATTTATTTAATTCACGGTATAGTTTGGGCAGTTATTGGAGCAATTGTCAAATTTGTATTTGGCAACTCGGGTGAAGTAATTCATGGAGTTCGATACTTTACCTTCCCCTTTTACACTTCCATTGGAATACATATCATGTCAATCATGTTTCTATTGATGGTATCTAGCCTTACATGGAAATACATTGAAGTGCGATTTAATTATGGTAAAAGGATTAAGTAGGATTAATGAGCACATGAGGATGATTGAAAATGGGTTTATGATGATTTCTTTAAAGAGACTCTAATTATACCATTGATCAAAACATTTGAGTTAATTAGAAAAAACATGCAATAATTCCACAAAAGTGAGGATTTATTGCCGATTTCTTGAAGTATTAAAAAGATAGTGAAAGATAAAGAATTTAAAAGTTTGATTGAGATTTGCGACCGAGTTCTATTAGACAAGGAAGCAAGTATTGTTACAGTTTCAATTCCGTGGCTTCATATTCTCAATGAGCATCCAAACAGTTTACCTAAATATTCCGAACTGTTCAATAAATCATCATTTAATGAGTTAAAGTGGAAATTGAAATATTCATTAGTGAGAATTTTGGGGTTTTTGAGGCTAATCAAATTTAAAAGATACAATCCACTAAAATTTAAATCCAAGTCTACTGTCATAGTCTCACATCTTTTAAATGAGAGACAAATATCAAGTAAGGATGATTTTTATTTTGGAAATCTTCATCAAGACTTAACAGAGGAAGGAGTAAGTAGTTTAATGATTTTGTTAAACCATACGATAAAAGGGGCTACCGAAATAAATGCTGAGTTTAATACGAATCAATCGGGAAAATCAGTCTTGTCTAATTATTTAGGATTTAAAACGGAATGGAAGATTTGGAAAACTTTAGAAAACGAGTCTGCTAAATTTGTATCGTTGGCAAAACAAAAACAAAATGATTTTGAAAGGAGATTTTATTTTCAGTGTGCGTATTATACAATGTCTCCTCCTAGTTTTACTGCTTTGCGATTCTATACTGAATTGAAGGAGATATTTAAAATGACGACTCCTGCTAAAGTTATTTCGACTTTTGAGGGTCATTCATGGGAAAGAATGGTTTACTTGGCAGCAAGAGAAGCTAATCCAAATGTAATTTGCTTTGGATATCATCATACATTAATGTTTCAAAGACAACATTCAGCCAAAAGAATTTTAGGAAAGAAATACGATCCTAATTATATCTTAACTGCCGGTGATATTACAGCATCTTATTTTCAATCTTCTGCCATTGCTAAAAATTGCGAGGTTTTATCTGTAGGAATACACAGAAGGAAATCCTATTCAAACTCGATAAGTGTAGATACATTAAGTAAAAAGAAAAATTACTGCCTTGTAACTCCGGACGGAATTATATCTGAAATACTGTTTATGTTTGATTTTGCTGTTAAATCAGCATTATTAAATCCAGATATAAATTTCATTTTACGGCTTCATCCATTAATTTCAAGTGAAGAATTAGTGGAGAAATATCCAAGGTATGGTCAATTACCTGAAAATGTAAGTTTCTCTACATATAGTTTAGAAAATGATTTTGAAAGGTCAAGATGGATTTTTTATAGGGCAAGTAGTACGGCAATTTATGCTGTTATTGAGGGTTTAAGACCATTTTATCTAGCTAAAAAAGATGAAATGTCAATTGACACTTTATTCGAATTAGATTCTTGGAAGAAGATTTTATGTTCTGAAGATGAAGTTAAGCAGTTTTTTGAAAGCGATTTAAAGAAAAGTATACCAGAAATTGTAAGTGAATTGAAAGAAGCATTTGATTTTTGTAATAATTATTTTTTACCTCTTAAAAGGCAATTATTTTTTAATCTTTTGAAATGAAAAAAAATCTGAAAATAAAATTATGAGTAGTATAAATTTATAAAAATGTCTATCGATCAGGCAAACAAGCAATCTTTATCTGTTGTTATCGCGACCTTAGGGGGAGATAGCCTACAAGCCACGATTGATTCGTTGAATCAAAGTAGCATCAAGCCCGAGGAGATTATTATAGCAATCCCAGTAGGTTTTGAGGAAAGAGTAGCTACTATTAGTGCCGAAAATGTCCAAATTTTAGTCACTCAATCAAAAGGTCAGGTATCACAACGATGTGAAGGTTTTTCAGCTGCAAAGTATTATTTTATTTTGCAATGTGACGATGATATTCTCTTGGCTGAAAACTGTATAGAAGAGTTAATGGTAGCCTCCAATAGCATGGGCAATACATGTGCTTGTGCGTCTTCCTTGTTTTTTGTGAATTCGAATAAGTCCGTATATCAGCAAACAAATAAAGGATGGCTGACTCATGTATATTATGCACTTTTGAATGGACGGGAGGGATTTAAAGAAGGAGTAGTTACCAAAGCGGGCACAGAAATAGGGGTGGATACTTCCCAAAAAACAGGTCAAGACATTATTCCTGTAGAATGGTTACCTGGAGGATTAGTCTTGCATAGGAGAGAAAATCTTATTTTGAATAATTATTTTCCACATGTAGGAAAAGCTTATGGAGAAGATTTATATCATTCATTTGAGTTAAGGAAGCTAGGAATCTCTTTATACGTAGTCAAAGAAGCTCAGGCTTGGATAGATGATCCAAGAGATATGGAATTACCTTCCTTTTTTATGTTCTTTAAAAACCTGAAGAAAGATTTTGAAGCGCGTAAATATTATGTTCGAATGAGTCATAAGAGCCTATTCCGGACATATTTCTTTTATCTATTTATTTCATTATCCTTTGTTGTTAAAAAAGTAAAGCACTAGGCTACGAATGATTATTCTAAAAAATTAATGTTGAATACCAAAGTTTCATTTGTCACTAAGTTGTATATCTGGTCACTCATTTTTGAGTCACTTCTTTATTTTGTTTTGGGTAGTCAGCAAAACACGGGTATCAATACTTCGTTTGGCAGAATACTTCAAACAATTACTATTTTACTGCTTTCTGGCTATTTTATAAGTCGTATCGAGTTTAAACTGCCTAATCCTTTGACTGGGCATTTTAAGATGTTTACTTATTTATTTCTTTTTTCTATTTTATCTGCCATATTTGGAATCCTTACGGAAGGATATACCTTTCGATATGTGGGCAATTATAATGCTGGTTTTGCGACTTCTGCTATTGCTAAATTTTTACGATCAGCCTTCGTAAGACCCATTTTGGAATATGTGATTTACTTTTTTTACATCACGTATTTTGTAGTGATGCCATTTTACATGATTAAAACAGAAAAGGCGCTCTTCTACTTTTTTAAGATGTTTCGTCGCATGTTTATGATAGGTTTAGTCATAGGGCTTTTGGATTTGCTGACCAGTTTAGCAGGTTTTCAATTTTTGGCTAGGGATATGATGGATGTCGTTTATGTGGGATTTCGGTTCCATGGGTTTGCTGGAGAACCCAGAGATGCATTTGTCTATCTTTTTTATTCCTACTGTGTTTTTAATATAGAGTCTATTTATAAAACCGATCAATTACTTAGTAAAAAGTATAGTCTAGGAATTATTGGCCTCATGTTATTAACTCAGTCAGCTTCGGGTTTATTAGGGGTATTAATAGGAGGTATTTTGATTTTAGGAATGGTTTTCAGTAAAGTTTCCATCAAGCAGCTTATTTACGGGTTTCTGATGGCTATTTTAGTCATATCCTTTGTGGTAGTAGGAGTACTTAGTTCAGAAAGAATTATGTCCTATATTGAAGTAATCTCTTTGGTATATGAAGCTTTAGAAGAGGAACTCCCACCACCGCTGGTTTTTGTTGGTCAAATGAATAATATTTATCCCATTTGGGATATGTATGTCAAGGCGAAAAATTTCAATATTTTTCCTTTACTAGTTGGTTCTGGTTTTGGCAGTGCATCCGTAGCCAATAATAACTGGGGATACTTTCTTTGGAGTGAATTAATGAATCCTCACTCTCAAATTGTAAGAATATTATACGAAACAGGAATCATTGGGTTAGGATTATATATTGTTACCATTTTTAAACAAGCTAAAATCCATACAATCGGCTTATCTGACTCGAAGCGCAAGTTTTTTATGTATACCATGCTCTTGCTGATTGGTATGAGTTTGGCGCATCGAAGTACCACTATTTTTATTTACACGGGAATTTTGATTATGACCATGACGATGTATAGAAAGAAAATAGCTCTTTTAGCCAATCAAAACTTGAAAGAGAATTAATGGTTTCTAATAAAGTCATGGGCATCGATGCCTCCAATATTCGAGCAGGTGGGGGAGTTACTCACTTGATTGAGCTATTAAAAGCAGCTGAGCCAGCTCAGTTTGGAATAGGAAAATTCATCGTTTGGGGAGGCACCAAAACATTAGGCAGAATTGAAGATAGACCTTGGTTAGATAAAATACATCACCCCTATTTAGATAAAAGCCTTTTGCACCGTTTATACTGGGCCATTTTTATATTAAAAAAGGAAGTTGTAGCACAGAATATTGACTTATTATTTGTTCCAGGAGGGTCCGATGCCAGTAATTTTCAGCCTATGGTGACCATGAGTCAGAATTTATTGCCATTTGAATGGAAGGAGTTAAAGAGATACGGCTGGACATTTTCTACCTTAAAAGGTATATTGCTTCGCTTCGTACAAGGTGCGACCTTTAAAAAAGCACAAGGGGTCATTTTTATGACTCAATATGCCCAAGCTGCTACCATCAAGGTAACAGGAAAGTTAAATGGAGATCAGGTGGTGATTGGCCATGGTATAAATCCTATGTTTGATCATAGACCTACTGCTGAACGCTATCAGCATAGCTTTAGTCCAACGTCTCCTTGTAGATTATTATATGTGTCAGGTTTGGAACCTTATAAGCAGCAATGGTATGTAGCCGAAGCTGTCAATATATTGCATCAACAAGGTTATCCTATCTATTTAGACTTAGTGGGACCCATGGGTTTAGGGTATAAGCGATTAATGAATACCTTGGAGCGGCTAGATCCCAAGCAACAGTTTATGCGATTTCATGGTGCAGTTCCTTATGAAGAATTAAAACAAATGTATGCCACGGCTGATATCGGAGTATTTGCTTCTACTTGCGAAACCTTTGGTCAGATAGTAACAGAAGCAATGAGTGCCGGATTACCCATGGCTTGCTCCAATAGATCTGCTATGCCAGAAATATTGGAAGATTGTGGCATTTATTTCGACCCTGAAAACCCCATTGAAATAGCCGAAAGTTTGAAAGTTTTAATGGAGGACCCTACATTGAGATTTACTTATGCGGTCAATGCATATCAAAAGTCGAAGAATTTTACTTGGGGAAAATGTGCCAATCTGACATTAGGATTTTTAGAAAACCAATTAAAAAAATATTCAGCACAATCGTAAATAAATTAAGCCGAAAGGCAGATTTTAATCAAGAAATAAAGACAGTTTATTCGTATGGAAAATAAAATAAAAGTGATGACCGTAGTTGGGACACGTCCTGAAATCATCAAATTAAGTCGAGTTATTAGCGAACTCGACCGCTACACGCATCATATTTTAGTTCATACAGGTCAAAACTATGATTACGAATTAAATGAAATCTTTTTCGAGCAATTGGGCCTACGCAAGCCAGATTATTTTTTAAATGTAGCTGGGGCTTCGTTGGCAGAAACCATTGGGAATGTGATTGTCAAATCAGATGAAATCATAGAAAAAGAAAAGCCGGATGCTTTTTTATTGTATGGAGATACCAACAGTTGTTTATCGGTCATCTCTGCTAAAAGAAAAAAAGTGCCTATTTTTCACATGGAGGCAGGAAACCGCTGTTTTGATCAACGAGTTCCTGAAGAAATTAACCGTAAAATTGTGGATCATCTGAGTGATATCAATATGCCTTTGTCGGAGCATGCCCGCAATTATTTATTGGCAGAAGGTTTGGCTCCTGAAAAAGTGATTAAAACGGGTTCTCCCATGAAAGAAGTCTTGGCTTATCATGCAGAAGCCATTCAAAATTCTCCTGTATTGGAAAATGAAAACTTAAAAAAGGGGGATTACTTTATTGTCAGTACACACCGAGAGGAAAATGTGGATTCAGAAGTTAATTTTCAAAACTTATTAGCATCCTTAAACGCGATTGTTACCAAATACCAAAAGAAAGTGATTGTTTCTACCCATCCTCGGACCATGAAAAAATTGACGGAAATTGGATTTATCAATACCAATCCTTTGATTGAATTCATGAAGCCATTTGGGTTTTTAGATTACATAAAATTACAGATGAACGCTTTTTGCGTAATTTCAGATAGTGGAACCATCACAGAGGAGTCTTCTATTTTGCAATTTCCTGCCATTACCATTCGTCAAGCACATGAAAGACCAGAGGGAATGGATGAGGGTACATTGATCATGACAGGCTTAAATTCAGACCGAATTTTAGAATCCATTCATATTGTGGTGTCCCAATTTGAAGAAAATAATCAAGTTATTCATACGGTGAAAGATTATGAAGTGGATAACGTATCCAAAAAGGTACTACGAATCATCTTATCTTATACGGATTATATTAACCGTACCGTTTGGCATAAATAATGAATATGAAGAAAATAATTGTTTTAGGGTCATCGGGCATGTTAGGCCACATGGTATATTTCTATCTACGTGATTTAGGGAAGTATGAAGTTATCGATGTGTCGTATCAATCCAAATTAACAGATAAAAGTATTCTTTTAGATGCTTATAATAAGCAGGAGGTGGAAGAATTAATCGTTCGTGAGCGACCTGATATCGTAATCAATTGTGTGGGTATTTTGATTGGCGGAGCCAATTCTAATCCAAGCAATGCCATTTATTTAAATGCTTATTTCCCTAATCAGTTATCCAGTATCTTAGAAAAAACAGGAGGTAAACTCATCCATATTTCTACAGATTGTGTTTTTTCTGGCAAGCGAGGTTCTTATCAAGAGGACGATTTGCGTGATGCCGATGATACCTATGGTAAAAGCAAGGCGCTAGGAGAAGTGATTAATAGTCGAGATTTAACACTTAGAACCTCGATTATTGGTCCGGAATTAAAAGTACATGGAGTAGGTCTTTTTCATTGGTTTATGCAGCAGTCTGGCGAAATCAATGGCTATACGCGTGCTCTATGGAGCGGTGTAACGACACTGGAAATGGCCAAAGTTATCCATGAGGCCATCGAGCAGAATCTAGTTGGTTTAGCCCATGTAACCAATGGTGAAAAGATATCTAAGTTTGATTTACTCCAACTACTTAAGGATATTTGGAAACGAGAAGATTTAACAATAAAAGCGTTTAGTGATTATTTTGTAGATAAATCCTTAATTCCTTCCAAGCAATTGAATTATCAAGTGCCTTCCTACAAGAAAATGCTAGAGGACCAATGGAATTGGATGGAGACAAATCAATCCCTATATCAAAAATTTTACCCGATGTGATTTTTTATTTGAATAGTTTTAAAATATTATCATGAACCAAGAACAATTGAAAATTGTCGCACAGCAAAGTGCAAAAAAAATTAGTGAAGCAGAGACTGAAGTATCATTTTTTGATAAACCTTTTAAACATATAGTAATAGACAATTTCTTTAGCTCGGAGTTGGCAAATGACGTTTTGGAGAATTTTCCAGATATTACGAATGAGGCTTGGGAAAGAACGAATGACGAAGGAATTGAAATAAAATTAAGGTCAAAATGGGAATCTGAGTTTGATATTCCTTCTGGGGTTTTAGACGCAGTTCGAGTTCTTAATTCATCCTTAATGTTGAAGGCCATAGCTCAAAGATTTGATATTCCAAAACTTATGCCTGATCCATATTTTACTGGTGGGGGATTAAACGTTACCGTTCGAGGAGGTTTATTGGATGTACATGTAGATGGTAATTATCACGATGCATCGGGTTTAAATAGAAGGATTAATGCCATATTTTATTTGAATCCTGGTTGGCAAGATGGATGGGGAGGGGAGTTTGGTTTATATGATGAAACAGGAGATAATTTGGTAAAAAAAGTAGCTCCCTTATATAATCGATTAGTATTGTTTGATACCAATGATTTTAGTTTTCATGGATTACCAGATCCTTTGAATTTCCCAGAAGGCCAAGTTCGGAAGTCTGTTATTTTATATTATTATACGAAAGATCCACGCCCTTCAAATCAAATTGCAGTCGCAGAACCCCATTCAGCATTATGGAAGAAGAAAGGCGTTCTTGATAAAAGAGGTAACAAAACAAGAGATTTTCAGTAATAAAATATGAAAATCTTAGTTATTTCCCAGTATTTTTGGCCAGAGAATTTCCGCATCAATGATGTATGTCTTGGCTTAAAAGAGCGGGGACATGACGTTACCGTCCTGACTGGAAAGCCTAATTACCCCCAAGGAAAATATTTTGAGGGATATTCTTGGAATACAAAATCAGAAGAAATGTGGGAAGGTATTCCCATTCATCGATCTAATTTGTTTTTAAGGAGCCATGGGGGTGGGCTTAGATTATTCCTAAACTACTTTTCTTTTGCCTTCTTCGCCTCTTTCAAAGTATTGTCCTTGAGAGGGCCATTTGATCAAATATTTATATTTGCCCCTTCTCCTATTACCGTCGGTATCCCTGGTATAGTGGCTAAATATAGATTTAAAGCACCTAATTTTTTATGGGTTCAAGATTTGTGGCCAGAAAGTATTCGAATTGCAGGAGGAATTGAAAACAAATTTATTTTGGGAGTGATGGAATTCATGACCAAGTGGATTTACCAACATACTTTCAAACTGTTAATTCAATCACCTAGATTCAAGGATTATTTGTTGGGACAGCAGGTGCCGGAACAAAAAATTACCTATTACCCATTTTATGCTGAGGGATTTTATTCTCAAACAAATATTGAAATAGATCATTCCATAGATATTCCAGAAGGGTTTAAATTGGTTTTTGCGGGAAATATTGGAGAAGCACAGAGTTTTGATACGCTAATTCAAGCTGCGCATATGTTGAAAAATAAAGGGATACCCATTACCTGGTTGATCTTAGGAGATGGAAGACAAAAGGAATATGTGAAGTCAAAAATTGCCGAATTGTCCTTGGAAGATTCATTTTTACTGATGGGTTCCTTTAGCCCAAATAAAATGCCATATTTCTTTTCTAAAGCAGATGCATTGGTAGTGAGTTTGAAAAAAAGTGATATTTTTTCCATGACAATTCCTGGTAAGTTGCAATCTTATTTAGCTTGTGGCAGGCCTTTGATAGGTTCATTGGATGGAATAGGACATGAGATCATTCAAGCATCCCAATCAGGGTTTTCTGCAGGAGCGGAAGACCCTGAAGGCTTAGTAGAAGCTATTTTAAAACTATATCATTTATCTGCCGAAGAAAAAGATGAATTGGGGAGAAATGGACGACGCTATTTTGAGTCTGAATTTGAAAGAGAACTTCTGCTAACTAAGCTTGAACAAATTTTGCAAAATGCATAAGTCGATATTGATTTCTGGTAGTAGCGGATTTGTGGGGAAAAATTTGTCAGCAAGTTTATTAGCAAATAGTTATCTAGTACAAAACCTGCCTAGAAAGGATTTACATTCAATCAATCTACCAATAGAATTAGATGTACTGATTCATTTGGCCGGGAAAGCACATGATTTAAAAAACGTTAGCGACCCAAGCGAATATTATGCTGTTAATACGGAATTGACCAAGCAGATTTTTGATGCATTTTTAAAATCAACAGCATCAACTTTTATTTTCATGAGCTCAGTTAAGGCATCTGCAGATACGGTAGTAGGGACTTTAACGGAACACGTGCATCCAAATCCACAAACGCATTACGGTAAAAGTAAGCTTTTAGCAGAAGAATATATACTAAGCCAACCCATCCCTGAAGGTAAAAGGGTGTACATACTTCGACCCTGCATGATTCATGGCCCGGGTAACAAAGGCAATTTAAATTTGCTTTATGAGGTAGTTCGTCGAGGAATTCCTTGGCCTTTAGGCGCATTTAGTAACCACCGTTCTTTTTGTAGTATAGACAATTTAGTATTTGTCATCCAAGAATTAATTTCAAGGAAGGAAATTCCATCTGGTATATATCAAGTAGCTGATGATGAGGCGTTTTCAACCAATGAGTTAATACAGTTAATGGCCAAATCAGTTGGGAAGAAAGCTGTTATTTGGAATTTACCCCAATTATGGATTAAAGGAATGGCTCGATTGGGCGATTGGATACATTTGCCTTTAAATTCCGAAAGATTAACCAAATTAACGGAGAGCTATGTTGTTAGTAATGAAAAAATAACGCAAGCTATTGGAAAAAAAATGCCATTAAACTCTCGAGATGGCATTTTAAAAACACTCTCCTCTTTTTTGCAATCATCAAAATAGCTTAGCCTACAGGTTAGCGCTTAGCTTTCATCGAGTGTATTCTTCACTCAACTGCCTTCATTCGTTTCTAATAGAAGGTTATTCTTAAAAATTAAGACTTCATTACAAAGATATTTCATTTCTTAGGATAGAATTATGAGCATTTTCTATTACTTTGAAGAATGGGCTATTTTTGGGTGAATATTTTGCAAGTCAAAACAAAATATATACCCCATTGGCCTCGATTAAACATATTTTAAACATTTATGCCTAGTTTTGTACGAATAAATAGTCTTTATGGAATATAAAAATTGGTTGATTGCACAAATAGCCTCAGAGGCGTCTATTTCGGAAAAGGAGGTTGATTGCGATGCTACATTCGAGCAATTTAAATTGGATTCCTTAGCCATTGTTTCCATTTCTTTTGAAATGGAAAGCCAATTTCAGTTGGAAAATGTCGATCCTTCCTTATTTTCGGAGTATAATACTATCAATAAGCTCTGTGTATGGTTGGAGAGTCAACAGTAAAATGGAATCCATTTGCTCCTGAATATTTTAAAGATCCTTATCCTATTTATGCGCTAAGTAGACAGCATAACCCTATCCAGAAAGACAGTTTTGGGAATATTTTGTTGTTTAGATATCGTGATGTTGCGCCCATCTTAGATTCGACAGACTTTGAGGTGAGTAGTTTGGCCACATATTTCGAAAGTAAAGAAAGTTATATATTTAAAAATAGTTCAACTTGCCCTTTTTTAGCCAAAACTACCAGTAAATGGCTGATGTATTTGAATGGAGACATTCATCGGAAGTTGAGAATTGCCTTGGGTAAAGTATTATTCAGCTATGATTTTGATCGTTTAATTCAGGAGGCTGTACATGATTGCATCAGCCATTTTGAAGATGATAAGGAATTAGATATTGTCGATTTTTCTAAATACTTCATCTTTCATATTTTAAAACAGTTTATTGGATTAAAGGATTTTGTAAGTCTGGAGAAAGTTTTTGAATATTCTAATTTGGCGGCAAGAAGTCAAGATATATTTGTTTCCAAACACATGTATCTTAAAATGAATGAATGTTTTATCGAGGGGAAAGGGCTATTTGCAGAGTCAAATTTTAAGTCCAATTTGATCAAAGAATTGGATGGATTTGAATTTGAAGAGGATGATTATTATTCCATTTTGGCGTTGACATTAATGGCATTTTTTGAAACATCTAAAGACAATTTATCCTATTCACTGTATAATGTTTTGTCAAAACCAAGTTTGGTAAAATATATATTGGAAGCTGACGCTAAGCAAATCAAGTGGATAACGGAGGAGCTTATACGTTTCAATTCGCCACTTCAATTTACAGTAAGAATTAGTAAAAAGGAGGTGACTTTACATGGATTAGTGTACCCTAAAGGCTCGCGATTTATTTTGGGAATAGCTAGTGCCAACCGTGATGAGGAAATATTTGATTCGCCAGATGAAATTATACCAAATAGGCAGGTTAATCCACATCTTGCTTTTGGGGCAGGAATGCACTTATGTTTAGGAGCGTTGATTGCTAGGAAAGAAATGGAATTTGGACTTAAACCTATGGTAGCATTTCTTCAAAATTTTACTATTGATACCATGCAGCCTTTGCATTGGGGGAATCAAATATTTATGAGGACTTTAGAACGCGCCATGCTTAAAAAGAATTAGTATGGCACAAATTGGACTATTTTCTAGTGCATTCTTTACTCTTTTAGCTATCATTTTTTGCTTTATTTTTCGTAGACAAGCTTGGATTGCTCTACTATGTAGTTCCTTGCTGACTTTAGGGTTATTTATGCCAGTAAGCTTTGGTGTCCTCTTGGTAGGGACCACCATTACCTATTTTTTGGGGAATAAAAGTCAGAATTCTTCTAAGATTGGAGTCGGTATAGGGATTTTATTAGGAGCTTTAGTTTCTTATAAATTGAGGGAAATATGGATGGATTCAAGGAGTCTATCTTTGGATGATTTTTGGAATGAGGATAAACCTTGGCAAATTATTGGCTTGAGTTTTTTTGTTTTTAATGCCATTAGTTATTTGATGGATATTAAAAGAGGGTATATTAAATCGACGGATTCAATTTTTAAATTGGCGGCCTATTTACTCTATTTTCCCACTTTGTATGCAGGTCCCTTGCATCGGTTCAACTACCTAAACGAACAATTTGATCAAGCTAAAATCACTAAAAAGTCTTTTAATAATGGCATGAGATTAATTTTATGGGGGCTATTCAAAAATTTTGTGGTGGCTCAGCGATTGAATCAATTACAAATAGAACTCAGGCAAAGTGATATTGGGGGATGGTGGACTTTATTAATAGGATTTATATTCTTCTTCTATCTGTATTTTAGCTTTAGCTCATTTGTAGATTTTTTTCAAGGGGTATCTGAAATTTTCAATGTTCGCTTAAAAGACAATTTTCATAAGAGAGTCTATCTATCTAGGAATCGACATGAGTTCTGGAGGGGTTGGCATATTACCTTAAATGAATGGTTTCGAGATTATTTTTTTTATTGGCAAATGAAGTTCAAGTTCTGGAGAGATAAGCCCTATATACTCTTGTTGTTGACATATTTGTTGATTGGTATATGGCATGGAATCACGGTGAAGTTTTTTATTTGGGGCTTCTTGAATGCATGTTGGATTTTATTGGAAAAGCGGTGGAAAATTCCTGAAAGAATGGAGAAAAATAACAGTTATAAATTCTTAGAAATAGGTTACCATTTGCTGATATGTTCGTTGCTTGCTCTGGTATTCATATTTCCTTCATTAGAAGGTTTATTCATAAGAATTGGCAAGCCTAATTTCTTGCCGATGGATGTTTTTTTGTTTCAAAAGCGTAATGTGGTTATTATTTTGGCCATGTGTTTCATGGTGGACCAATATCATCGTTGGTCGAAAGATCTTAGGATGGATGCGTATTTTGAATCTTTGCCTTCATGGAAACGCAGGTTGCTGTATTTACCTTTGATTTTAAGTATTATTTTCTTTGGTGTTTTTATGAAAGGGATGGATAATTACTATTTAAAATTTTAAAATGAAAGAAATTTTAAAATGGATAGCTTGGGTTTTGTTTTTTGTTGCCGTACAAGAACTGGTTGAAAGGCATACCATGCCAAAAGATGAAAAGTATGAAGCTAGCTTACAAGCTAGTTTATCCAAAATAAATGAAAAGTCGAGTACACTATTTTTTTTAGGTTCTAGTAGAATAATGAAGAGTGTGAATCCCAAGGTATTAAATGATTCATTGTCAGGTTGGGAAACGATAAATTTTGGAATGTCGGGCAATAGTTTAGCTCAAAACCTGTTTTTCGCTCAATTTTTGAGTAAAATGCCGGGGAAAAAAGTGCTTTTTATTGAATTGACCAAATTTAAATCCGAAATGCCCATATCATTCACCTACACGGCTAAGGTTTTAGGCTTTCCTGATTTCCCATTTTCTTATTATCAATACATCCATGTAAATCAAGATTTCAGGACGAAATTTGAAAATACCGAAAAGGTGTTTTGGGATTGGATTACCAAACAACAAATGGGGGTCAAGGGATTAATCTCTGGAGAGATAGATCAAAGTTATAAAATCATAGGATATACCCCTATTTATGAATCTAATTATCCTCACCATGATTCATTTATAACTCGGCAGGATCTTGTAACTTATTCTAAGGGTAAAGTGGATATAGAAATATGGAATCGAATAGAAGAGATTATAAAATTGCAAGTAAAGGGGAATCTCAAAGTGGTGTTTTTGATGCCTTTGAATTATAAAAGTAAAGATGAATTAGCTTTACAGATACCGATCTATTCGACACTTCCGTCTAGTTTGAAATGGGAATATGATGATTTATTTCTGAAGGAAATAAAAAAAGCCAACTATTTAGAAGATAGAAACCATTTAAACTACCAAGGATCGCTCATTTACTCCCAAGGTTTAGTCAACTACATCAAAGCCAACGAAAAGAACTGGCAGTAAGATTTATTGTAAACGATACTTCATCCCCAACATTCCTCCTACGGTATTTTTGGTACGATCTCCTTGGTCTACCGCTATTTGTAAAGAAAGTCCTAGTTTCTTATTCAGTTGTTTTTGTAGGTTCAGTGAAGCCGAAAATTGCTTTAGGTAGCTTTCTGGATTATTAGCTGGGATTACGGGATAATCATAGGATGTAGAGGAAAGTCTGGCCATCCAATGAATTTGTTGCGGTAATGTTCCACGAATACCTACATATATGGATCTCAGGGCATTATAAGCAAAGGAAAGACCTCCACCTTGTTGACTTTCCTTGTCCATGATAATCAATGGAGTCCCAATCCCTCTTCCCTGGTAAATCCATCCGTCACGCCCACGAACATTCAAATAATTCACGATATTGGGATAATCATGATCTTGTTTATTCAATAAGCTACCCAAAATACTCTGATAAGTACCTTGGTTGCCAGTATATAGGTATTCCAAACTGATACCCTCAATGATGTTGGGCTCTTTTATTGTCAGCGAAAGGCCAGTCAGCCCATCATTAATGGTGTTCAATGACCAAATTCGGTCTGATTCATAAGGGTTTTGTCGATAAAGCAGTACCGCTATCTGGTCGTTTTGGAAACGAAAACCTATGTCTAAACTCCCCAAGTGGTTTCCGTATTTATTGTTCTCGTCATCATCCGGTAAAATACCTTCTCCGGCACCTAAAAGCACTTGGGTAAAGGCATTGAAATCGGATGGGTAAGTATCGTAAAAGCCCCCTTTAGGGTCGCGTCTTCTTCCACCCCATTGTGCCTGATGGTTATAGCCTAAGAATATATTGAATGTAGAACTAGGTTGGCCAAAACGAAAATAAAGCGATTTTTGATGTAAATAGGAATTCTCCATGGCTCCTTGATTATCGAACCAACCATGGGCTAATTGGAAATTGATTCCCACCCAATCATGGAGCACATTGACATAATTTCGAGTGCCTACATGAACTTTAGGTAAGGGAAGGGCATTGCCTGACCCAATGAAAAAACCTCCCGTCATGGTGGTGTCACCTAAGCCAATTACTTCCCTTCTGGCACCTCCCCATAATTCAAAAGCCCCTTTTTTAAGTCCAAGGTATGCTTCTGACAATAAAAACTTGGAATCTTTACCTAACCATCCTGTTCCTTCAACCTGATAAGTCCAATCAAGGTCTTTTTTCGGATTGTACCATTTACCAGTTTTAACACGTATTATTCCAGTTGAATTTTCCACTGGAACCGTACCATATTGTAAACTTCTGGTCCAGAAAGGATTCGTGCCACTGGAGGAGCCAACGGCTAGAATATCCATAGACGTGTGTCTTAGGGTATCTTTGACTAATGGAGGACTTGAAAGACCAATAAAAGAACTAAGTAGTAGAGAAAGAAGCATGTATATAACGGATTGATATAGATAGAGAATGAGTAATCTATACGGTTAATTTACTAATATGCCCGAACAAATGAACATCTTCTTTTTATAATTTATTTAACGCAGCATTTAAATCTTCCCATAAATCGTCCACATGCTCTAAACCGATGGAAAGACGTAATAAATTCCCGGGTGTACTACTTTGTGGGCCCTCGATGGACTTACGATGCTCGATTAAACTTTCCACTCCCCCCAAACTAGTAGCCTGTTGGAATAAAGTTAAGGTAGAAGCGAACTTTTGGGTGGCATTTTCCGAAGCTTTTAATTGAATAGCAATCATGCCACTTTGTCCGAATGGCATTTGCGTTAAGGCTAAGTGGTACTGAGGATGACTAGGTAGCCCAGGGTAGTGAACTTTTTCAATAGCAGGATGCCCTTCCAGCTTTTCTGCCAAAATGGCGGCATTTTTACTGTGTTCTTTCATCCTCAAAGGCAATGTTTTTAAGCCACGTGCAAGTAGGTAACAATCCAGTGGATTGGGCGTAGCGCCCATTAATATCTGAACTCGCTGGATTCTATGTGCCCATGCATCATCATCTTTGAGAATAAGGGCGCCACCTAATATGTCAGAATGGCCGCCGATGTACTTGGTGGTTGCATGCATCACAATATCGGCTCCAAGGGCAATTGGGGACTGTAAAATGGGGCTAGCTAAGGTATTGTCGACTCCTACTTTTATACCTAATTTACTGGCGATTTGGCAGATTCCGGCAATATCACTTATACTTAGCATGGGATTGGCTGGCGACTCCACCCAAATTAGTTTTGTGTTGGATTGGATAGCACGTTGAACGGCTTCTAGATCTGTCATGTCCACTTGGGAGACTTGCAAACCCCAAGGACCCAAGATTTCTTCAGCTAATTTATAGCTCGCATAATAACCTACAGAAGGCATGAGTACATGATCTCCCGATTGTAGGCATTGGAATACGGCATTGACAGCCGCTAAACCTGATCCAAAGGTAAATGCCTTGGCTCCACCTTCTAAAGCGGCAAGCGCTTTTTCTAGTACGTCTCGATTCGGGCTTGAATTTCTAGCATACATGTGTCCTTTGGGGTAGGTTCCGTCTTCTGATCGCTCAAAAGTGGTACTTAGAAAGATTGGAGCTGCTATGGATGCCGCTGTTTCATCAATCAGGTTCGTACTGTGTATGGCTAGTGTTTCTTTTTTCATTTATATTGAAATTCTACATTCTTCATTCTACATTCAATATCCCTAATCACTTATTTGTGTTTCTTTCTAAGTTCGAAATTCTTACCCAGATACAATCGACGAACTTGTTCATCATCGGCTAATTCTTGAGGAGTGCCTGCTTTTAGAATTCTCCCTTCAAATAATAAATAGGCACGGTCTGTTATGGAAAGAGTTTCATCTACATTATGATCGGTAATTAAGATACCAATGTTGCGGTATTTTAATTTGGCTACAATACTTTGTATTTCTTCTACGGCGATGGGGTCTACACCAGCAAAGGGTTCATCCAAAAGGATAAATTTGGGGTCTACAGCCAAGGCCCTAGCTATTTCTGTTCGCCTACGTTCTCCGCCAGAAAGCACTTGCCCTAGGCTTTTTCGAACATGTGTTAAAGAAAACTCTTCCAAGAGTAATTCTGTTTTCTCTTTTTGTTCAGCTTTGGTCAAATTGGTCATTTCGAGCACAGCCAAAATATTTTCCTCGACGGTCAATGTTCTGAAAACAGATGCTTCTTGCGCCAAATATCCAATTCCTAACCTAGCCCGCTTGTACATGGGTAGGTGGGTCACATCTAAATCATCTAACCAAACTTTCCCTTCATTAGGCTTGACTAAGCCTGTGGCGATGTAAAAAGAGGTTGTTTTTCCTGCACCATTAGGTCCTAGAAGTCCAACAATTTCTCCTTGGGCAACCTGATAGCTAATGTGGTCATTGACCAATCGTTGGCCATATTTTTTTACCAGGTTTTCTGTTCTTAGGATCATATTTCAAAAATAGGGAAAAGAGTTGGGGTCAGCAAGTAGAAAGCTTATTCCAAGCTTTTTCCATTTTTTTTATTTGGGGAATTGCCATTTTTAAAAAATATTCCTACTTTTGCAATCCCGAAAGCAATCGGGCAATTGAGGTGGAGTAGCTCAGTTGGTAGAGCATCGGACTGAAAATCCGTGTGTCCCCGGTTCGAGTCCGGGCTCTACCACTTCAATTTTAGAAAGACCCTGACGAAAGTTAGGGTCTTTCTTTTTATCCAATATTAGGCTAGATTTGTTAATCATATGAATCTGTTCAGGTTTGGATTTAGATTTGTCAACTTTTTAAAAGTTGACAAATCTAAGTTGACAAATCTAAGTAAACTGATTTTAACCTAGCTTAATAACCTATGAAAATGAGTCGTCGGGATTTACTGAAAGCATCAGGCACTACTGCAGGAATGGCGCTTGTTCCTCAGCTTTCAACAGCCCAAAATACCCCATCTAAAAACACATTTCGATTAAGTTTGAACCTAAGTACCATCATGGGCCAAAACTTAGGATTCATTAAAGAATTGGAAGTGGCTTCTCAGGCTGGTTTCAGGTCAGTTGAAATTTGGATGCCCACTTTAGAGAAATATTTAGCCTCTGGAGGGACCATTTCAGATGCAAAAAAACGCATTTCAGATTTAGGTTTAAGCATTGAAAATTGCATCGGATTTGCTCAATGGATTGTAGATGACAATACCACGCGGACCAAGGGCATAGAGCAACTAAAACGTGAAATGGGTTTATTAGCAGAATTAGGCTGTAAACGTACTGCCGCACCTCCTATGGGTGCCACAACTATGCCAGGATTGAATTTAAAAGCCGCTGCAGAACGTTACAGAACCATCTTAGAATTAGGGGAACAAATGAATGTTATTCCTCAATTGGAGATGTGGGGACATTCAAAAAATTTGCACCGTGTGGCTGATGTGCTTTTTGTTGCAGCAGAAAGTGGACATGCCAAGGCACGTTTATTATTGGATGTATTCCATATTTATAAAGGTGGTTCTAGTCATGAAAGTCTTCATTTGGTAGGAGAAAATTCTATCGAAATTTTTCATATCAACGATTATGTGACGAGCCTCAAACCAGAACAAATAAAAGACGCGGATCGAATATACGCTGGCGATGGAGAAGCTCCCATAGATAAAATCGTACATGCATTAAAACCAAGTGCCCAACCTGTAGTACTTTCCTTAGAATTATTCAATAAACAATTGTATGCTCAAGACCCCTTGGTCGTAGCTAAAACAGGTTTAGAAAAGATGAAAGCAGTGGTTAAACGAGTAAATGCTCAATATAAAGTATAAATTAATTCATGAAAAAATTCAGTTTACTGTTAGCGCTATTTAGTGGAATATCATTTATTCATTTAGCCGCAGAACCAGCTACTAAATCCTCAGTCAAGAAGTTAAAACTTTGGTATAATAAGCCTGCACAATATTTTGAAGAAGCACTAGTTCTGGGGAATGGTCGGATTGGAGCCACTGTTTATGGGGGTACAGATACGGATAAAATTCATTTGAATGATATCACGCTTTGGTCAGGAGAGCCGATGGATCCTTACATGAATCCTCAAGCCTATAAGAACTTACCTGCAGTTCGAGAAGCCCTCAAACAAGAAAATTACAAATTGGCAGATTCTTTGGTCAAAAAACTTCAAGGTAAGTTTTCGGAATCTTATGCGCCACTGGGCGACTTATACATTGATTTTAAAGCCAGTCTGGTAAAGAATTATTACCGAGAATTAGATTTGGAGAAGGCCATAGCCTCTGTCAAATATGATGCTGGTGATCAAACCATTTCAAAAGAATACTTTGTTTCTTATCCAGACAAAATCCTAGTCATTCACCTGAAAAGTTCTCAAGCCAAAGGCCTCAATTTTAGTGTCAGATTTGGTTCTAAATTAAGGTATAAATCAAAATCTACCATCAATCACCTACACTTTCAAGGAGTAGCTCCCGTACGTGCAGATCCTAATTACGTTAGGAAAGAAGGTAATCCGATTATTTTCAAAGATAATCAAGGTACTCGCTTCTCAGCAGATGTATTATTACAATCTACGGATGGTCAAGTCGGTAGAACAGATAGTACGGTAAGTCTTTCCAACGCCACAGAGGCAACCATTTTAGTTTCATTAGCCACAAGTTTTAATGGATTTGATAAAAATCCTCAAAGCCAAGGTCTAAATGATGATGCCATTGCCCAAGAACAATTGCAAGTAGCAAGTCGCAAAACAGTCGTTGAAATGCGAGCTAGACATATCCAGGATTACCAACAGTATTTCAATAGGGTGAATCTTCGTTTAGGAGGGGAACAAGCTCCTGAATTACCTACGGATGATCGTTTAAGAAGGTATGCCAAAGGAGAAAAAGACCCTTATTTAGAAACTTTATATTTCCAATTTGGTCGATACTTATTGATTTCAAGTTCGAGAACCTTGGGTGTACCAGCCAATTTACAAGGTCTTTGGAATCCACATATTCGACCACCATGGAGTAGTAATTACACCATGAACATCAATGCGGAAGAAAACTATTGGCTAGCAGAGAATACCAATTTGTCGGAAATGCATACCCCTTTCTTAAGCTTCATTGAAAATTTAGAGAAAACGGGAAAAATTACTGCGAAGACCTTTTATAATGCTCCAGGCTGGACAGTACATCATAATTCGGACATTTGGGCTATGACAAATCCCGTGGGGGACTTTGGAAATGGTTCACCAAGCTGGGCCAACTGGTACATGGGTGGTGCTTGGGCTGCAAGCCATTTATGGGAACATTACAGTTTTACCAAGGATGATAAATTCTTGAAGGAAAAGGCTTATCCATTAATGAAAGGTGCAGCGGAGTTTTGTTTGGCGATGTTAATCCCTGACAAACATGGAAATTTGATCACTTCTCCTTCAACCTCTCCAGAAAATAGATTCATAACACCTACTGGCTATCAAGGAGAAACAGCTTATGGTGGAGCTGCTGATTTGGCCATGATTCGGGAGCTATTTCAAGATCTCATTGAAGCCGATAAAATACTAAAACAGGATCCTTCCTTTAGCCAGCAGCTACAAGAGGCCTTGAAAAAGTTATATCCGTATCAAGTGGGTAAAAATGGGAATTTACAAGAATGGTATTTTGATTGGGAAGATGTAGAACCAACTCACCGCCATCAAAGTCATTTGTTTGGTTTGTTTCCCGGCACTCATTTGACAGTGGAAAACACACCTGCCTTGACGAATGCAGCCAAAAGAACCTTGGAAATCAAAGGGGATGAAACTACAGGATGGTCTAAAGGCTGGAGAATCAATTTATGGGCAAGATTAAAGGACGGAAATCATGCTTACAAAATGTATCGTGAATTATTGAAATATGTCGAACCCGATGGCGTAAAGATTGAATACCGTCGCGGCGGAGGGACATATCCTAATTTATTTGATGCACATCCGCCATTTCAAATTGACGGAAATTTTGGTGGTGCAGCTGCCGTAGCCGAGATGTTAGTACAATCTGATATGAGTAAAATTTATTTACTTCCTGCTATCTCAGATGACTGGAAAGTAGAAGGAGAAGTAAAAGGGCTCAAAGCAAGAGGTGGATTTGAGATTGATATGGCTTGGAAAAATGGAAAGGTTGTTCAATTGTACATCAAAGGCGTTCCTGGCGGGAAGACCAAGTTATTTGTGAATGGTACCTCCAAAGAAATACAAATTGCTAAGGGGAAGAAAGTGAGAATCCTGTAGGGAATGAAGAATGTAGAATTTTTGATGTCTTGTCCTGAAATCGGTTGACTTTGAGCTTATTAAAAACTGCACTAAAACCTACTTGGTATTTCTTTTTTTTGATAAAAAAAGAAACAAAAAAAACAGAAGAAATACGGTTAATCCTAAGACGAATTCCGCTAAGCGGAACCGATGTACACTACACATTCGACTGTTAAAACGTAGAATCCAAAAATAGATACAACGGTCAACGTCATTCAGGCATTCATCATTTATAATTCCCTTCGGTCAGCACGAGCGAAAGATGATGAACGAAGCGGTAGACGAGTTTTTGACCTAAGCAAAGGCGATGCGTGTCGGCGTCAAAAATATAGGCGATAGCGTAGTGAATCACGGTTTCGCGAAGCGAAATTCGCCTTTGATGACCGACAAGAAAAGAAGTTTTTTTGTTTCTTTTTTTGAAAAAAAAGAAATACCGTAAAATTGGATTTTAAGTGATGTTATTTATGGGCTGATTCAAATTACAATAATCATACCATTTACTATGGCCTTTAATTTTTATAAAATGAAAGCCTTTGGAGGTTTTGAAACTACTAAATTTTATTTGCAATGAACCCCAATTCAACCTATATCAGGACAAGACAATAATAATTCTACATTGAAATAAGAAACTGTCCCCAAATGCTTCTCCCTACGCCATTAATGCCTGAACCATGCATGCGGTAATCCACATCACCTAGGTTTTGAAGTTGAAGGCTTAGCTGCCAATGTTTGCGTGCATAAGTCGTTTGTAAATTTACAACGCCCCAGCCAGCTGTACCCAAAGGATTCATCCGGTTATCGGATTTATCTCCAGCACTCAAGCGTTCTTGACTAAAAGCAAAAACATGCTCAATTTGTGAAGTAAATCGTCCTGTTTGAATCAGGTATTGAATCGAACCATGTAATGGGGGAATACGACGCATGGGTTCATTCTGAGTCAAATTTTGACCAAAAACATAGGATAATTGCCCTTGCAAAGCACTTCTTGTATTGATTTTATACATTCCTGACCATTCTCCTCCAGCCAAATAACTTTCTTCTACATTCCTTTTTTCATAGACAGGATAACCTTGAATAATCGTAGTCGTTTTTACACGGGTGATCAAATTACTCAGGCTAGTTCTAAATAAGGAAACTTGTTGACGAAAACGGTAATTTTCAAATTTATAACCCAATTCCAGATTCAAAGAATATTCTGGCTTTAATTGATAGGCGGGTTTTTCATACCTAAAATCAACGATCCCCAAGCTACCTAAATCATCCAAATTGGGAGATCGAAAGCCAGAACTGCTAGAAAGATAGACCGAAGAGTTGGTGCCTATCAATCGGCTTATCCCAGCTGTATACACCAAGGCTTGATTTTGAACGATACTTAAACCTAATGTGGTATCTGGCAAAGTAGCTTTTACCTGATGCCAACGTAAGCCTAATTCAACCTGAAATTGGTTTAATCGGATATGGTGTAGCGTAAAAACGGAACTTTGTTCATACTTGGATTGGTCAGGATAGAGTCCTCTCATCGGAATAATCTTTTGTGAGGATTGGTTTATATCCGAACGAGAACTTCCAACTCCATCGTGATACATTTCAAAGCCAGAATTTGAGGACCAATGCTTTGTCCATTGACTTTCAACATCGATACTGAGACTTCGAGTATCGACTTGATCAGATTCTACTCGTAATATGGGACTTGCATTTTTCTGGGCTCTTCTTTTTTCAAGACTTGATTGATAGGCCACTATTCCCGTTATTTTTTGCGCCCATGCATGCTGTGTAACGGCTGTCCCTTTCCAATAAACTCGTTCATATTTCTGTTTTTCCATCTCATTGATGGCAAAGTTTTCTAATACGATTTTATGGTAAACGGGGACATTGTTTTGAACCATTTGCTGGTAACCGATCTCCCATTCAAACGACTTAGTAGCTTGATGTCGAAATTTAAACATGGATGAGCCCTCTTGATAGCCACTTGGGATTTGAGCCCCCAATTGGTTGCCTCGAATTAAATCGCCGAACTTTTTGCTCGATCCTGACACCAATAAACTCCAATTTTTTTGGCCATACATGATTTTTCCTTGGTAGCTATTCTCCATGTCGCTAGTCGCCCATCTTTTTTGAAGCCCTACCTGTAATAAAGGCTTAGTACTAAACTGAGGTTTTTGACTATACAAATGCACCACGCCCGTTAAAGCGTCAGATCCGTATTGTACAGCACCTGAACCCATGACACTTTCTACGCGCTCTAAGATAAAAGGGTCTATGGTATTTAAGTATTGATTTGGCCCATATCTAAAGGTAGAATTATTGAATCGGATTCCATCCAGCATCAATAGGGTTTGGTTACCTGTAAGTCCTCTTACAAACAAGGATCCACCACCTTGATTGGTTTTTTGAAGAAAGATTCCTGGCATATTCATCAATAGCTCAGGACTCGTTCTCGCGCTTTTTTGACGGATACTTGAGTCTGTCCAAACTTGAGAAGAATAGGGACTTTGTAGAATAGTTTGAGCTTTTCTGCTAGCGCTAACTACAATATTTTGCAACGTGTCGCTAGCCGTTTTTTGGGCGAATAGCGACACGTCTTGACACATTAAAATCAATACAATGAATAATAAAACCTTAATCCTCATCTTCCTCTTCTTCTTTCGTATTTAGAATGGCGGCTCTACGTGGTGCAGGCATTTCAGAGTGCTCTCCTCTTACCGACTTCCAAATAATCTGGTTCAATACTAAATCAGGGATGGCATCTTCTTTAGAGAAATCAAGTTTTTCACTGAGACGAGCACTCGCATTATCGGCTACATTCTTTTCAAAAATATTCACTTGTGGAGCAATATGTTGGAAAGGTCTTACATCGGCTTTGGAAGTAAAGCATTTGTACATGGGAGTGGCTGCAGCGTCATATTGACTCATCGGTGGTATTCCTAAAATCAATTCCATGGTTCTAAGCATCGAGGAAGTAGAATATGGCGTATGGTCGACAAAACCACGTTTCACAAAACCACCTGCCACATAAGCAGTAGTTCGGTGCGCATCTACGTGGTCAGAACCATTTTGAGCATCATCTTCCACAATAAAAATGGCTGTTTCTTTCCAAATTTTGGATTTGGAAAGGTGTTCAACAAATAAACCGATGGCATAATCATTTTCCGCAACAAAGGCAGTAGGGGTATAAGAGCCTAATTTTTGACCCTCTGTATGATCGTTTGGAAAACGTAAAGAATTGAATTGAGGAACTTGGTTTTTCGCTAGTAAAGCATCAAAATCTTTTTTCCAGCGATTGAAACGTAAGGTATCCATGATTTTTTGATCAAAGGAAGGGAAATCTGTGCAGAAGTGACCTTCTATGGAAGGGATATTAGGTTTGAAATCATCAGCAAACTCCCCATACGTACGGTAAGAGACTCCTGCTCTTTTACAAAAATCCCAAATGAAACCATTTTTTGGATTAGCAATTGTCCGATTCCCTTCTCCATCATATTTACCCCCTCTTCCGCCATATCCAGTAGGCCAAGTCTTTTCCAAATAATCAGTAGCATGGGCAGAAGTAGACCAATTGTGGCCATCAGAACTAACTTCGCCATCCACATAAAAATTATCTAACAAAACAAAGTCCTTAACTAGCTTATGCTGATTTGGTGTTACTTTTTCGCCAAATAAAAGCAATGATACATCGCCATTTCCTCCCTTCACATCCGCTAATACTTGGTCATAGGTACGGTTTTCTTTCAGTATATAAAAGACATATTTGATGGGTGATTTTCCTCCCACTTTGGTCGGGATTGGATTTCCTTTTTCTCCTTTGGCCTGAAGTTCAATCTGCTTATTATAGGGAGTATTGGTATAGACAGCTTTGGATAAAATAGCTAATTCAGCACTCGATGGCTCTTGAAATAAAGACATGTTTCCTTTCATTAAACCACCAATGTATTCTACCTTGGCTTTTTTCTCGTTATCCGCTTGCTGATAAGTTACTTTTTGGATTTTAGCTAGTGGATTTGGGCCTTTTGGATTGGCAAATGAAGAAAATCCTTTTCCATTGGCCACATAGACTGTTTTACCAATCACTTTCACGGCCGTTGGGTACCAACCTACTGGAATAAAGCCCAGCGACTTCGATTTTCCTGGGTGTTCTACTTCAAAGACCGCTAAACAGTTATTGTCAGCATTGGATATATACAATCGCTCCTCATCTTCAGATAGTGCCAATCCGTTTGTGGAGGAACCTTCTAAGGCATTAGGGAAAAGTGCCGCATTCAATACTTCGATTACCTGGTTTGAGCGAGTATTGATAATGGAGACAGAATTATCATTCGCATTGGCAACAAATAAGGTGTTACCATCTTTTGTCAGTAGTATTTCATTCGGATGATCTCCAACAGCTATGCCTTTGTCAAAGCTCTTTGATTGGCAATTGAAAGGCAAAATTTGTGCACCACCCCAAATTGAAATGTATAATTTATCTCGTTTCGGACTTAGTAAACAGGTAAATCCTTCAGCAGGTAAGGGGAAAGTATCTGTCACTTTATTCTGGCGAACATCTACTAAATAAAGCTTGTTATTATCTTTAGATACCACATATAAAATACCACGTTCATCATCCAAAGCCATTCCAGTGGGAGAGATGATGTCCTTGGCCTTTTCAGTAAGGGATATAGACCCTTTAGCCATAAGTTGTTTATTGTTTATCTCAAACTTCAAAACCTTATTGTCATTTCCACCAGAAGCATATACTGTTTTATTATCCGATGCTATGGCTAATCCATACCAAGATTTTGCCACTTCTATGCTATGAACAACCTCATTCGATTGAAGGTCAATTAATTGTAAACTTTGGATACTTTGTCCATTGTTCGTGGCAACCATCCATTGCTTGTTAGCGGAAACAGCCAAGTTTAAAGGTAAATCACCTAATGCTAATGATTTTCCGTGAGGAGATAATTTCCAACCATTGGGAAGTCGGACTCTCTTTTTCTGTAAATCTTGTTGTAATTTGCTCGTGCTTTGAGCGAATGAGTCGAGACTCAATAAGAATACGCAAGCTAAGCCTAAGCACAGGCTTTTGGAGAAATGGATTTTCATAGTGAAAGGTTTTGATAGCTCAATTTACAAGCATTTTTATATAAATGAACCGAGTATTCATTTTTTAATAATTTGGTAAATTAGGATTGAGCAAAGAAAAGTAGATTTGGAGAAATTAAATGTTGATAAAATGGTAATTAGCTATAAAGAAAATCCTTCTTTATCCGTGGAGGTTTTTATGGAAATTTTAGATAAATCTACTTTGGGCCAAAGAAGACCTATGCAAGATGTGGCGGCTATGCAACTAATGTTAGACAACGCTAATGTATATGTGGGCGCATATGATGGGGATAAATTAGTAGGTTTAGCCAGAGGTATGACCGATTTTGTCTTTACTACCTACTTAGCAGATTTAGCTGTAGATGAGGCATACCAACATCACGGAATAGGCAAGCAATTGTTGAAAAAAGTTAAAAACATGCACCCTCGAGCCAAACTAATTCTTTTAGCAGCTCCAGCCGCCCAGGAATATTATCCGAAAATTGGGATGCAAAAACATGATTATTGCTTTTTCATTAATGATGTCCAAGAAATAAAATAAACATTATTTAACTACCGCTAAACGTTTGGTGATGGTGGAACCGTCTAGTCCTGTTGTACTTAGGAAGTAATTAGCGGCAGGTAATTTGGACAAGTCAACATCTTTAAAAAATACGGCAAGGTACGTGTCCTCAAAGACCACATTCCCTTTCATGTCATAAATTTTCAATGTGCCTGTTGACATATTTTGCCAACGAATGGTGATTTTATCCACTGCCGGGTTGGGGCCAATACTGAATTCGAAGTTTTGGTCTAAGCGAACAATGGGGATAGCCGAAAAGGCAAATGCCCGCATTCCAGCTTTATTTCTAATAAATGGTCCAGGGAAAGGCGTTTTATTGAAGGCTAAAAACTCTCTAAAGTAGTCGGGTAAATAACTAATGATTTCGCTCGGATACTCTTGATTCAAATTAAGTATAACTTTATTCCCTTCTACCTCGATATTATCGATGAATTTTGAAGCACTCACCGCATTAATCCCATCATAAAAGAAATTATCTTTCATGTTACGTTTCTGAGTTTTTCCTGTGGGGTCAAGAAAGGTGGTATCGGTAGGAGCGACCATGATTTGGCCTTGCTCAAACTCTAAGTACAACTTTCTAGTTTCTGTTTTCGATTTGAAATAAGCTTTAACCACGTTAGGACTGTAAACCTGTTTATCCCAAGGACGTTTATAAATTTCCGCCGAAATGATTCGGAATAATTCAAATCCATTTTGACGATACCCATCATTGCCATAATGAAGACCATCAAACTGTTTAGTTCCAACCGTAGCAAAAGACTTGACATAGAGGTCGTTGGTGTATTGAGCACGTTGATTTTCACGGACTAAAGCCGCCGGAGAATATTGAAATTCGTAGACGTTGGTTTGTGGACAAAAAACATATTTGGCACTTGGAAAGTACTTCTTGTATTTGGTTTTTAATTGATCAAATTTCCACCACCAATCAAATGGACTTCCCAAAGGCAAGGTGGATTCAGCTTCACCTTGGCGGTATATAATAGCTTGAACCTTATCTAAAATCCCTGCTTTCGTGGCTTTATATAGCATCATATTGCTACCATTGGGAGCTTTTAAATCTCCATCCAACTGTAAATGGAAGTCGATATCCGAACCTCCCGCTGCAGAATTAATGAAACAAAAGGGGATTTTTTCTGATTCAATGAGGTATTTAGCTATTTCCGAAACCCAGGGTCCCACACGAGCTCTGTCTGTAGCAAGAGACCAAAGGGTATCCGCCAAATTATAAGGTCCGTAATTGTCGGAACCTTGTACTGCTCCAAAGGAACGGAGGTATTCTCCTTGAAACACTTTGTCATCGATAGGTCCTATCCATGCATTTGATTGGCCACTGACTAAAAAAGCATCACCTGCTACGATGTTTTTCCTTTTGACTACAAGGCTAGAATCAAGCCCAATAAACTGGTAAATTTCCAGGTCATATTCTGCTAGTTCTGCATTGATGCTTACATTGTTTTTATAAGTACTCGTCGCAGTTATGGCACTTTTGGCATATTTAAATAAGTTGCCATTACGTAATACTTTAACGGATACAGCTGTTATGGATTTATTAGTTATGTCAGCAGCAATGATAATATCTGCTTTGTTTTTATCATCTCTAGGATAAAAGTGATAGTTCTGGGGTAATTTATTGAATACAAAATCACCAATTTTCTGTGCACTCAATTCTGTTTGGAAACAAAAACTAATTAGGCAACATAAAATTAAAATTCGATGAATCATGGAGTTGTATTTTCTTTCCCTAGCTAAAAACTACTGACAAATATATTTATGAATCAATGTACAAGGTATCAATATTTTTAAATTTATCCATTCCTTTGATTTCAATACCTCATTAAATTATTTACAAATCAGCATACTAGGTAGGTTTTCCAACGAGTGATTCTTGGTACTGTTGAGCTATTTTTTTTGTTTTTTATGCGTATTTTTACCCCATACCTGCCTAATACAGGGTTCTATTTGTAAGAATATGTCCAAAACGATACTCCCCCAACTCAATATTAAGTCATTTGTCCTCCTTTTGTTGGGTTTCATTTTTTGGGCTATGATGGCATACTTGATGGGAAGCATGGCGATTGCCAATGGTCCCAATATCACGGATGATTTTTGTTTTGCTTGGGTAGGAAAAGAGTTTGGAATCTTCGGAGGAGCTTATCAATATTATATCGGTTGGAGTGGTCGTTATTTTGGTAACGTCATTTTACACCTAAACCCCTTAATCTTTAGTCCAGATTTTGATTATTTCACCTGGGCCACTTGCTTAATTATGAGTTTAAGTTTAGCCAATACGCTTTATTTAGCTAAAAATATATTTCAAAAACCCTGGTGGAATCCTACAGTCTTATGGAGTGCTCTCGTTTTTCAGGCCATTGGTTGGTATACCATTCCGGGATTATATGAATGGTATTTTTGGTTTTCAGGTCTTTTTTATCCTTTGTCCTTTCAACTAGTCATCTTATTTTTTAACCTCTATTATTTCGAAAAAGCTAGATGGATACGATTTTTCGTATTGCCTCTTGTTTTATTTCTACTCATCGGAAGTAGTGAAATTACCATGATTTTCTTTTCGGCCGTTTTTGGTTGTTTACAACTTTATCGAGTCATTAAAAATAAGCGAATCGAGCCAGAACTTTGGATCTTAGGAATGGTTTGGCTGATTGGTTTGGCCTTGGTTATTTTGGCGCCAGGAAACGCTATTCGAGCCACTAAACACATCGCCTTGGGGGATGGTTTAATAGAAGCTTTTAAAATTGCTGTACATCAGTTTTATCTATTTTTAAAAGAGCCCTTATTTTGGCTTATGAATATTTGGATTCTTTTATTTGGAACAGGTAAAAAACAAGAATCTCCGATTTCATGGCCTCTTTTCTTCGGGTTTTTGGGCATTTTGTTCTTGGGCTATTACTTGAGCTTTCTACCTATTTCATTAGCCCTAGATGAATCGGGTATCCCCAATCGTACATTGAGTTTACTTTTTATGTATTTATTAGTAGGATCGAGCTATTTGAGTTTTGTTTTACATCAAAAGTTAATAGAGTCCTTACCTGCTAAGGCTCAATTCCCCGTTCAATTGCTCATCATGTTACTGATCTTACCCAATATGCATTTTAGTAAAAGTGCCCACTTGATGGCCACGGAAATTAGTTCTGGAACAGCATTTCAATTTGCTAAGGAACAAGAAGCTAGATTTAGGTCTCTACAACAAAATAAACTTGACTCGGTGGAAATTCCAGCCATTCAAACAAAATCTGCTTTCCTATTTAATGAGGAAATATCTACCGATTCTAGTCATTTATGGTGTAAATGCATTGCCAAGTATTATGGCAAGAAACAGGTTCGCTTAAAAAACAATTAAATGGTAAATCAGGTTAAGAAAAGCTTATCAATGATTACCTTTAAAATTCATTAACAAACTTACTATGAAACACCTTTTTACCTTGGGGGCAGCCGCCTTCTTATGGGTTATCAGTATTCCTTTGGTGGCCCAAATAACTTACCCTGTAAATGATGTCGCTAATCCTCGGCAAGGATATTATGCTTTTACGCATGCAACCATCGTGAAGGATTCCAAGATAACGCTCACAGATGCGACGCTGATTATACGTCAGGGAAAGATTGAACAAGTGGGAGTCAATATCCCTATCCCTAAAGAAGCGGTTGTGCTAGATTGTCAAGGCAAGTATATCTATCCTTCTTTCATTGATATGTATAGCGACTATGGAACCCCGGCCATCGGAGGTGGGACATCTAACTTTCGTAGTCCAGCTCAAATGCTGTCCAATACCAAAGGTCCCTATTCCTGGAATCAAGCCTTGAAGTCGGAATTGGCTCACGTGAAAATATTCCAAGTGAATGAAGCCAAAGCCAAGGAATTAAGACAATCAGGATTTGGCCTTGTTTTGACCCACCAAATGGATGGAATTTCGAGAGGGGCAGGGACAATTGTAAGCTTGGCTAATCAGAAGGAGAATTTAGTTATCTTAAAAGAGAAAGCATCTGCCCATTATTCTTTTAGCAAAGGATCATCTACCCAAGATTACCCGACCTCTCTCATGGGGAGCGTCGCTTTGTTAAGACAGAATTTTTTAGATGCACAATGGTATAAATCTAAACCCGTAAAGGAAGGGCTAAACCTGAGTTTATCTTCATTTAATGAGCAATTATCTTTACCGCAGATTTTTGAAGTGAGTGATAAATGGTCTGCATTACGTGCTGATAAAATTGGGGATGAATTTGGTATACAATACATCATCAAAGCTGCTGGAGATGAATACCAGCGTATCGAAGATATAAAAGCGACCAAAGCGAGCTTCATATTACCCTTAGCTTTTCCACAAGCCATGGATTTGGAGGATCCTACTGATGCACGTTTTGTCAATGTAGCTGAATTAAAACATTGGGAATTAGCTCCAACGAATCCAGCAGCATTTGAAAAGGCAGGTATCCCATTTGCCTTAACAGCTCATGGGTTGAAAGAAACTTCTTCTTTTTTGGCGAACTTGAAAAAGGCCATACAAATGGGCCTTTCCGAGCAAAAAGCGATGGATGCTTTAACCACGAGTCCAGCGCAGCTTTTAGGTATTGCGGATCAAGTTGGAACTTTGGATGTAGGGAAATTGGCTAATTTCCTGATTACAACCGGACCCGTTTTTCAAGATAAAACCCAAATTGTAGAAAACTGGGTACAAGGAAATGGTTATGGTGTACAAGTAGATGCTTGGTCCAACTTAACAGGAAAATATGCCTTCCAATTGGGTGCTGAGAAATATACCTTAGTGGTGAAGGCCGACTTAAAAGCTACTTTACAAGGTGCTGATACTATACAGGTTGATTTGAGCCAAAAAGATCAATTGGTCAATTTAGTATTTTCCAAAAAAGGAGAAGCAGGTAAACGTATTCGCTTAACGGGGACGCAGCAAGGTGCCAATTGGTTAGGAACGGGACAATTAGCTTCTGGAGACTGGGTTAGTTGGAAAGCGACTCGTGAGGGAGCTTTAGAAGAAAGTAAATCTGATAAGAAAGAAAAGAAAGCAGATGAGGAGGCATTAGGATCTTTGGTATATCCATTCAATGGTTTTGGTCAAAAAATAATTCCAAAGCAAGAGACAATTTTGATCAAAAATACGACGGTTTGGACCAATGAAAAACAAGGAGTGTTGAAAGAAACAGACGTTTTAGTGAAGAATGGGAAAATCGTTTCGGTGGGTAAAAACCTTAAAGATGCTTCAGCGAAAGTGATTGATGGAACCAATAAGCACCTTACAGCTGGAATCATTGATGAGCATTCACACGTAGCTGCTGCTGGAGGAATTAACGAGTGCTCCCAGTCAGTTACGGCAGAGGTCCGAGTAGCGGATGTGATCGATCCAGAAGATGTGGACATTTACAGACAATTAAGTGGAGGCGTAACAAGCAGTCATATTTTGCATGGAAGCTGTAATACGATAGGCGGTCAGACCCAATTAATCAAATTCCGTTGGGGACAAAATGCCGAACAGATGAAATTTGCCAATTGGGATCCATTCATCAAATTTGCCTTGGGAGAAAATGTGAAACGTTCTTATAATACAGCCAATAATCGTTTTCCAGATACCCGAATGGGCGTGGAGCAAGTTTTAATTGATGCCTTTACTCGAGCCAGAGAATATGAAAAATTAGGACCAGGCAAGCGCATTGATTTAGAATTAGAAACCTTATTGGAAATTCTCAATAAGAAGCGATTTATAACCTGCCACTCCTATGTTCAGAGTGAAATTAATTCCATGATGAAGGTGGCAGAAAGTTTCAATTTTACTGTAAATACATTTACGCACATTTTAGAAGGTTATAAAGTGGCCGACAAAATGAAACAGCATGGAGCCAATGCCTCCACCTTCAGTGATTGGTGGAATTATAAAATGGAGGTTTTGGATGCCATTCCTCAAAATGCCTATATCATGCAAAAAAATGGAATTAATGTAGCCATTAATTCAGATGATGCGGAAATGGCTCGTCGATTGAATCAAGAAGCTGCTAAATCAGTGAAATATGCAGGAATGAGCGAGGAAGATGCCTTGAAAATGGTCACCTTGAATCCAGCTAACATGTTGCACGTATCAGATCGTGTGGGAAGTATCAAAGCAGGCAAAGATGCCGACTTAGTACTTTGGTCTGCGCATCCATTAAGTATTTATGCCAAATCTGAAAAGACCATAGTAGATGGCATGATTGTTTTTGATCGTGATTTGGACGCTACCTTACAAGCAAATTTGAAAGCTGAAAAACAGCGATTGGTTCAAAAAATGGCCAATGCCAAAAAGGGAGGAGCTAGCACACGTCCAGCTGCACCTACTTTTAAGGAATTGAATAATTGCGAAGAAGATCACCAACACGACAAAAGTCTTTGGGAGCGTATCCAATCACGCATGGTATTGACAGAAAATTAATCGACATCCACATGAAAAAAATATTCATAGCTATACTAAGTATGATTTCCATAGGGCTACAAGCTCAGGAAACCATGCATCCCTCACCTGCACAATCAAAGAAAATTGTCATTACAGGAGCAACCATTCACGTAGGAAATGGGCAAGTAATTGAGAAAAGTAATTTGATCATAGAGAAGGGGAAATTGAAAATTGAAACGTCAACTCCTAGTTTAGGAGCCGATGTAGAACATATTGATGCTACAGGAAAACATATATATCCAGGAATTATTGCCCCCAACACCAATTTAGGATTGGTGGAGGTTAGCTCAACACGAGCAACAGTAGACTACGTGGAATTAGGGGATATGCATCCCAATGTTCGTTCCTTGGTGGCATACAATACCGACAGTAAAGTCATTAATACCTTACGAACCAATGGTGTTTTATTGGCCCAAATTGTTCCACAAGGAGGCTTGATTTCAGGAAGCTCAAGTGTTGTCCAATTGGATGCATGGAACTGGGAAGATGCGGCTTATTTGGTTGATGAAGGAATACATATGACCATGCCAGCTTTGATCAATCGTCCAAACAATATGCGTCGTGGAAATGCGCCAGCAGGAGATCCTGTAAGAGCGGGCTTAGCTAGAATAGAACAGGCCAAGGGATTTTTCAGAGAAGCGAAAGCTTATTTAAATGAAAAGGCGCATGCAGAGGTAAATTTGAAATTTGAAGCAGTGAAAGGATTGTTTGATCGTAGTCAATCCTTGTATATTCATTGTGATTTAGTAAAGGAAATGCTGGCGGCCGTTGAATTGAACAAAGAGTTTAACTTTAAATTGGTTATTGCTGGTGGAGCAGATAGCTGGATGATTGCGGATATTTTGAAAGAAAACCAAGTGAGTGTGATACTTTCAGAGCCACATAGTTTACCTGCGACAGAGGATGATGCGGTGGATCAGCCGTATAAAACGGGAGCGATGTTATACAAAGCCGGTGTTTTGGTAAGTATTAGCCAAGATTCAGGTGATGGCTATACACAGCAAAGAAATTTGCCTTTCATGGCAGGGACTTTAGCCGCTTATGGCTTGACCAAGGAGGAGGCATTGCAAGTGATCACGTTCAATCCTGCTAAGATTTTGGGAATTGAAAAGAGAACCGGAACGATTGAAAATGGGAAAGATGCCAATATTCTGATTTGTCAAGGAGATTTATTGGACATGAAGTCGAGTGTTTTGACGCATGCCTTTATTCAAGGGCGGGTTGTAGATTTGCAAAACAAACATACTCAGTTGTTTGAACGATATAAATATAAATATCAAATTAAATAGTGATTGGCCTGTGCTCTTTTGGCATAGGTCATTTTATTGATTTTACTACCAAGCCTGAAATTCTCATTTCAGGCTATTTTTTTGCATCTTATGGAGTGCCAATATCAAAAAAATCATAAAATTGGATATTTTATTTGATGGCATTTGTAATTTATACTTCAATTCGAAACATTTGAATTAATTAATATCACCTAACCAATTAATAGTATGAAAACCAAACATTTATTCTCTGTTGCTTTGATTAAATCAAGGCAATCTTTGCAACTCACCCAACAACAAGTAGCCAGTGCTGTAGGAGTAAGCCAAAGCGCTTACAATTATTGGGAATCTGGTAAACATTATCCTAACGCGACTAAGATTTTTCAGTTGACCAAAGTGCTTAAAATTCCATTAGAAGAAGTGATGGCCAGTTGAGCAATATCAAGATTAAGCCGGTTTTTCAAAAGCCGGCTTTTCTATTTCTTATTTAGGGATTATCCGTACCTTTATGCCCGCATCAAACAATGATCTTGTTTTGAGAAATTCAAATCTACATACCCGTCAATTTGTACCATTTTTCTGTTTATTGACAGGAGTACTATTTTTTTCATGTGCTGAGCCTAGCAATACAAGTCCTAAAAACACGTATTTTGCTTGGGCAGATTTACTTACTACCCATATCAAATCATTTGAGGAGACGAAACCTAAAGTACATAAAACAGTATTTTTGGATGGAGTTAAGGAAGTAAAAGTGGTCTCTGATATTGATTGGGCCAAGGAGTGGGCCTTGTTTTTGGAAGCGGATTTGAATAAACCAGCATTTGAAAAAAGCTATGATAATCTATCCGAACCAGACTTAATTTGGTATTCTTTGAAATTGGGAGAGAGCTTGCCAGTTAAGAAATTCATGGTGCATATTGATGAGCTAAATAGACCTACGCGCGTGGAAATAGAAGTTTCTCAAAAGAACTTCCTTTTTGAAACCAGCAAAAACTTGCAAATGACATTTTCAGATGGCCATGTGCAAACGTATTATATTGAAGGAAGTCAAAAATTACGTTGGGGTAAACCTACGCACTACAAGCTCTTAGGCGTTTTACTCTCCAAATAGATTACTAGAAAGATAGCGGTCGCCACGGTCACAAATAATACATACAATCACCCCTTCTTGTAGCTCCGCAGCCAAACGAATACTAGCAGCTACAGCTCCTCCACTACTCATTCCTCCAAAAACACCTTCTATTTTGGCAAGTTTTCTTGTCATAGCTACAGCCTCTTCCTCGGAAATATCCATGATACGGTCGACACGCTCGGGTTGGTAAATTTTAGGACGATAAGCTTCTGGCCAACGACGAATCCCAGGTATAGAAGAGCCATCAGTGGGCTGACAACCAATTATTTGAATGTTTGGATTTTGTTCTTTCAAATACATGGAGGTTCCCATGATGGTTCCCGTAGTACCCATGGAACTCACAAAGTGCGTAATTTCCCCTTGCGTATCTCGGTAAATTTCCGGACCAGTACTTTTATAATGGGCGAGGTAATTATCTGGATTTTCGAATTGATTCAACAAGATATATTCCCCTGTAGCGGCTTTGTCCACTGCATAATCTCTCGCTTCTTCGATACTCTTGGTTAAAGTAACTTTGGCACCAAATGCTTCCATGGTCAATACTCGCTCACGAGTAGAGTTTGCCGGCATAGCTAATTCGATTTCCAAATTATATAAGCAAGCAATCATGGCTAAAGCTATCCCTGTATTTCCAGAAGTGGCTTCAATGAGCTTCATGCCGGGTTGAATATCTCCGCGCATTAAAGCCGACTCAATCATGTTTTTAGCCGCTCGATCTTTTACCGAACCACCCGGATTATTACCTTCCAGTTTTCCATAAATACGCACATTCTTATTGTTGTGCAATTTGTTTAATTCGACCAAAGGCGTATTCCCTACTAAGTCTAATAATGTGCTCATATTAGTCTAAGATAACTTTTGTATTTTCTTGATGGTATATTTTTGTGTTTGGAGCTACACTTCTCGTGAGCCAAACATTACCTCCGATGACTGAATTTTTACCCACCGTTGTATCTCCCCCTAAAATGGTAGCACCTGAATAAATAACCACATCATCTTCTATGCTTGGATGTCTTTTGGTGGAAGCCATACTTTTGTCGACCGATAATGCACCTAAGGTCACACCTTGGTAAATTTTAACTCGCTCGCCAATAACGCATGTTTCTCCTATAACGATTCCTGTTCCATGGTCCATAAAAAAGTACTTGCCTATGCGGGCACCAGGATGAATATCAATACCCGTTTTGGAATGGGCATATTCCGTTAATATTCGTGGGATTAACGGAACTCCTAAAGCACAAAGCTCATGTGCTAAGCGATAAAATGCCATAGCATAAAAACCTGGATACGTTCTAATTACCTCAAAGTCCGTATTGGCAGCAGGGTCCCCATTGACCATAGCTTCTACGTCAGTTAGTAAGGTTTCATATACCTTAGGAATGCGTGCCATATAGGCCTGCGTTAAGCTATGGGGGTCCGTAGGCAATTCGTTTTTCATCGAGTGCAGCATGGACTCTAACCCATTTTCAATGCTTTCCCAAACAGCCACCAATTCTTCTTTTTGAGAGAAATGTTTACGAGTTTGCTCTGGGAAAAGCGTCAGGATAATCTTTGTAAATAGTTTTTTTATATCTGAAGTAGCTGGAAAATCACGAGTTTGCTCATGTTTTGCCAGTATAGTATCTAAAAATTCTGAAGGTAACATCATCTTCGGTTATGGTTTTTAGGCATTCGTAATATGTGGAAGAATAGCATCCACCTGCTTTTGCGTATCTAAGGAATGAACCTCGAGTCGTTTGATTTTTTCAGGATCTCTTTGCTCCAGTCCATGTAAATAAGCTTTGTCATAATACTGCAAGGTAATCGCTGCCACCTCTTCAAACTCGTCTATTTCCAAGCAAGCCATTGCTTTTTGATAGTGTTGCCCCCCCAATCGTTTTTTTATTTTTTCGATCGCTTCTGCCAACAGTTCTTTGGGATATTGAGCATATACTTCCACTAAATAAGGCAATCGGTATTGGGCATCTATGTCCAAAAATAGTACCGGGGCATCCCGAAGTTGGTTATAAAATTCCAAATTCATGAATACTTTGCCAATATGTCTACTTTCATCTTCAACCCAAATAGTTTGTTGTTTATTCAATTGACTTAATTCATGATAAAGCAAATTTTCAAAATGTTCACTGCTTGGCTGAGGGGCTAATCCCAAATGACCAAAAGCAGAGCCTCGGTGATGAGCAATTCCTTCCAAATCGATGACTTGAAATCCTCGCTTTTTCATTTCCAATAATATTTCTGTTTTTCCACTGCCAGTCTTCCCACCCAATACCTGTAAAGGAAGAGGATTTGCTAGGTTTTTTAATACCAAATGTCGGTATGCTTTGTAACCTCCAATTAATAATTTAACGGGTAAACCTGCCGTTTCCAATAGCCAGGCCATACTTCCACTTCGCATTCCTCCCCGCCAACAATGGATTAACACGGGTTTTCCCTGAGATAATTTTTTGGCAGATTTTACCCAGGAGGCTAATTTGGGTCCTACTATGGATAGCCCTAATTCCACGGCTTTATCCTTACCCTCTTTTTTATAGCAAGTGCCTACAGCAGCCCTTTCCTCATTACTGAACATAGGGAAAGAAATGGCTCCAGGTATATGAGCTCTTTCAAATTCTCCCGGAGAACGCACATCTAACACCACCCCTTCAGAAGAAGCGGAAATAAAATCCAAAGGGCTAAGTTTTTCAGGCATTTGAAGGCTGTAAAGGAATCACGTAAAGTTCAAAATTTAATGGATCAAAGCCATTTAATAAGTCTTGAATCAGACTAGGCTTATCCAAGTAAAAATCTAGGAGGTTATCGTATCTCTCTTGCCAATTGCCATGTGGAAACAAACGGGCTTTCACTTGTTGTATTTGACGAATGGCCGTTTCATGATTTCTTTCTTCTGCGCGTTTTAATTTTTTCGCCATCCGTTCCAAGCCATTTACCCAACGTTGTCTTTCTGCCAGTATACTACCTTCTAGGGTTGGATCTACTTGTTTTGCTTTATGGACCATCTGTACTAAAATCGGATTTACAGCCTCTATTTCTTGAATGAAATCTAGGCTATATACCGAATTTTCAAGGACATATTTTCGAACTATAGATGATTCAGGAAGAAAGAAATCACTGATTTTTATGCCTAATTTTTCCAATTTCTTTTGTTCCACAGGAGGTAGGAGTAAAGCAAAATTTCTTGGCAAAACAATGGGATAAGGTATATGGTGGTGATCAAATATTCCTTTCAGCTGTAGCCAATAAGCCACTTCCGCTGGTCCACCTACATAAGCAAGATTCGGTAAAATGCATTCTTGGTATAAAGGTCTAAGTACCACATTCGGGCTAAATCTTTCAGGATGAAGCTGAAGCTCCTTTTTTAGTTCCTCATGATTAAACAGTATACCTCGATTCAATACTTGGTATTTTTCTCCATGTTTTTCAATTCGATCTCTACTACCATCCAATAAATAGAACAAGTTGATTCCTCGAGCATTGATCTGGGTTTTATACCCTAACTCATTCAAATGTTGATTTTGGTTTTCTACTAAAGTTTCATGCACCTGATTCAGCAAATCAGCCTCCATCATAGGAAGAAATAAAGATTTTAATCGGGCATCATCAGCATCCAAACAAACTAATCCTTCCGCTCCAAAAAGCTCATGCATATAACATCGGACGGCTTCAGATAAAGTCTTGTTTTGAGTATAGGCTTTTTGGAAAATAGGCAATGAATAGGGCAATGATTGTAAAAAATCACTTATCCCTTCTAAGTTAAATCTCCCCACGGCTCCTTGTTGATGGGTATTCCAAGAGTAGGTCTTTTGGTTCAGGTGCACATGATTTATCTCATCCCAATCATGGTCCTCTGTCGCCATCCAGTAAACAGGAATAAAGTGATATGCTGGATATTTAGCTTTTAATTGTTTAGCCAGATTAATGGTAGAGACTATTTTGTAGATGACGTACAATGGGCCAGTCATGAGATTGAGCTGGTGACCAGTGGTCACGGTAAAAGTATGCGCATCCAGTAATTTTTCAATGGCGGGAGCGTTTTCTACATCTTGGTATTGATCTTGAAGTACTTCTACTAAAGTTTGTCGATTGCTGACAGGGAATGACTTTTTATCAGCTAATTGATTTTTAAAGCCAGCAATGTTCGGGCTATTTTGATATAAGTTTTTTAAATTAGGTTTCTCGTCTAGATAGTCCAACAGTAAAGAACTGAAAGCAGCAATTTGAGATAGCGGGTAACTTTGGATAGGCATATGGTTGAATGGAAAGGGCGGTTAATATATAAAAACCCAACTGTTTTCCAGAAAGTTCGAGCGAAATTAAATATATTTAACAGAATTTTGAGGTTCTAATTTTTCAAATGAGATTTTTCGCCGTTCTTTTCTTACTTCTAGTTGCGCATTTGGGCTTTGCACAACAAACACCTCAAGTTACTCAATTCATGATGAATCGTTATCTGTATAATCCGGCTTTTGCTGGATTTGAGGATTATACAGATATTAAAGTGGGTTATCGACAGCAGTGGGTCGGTTTATCAGAAGGTATGAAGACCTTTAATGCTACAGCCAATTGGTCCATTGATAAGTCGGACAGGACTTCCACGGGACCTACACCTTATATGTCCAAAACGATTCGAAGGTCTTTTATTCCAACAAAACGGAGAAAGAAAGATTATCGTTGGGAATTTCATCAGGGTTTGGGACTACAGGTTCAAGCTGATCAATTTGGCCCCATGTCTACCTTTTCTGTAGCTGGATCTTATGCATACCATGTATCCTTGGGTGGGGAAAATAAGTTGTCAGTGGGAGCAACAGGCGGATATTATTCCAGGGGCTTAAACATGAATAATTTTGATGTAAAAGATGGAGGAGATCCATTAATTTTATATTTAGATCCACCGGCTGGAACAGCCATCACATCGGCACCCACTCCTTATGGATCCCTCACGGCAGGTCAATTAATGGCCAATGTAGGGGTGCTTTATTACAATCGAGAATTTTTCTTAGGTCTTTCGGCAAATCAGTTGATATTTGAGAACTTCACCTATGAGCGCTCTGATCCTTCAGCTTTGGATACGCTTAGTAGAAGGTATTATTGGCCAAATAATTCGGATTTTGACAATGATAAGGTCATGACGCGGGCCTTATATTCGGGAACCATGAAGCCTAATTTATTTGCCATGATGGGTTATCACATCCGTACTTCGAAATATTTTACAGTTTCACCGGCAGCCATGGTGAAGTTTTATAAAGCAGGAACCATGTCCATTGAGGCGAATGTAAAAGCCGATTTCAATCAACAGTTTTGGATTGGTTTTGGATACCGACACAGGGAATCCTATTCTGCCATGTTTGGAGTTCAACTCCGGCATAATATGCACATGTCTTATTCGTATGACTTGAATGCCAACGGACTAGCCTATCAGTCCATGGGTTCACATGAAATAGTATTGGGAATTACAATAAATAATAGGATAGGAGTTCCAACTCCGCATTGATATTATTCTGAAACGTATTTATCTCGAATTTTTTGGTAAGCCTGATCTGGAATTGGGCTATCGTTTGGTAGGCTAGGAGCAATAGGTTTATCCCAATTTAAATATCCCTTCACCCAAGCTAAGGCAAGACCTAAGGTTAAAATCCCAATGAAAATAAACATTTCAACCAAGGCATAGCTGGACCAGGTTGGACTTGCATTTTCTAGGTCAGGATGGTGGAAAACGGAGGCCCAAGGAAAAAGGAAAATAAGTTCGATTTCAAACAAGACAAACATCAAGGCAATCAAATAAAAACGAGGATTGAAGCGAATGTTGGCATTCCCCATAGGTGCTTCGCCTGACTCATAAGTGCTCAGTTTTTCAACATTAGGGCGATTCGGCCTAATCCATTTGGCAAGGGTTAAAATAATGGCTAAGAATAGAATTCCTGCGATCAAAAAGGCCGCGACATATGCGAAAGCTTCCATTACTGCCTCATTTTTAAATAACCTTTAATGACGGTAAAGGTGGTTATCCCTAAAAAAAACAAAATAATATAATGTACATAATTAATGATCCAAGGGAAATGCTGTCCAAGGTAATAACCGGAAGTAACCAAAATTCCTACCCAAAGACCACCGCCAATGACATTTAATAATAAATAACTGTACCAGGGCATTCTACTAATACCTGCCAAGATGGGAGTAAAAGTTCTAACTACGGGTAAAAATCGACTGATAACCAAGGCCATAAAGCCGTATTTATCGAAAAATTCACGAGTTGAATCTAAATGTTTTTTCTTAAAAAAGAGGCTGTCAGGCCTGTTTTCTAGAGATTTTCCAAAGAAACGCCCAGAAAGATAACCTACGAGAGATCCGATTACGGCAGCCAAAAATATGCTGGCTAATAAACCCGAAAGTGGTTCTTTTAAGACACCTGTACCTCCAAATACGCCCGTTAAAAAAAGCAAATAATCACCTGGAAGGAAAAAGGCAAAGAACAGACCATTCTCAGCAAAAACAATCAACGTAATAACAAGCAAGCCTGAGCGAATGATGGTTTCAGAATCAGTTAACTGATGCCACAAAATATTTATTTCATCCATAATAGGGGCTATACAAGCTTATTAATCGTTGGTTTTTAGGCTTTTGTCTCAAAAAAATGTACATTGAGAGTATAAATATCCATTAAAATTTCCATTTTTTCCTACATTTGAGCTATGAAAACTTGGCTAGCCTCCATCCTTTTTGTGATTATCTTTGCGGGATCCTGGATTCCAAAGGTGGGAATGGAACAAAGTTTCAAGGCGAATGAATTGCTAAAACACTTTCAAGATCATAAGCGTCAGGCACCAGCAGGATTTAGTTTCATGGATTTTCTTTGGATGCATTATGCCGCTGATTCCAAACACGCTAAAACAACCAGTCATCCTAGTTTACCTAGTTTTGATTTTAGTGGCGTAAGTGGATATGTCCTACCATCCATTTATTTAGTCTTTATCTTACCGCTACTTTTTGTGTTACCTCGTCGCCAGTTAATCAATTGGCAAAATCTATATCGTTTTTCATTAGCGAGAGTGCTAATTGCACCTCCACGGTACTAGGGAATTGACATTCATTTCCTTACGTTCACCATTTCCATTGAAAAATGATTCATTCGATAATATATTTTAGTATTCGAAATAAACTCATTGTAGGTTTATTCGTCTTAGGACTTGTGGCATGGGGCGGCTATTCGCTCACTCGTTTGCCCATTGATGCATTGCCTGATATCACTTCGAATCAGGTACAAGTGATGACACAATCTCCCGCTTTAGCCGCGTCTGAAGTGGAAAAATTCATCACTTATCCTTTGGAGATTTCTTTGAGAACCATCCCCAATGTGAAGGATATTCGTTCTATTTCCCGCATGGGCTTATCCATTATTACCGTCGTCTTTGAAGATGAAGTAGCGATGGAAGTAGCGCGACAGCAGGTTTCGGAAAAATTAAAAGCGGCCGAACCTTATTTATTACGTGGAGCAGGTATTCCTGAAATGGCTCCAATCACCACGGGTTTAGGGGAATTCTATCAATATACCTTGGACGTAGATCCCGAATTCCGAGATCAATATTCCTTGGCTGATTTACGTACCTACCAAGATTGGATAGTCAAGCGTCAATTGCTTGGGATCAAGGGTGTTGTAGAAGTCAGTTCTTTTGGAGGTTATGTCAAACAATATGAAGTAGCCATTAATCCTGAGCGAATTCGTGCGATGAATATTAGTATCGACGAGCTATTTACTGCCTTAGAAAATAACAATTCCAATTCAGGGGGAAGTTATTTAGAAAAGGGAACCGATGCCTATTTCATTCGTTCAGAAGGGATGATACAGTCCTTAGCAGATATCGAAAATACGGTGATTAAACAGCGTGGTTCGGGTGGATTGCCAGTTTTCGTCAAAGATGTTGCCCAAGTTCAATTTGGGAAAGCGGTACGTTATGGTGCCATGACAAAAAACGGAAATGGAGAGGCAGTGGGTGCGGTAATGCTTTTATTGAAAGGAGCGAATGCCAATACCGTGGTGAAGGATGTGAAAGAGCGTATGGAATTGATTCAAAAAACACTCCCTCAGGGAATTCACATTAATGCTTACCTAGATCGAAGTATATTAATAGGGAAGGCCATTAATACCGTCGAGAAAAATTTAATCGAAGGGGGATTAATTGTGGTCTTTATTCTTGTCTTGTTATTGGGAAATTGGCGGGCTGGACTTATTGTGGCATCCATGATTCCTCTCTGTTTGCTGTTTGCCTTTGCCATGATGAATATCTTTGGCGTTTCAGCGAATCTAATGTCATTAGGGGCAATAGACTTTGGTTTGATTGTGGATGGAGCCGTGATCATTGTAGAATCCATCATTCATCGACTCCATTCAAGGAGGAAAGGAGAAGTCCTAAGTCAACATGAAATGGATGAAGAAGTAAATATCTCAGCTCAAGCCATTTTTAAATCGGCAGCCTTTGGTGTAATCATTATTCTAATTGTGTATTTACCGATCATGGCATTGGGAGGTATTGAGGGTAAAATGTTCCGTCCTATGGCCCAAACGGTTTCGTTTGCCATTTTTGGAGCTCTGTTGCTTTCATTAACCTATGTGCCGATGATGTCTTCCTTATTTCTAAGTAAAAAGGTGAGTCATAAGATTACCTGGGCAGATAGAATCATGAACTTTATGTATGGCAAATACAGCCCTATCGTCAATTGGGCACTCAGCAATCGTAAGAAAGTGGTCATAGCATCCTTTGTGCTATTAGCAGGAAGTATAGGTTTATTTACCACCTTGGGAGGGGAATTTATTCCAGAGCTGAATGAAGGCGATTTTGCAGTAGAAACGATCTTGCCAACCAATGCCTCCCTATCTCAAAGTATAGCGGTCAATAATAATGCTCAGGCCTTGTTGCTTAAAAAATTCCCAGATGAAATCAAGCAAGTCGTGTCACGAATTGGAGCATCGGAAATCCCAACGGATCCTATGGGAATCAATGCCTGTGATTTAATCATTATATTGAATGAACCCAGCGTTTGGAAAAAAGCCAAAAGCATGGAGGAATTGGAAGAAAAAATGGATCGAGAGTTAGATGCCTTTCCTGAAGTAAACTTTGAATTCACCCAGCCTATTCAAATGCGTTTTAATGAGTTGATTGCGGGTGTTAAATCCGATGTGGCCATTAAAATATTTGGCGAAGATCTAGAAATCTTGTTTGATAAAGCGACTGAAGCAGCTCGTTACATTCGAAAAATCGAGGGAGTGGGTGATATCAAGGTTCAACAAATCGACGGCGTGCCGCAGTTAGTTGTTCATTATAATCGCGCTAAAATGGCTCAGTATGGTTTACGTATTCAAGATGTGAACAGACGGGTAAAAATGACTTTTGCCGGAGAAACGGCTGGTTTGGTGATGGAAGGAGAAAAGCGCTTTGACTTAGTGGTTCGTTTGGATTCAGCGCATCGTGCCGATATTCAAAATTTGAAGGAGCTTTATTTAGATTTACCGAATGGTTCTCAAATTCCACTGGAAGAAGTGGCCACGGTAGATTATCAAAATGCCCCTGTCGAAATATCTCGTGATAATACCAATCGACGAATTACCATTGGTATCAATGTGAGAAATAGAGACGTACAAAGTGTCGTGACAGACATTGAAAAGGTCATGAAGAATAAAATTACTTTGCCAGCAGGTTACTATGTTAAGTACGGGGGTACATTTGAAAACCTTCAAGCGGCAAAATCCAGATTGTCCATCGTGGTTCCTTTGGCATTAGCCTTAATTTTTGCGCTCTTGTTTTTTACATTCAATTCCATGTTAGAAGCGGCCATCATTTATTTGGCTATTCCGCTTTCTGCCATAGGGGGTATATGGGCTTTATACCTCAGAGGAATGCCGTTTTCAGTTTCCGCAGGAATTGGTTTTATAGCTTTATTTGGTGTTGCCGTATTGAATGGAATTGTTCTACTTTCTTTTTTCAAACAATTAGCTACGGAAGGGTATTCGGTAGCAGAGCGACTAAAGAAAGGGCTCGAATTGCGTTTTCGTCCAGTTATCATGACTGCTTCTGTTGCTTCCTTAGGATTCTTACCCATGGCTTTGAGTCATTCACCAGGTGCGGAGGTTCAGCGACCATTGGCCACGGTGGTCATTGGGGGCTTAATCACAGCTACCTTTCTAACGCTGGTAGTTATTCCCGTGGTTTATTCTTTGGTGATGACAAGAAGAGAAAAAAAGTTGAAGTCGCAGCCTATGATTGTTTTGGTGATTTTAGCCGGCTTAATGCTTAGTTTTTCAAGCTTAGGTCAGGGATCTAAACCGGTTTTGACCTTGTCAAACTGCATGCAGGATGCATTACAACATAATGCTTTATTGAATACGGGAAACCTAGAAATTCAAAGTGCAGAAGCATTGATTCAGTCTGGAAAGGATTTGCCAAAAGGAAGTATTGATTTTCAATATGGTAAAACGCAAACATATTTTAGTCAGGATTATACCATTATTGCTTCCCAAAGTATTCCTTGGCCAACCTTGTTAAGAGCTCAGGTTAAAGCACTGACGTCCCAAAAAATGTTGGTAGAGAAAAGGCAAAGGATTACCCAAATCTTAGTGCTTTCTAGCGTTAAATGGTATTACTATCAACTGTTAATTCAGCAAAAACATCTAGAATATTTACATCAACAAGATAGTATCTATTCCCAAATGTTGAAGGCAGCCAGTGTCCGTTTCAAACAAGGAGAAACGAACCGATTAGAGGTGGTTGCTGCTGAAGCGCGTTTGAGGGAATTTCAACAGAAGCAGCTTTCCTTGCAAGCAGATATTCAGGCTAATTATCAGAATTTGGCTTACTGGATGAATCGAAAGGAAGTGTTTGTGATACAAAATTCAAATGCTTTAACGATGCAAGCGCCTCTAATTCCAGCTGATTTAGCTAAAAATCCTACGCTTCAATTTTTGGAAGAGCAGGTAGTTCATGCCAAACTTCAAACAGAGGTGGAAAAGAATAAAATGAAACCTGATATTCGGGTAGGAGCTACTACGCAGAGTATTGAAAATTATGGAGGTCAGAACTTTGTTCAGGCAGGTTTATCTTTACCCATTTTTGCCAAAGGGCAGAAGGCGCGTATTTCTGCCGCTCAAAAGCAAGAGCAAGTAGTTGCAAGCCAAAAAGATCAGGTATTAAGTCAAATTAGTACAGATTTACAAAATGCTCAAATATCCTTGGGCAAATTTGGTAATTCATTGAAGTACTACCAACAAACAGCCTTGCCTCAAGCAGAATGGTTGGTTCAAACGGCTTTGAAAAGCTACCAACAAGGGGAAATCGAGTATGTAGAAATGCTTCAAAATACGCAACAAGCTTGGCAGATTAGAGAACAATATTTACAGGAAGTTTTGGCATATAATCAAAACATCATTCAAATTGAAACCATATTAGGAAATGAATAAGCACATCATATATCAATGGATTATCCTAATTTTCATCGGCGGATTGTTGGCCTGTGGAAATAAAGAAACGGAAACAGCAGTAGCCGAAACAGCTGTGTCAAGTATCAAGCTGAGTGCCGAGCAGAAACAAAATGCTGGAATTGAATTAGGACAACTAGAGGAAAAAGAAATGTCCTCCGAAGTGTCTTGCACGGGTTTAGTGGATGTTCCACCTATTTCAATGGCTTCTGTTTCACTGCCAATAGCGGGATATGTCAAATCGACTTTTGAAATATTACCAGGAAAGCTAGTACACAGAGGACAGGTTTTGGCCACGATTACCAGTTTGGATTATATTCAAATGCAACAAGAATATATTCAGGCATTGAGTCAGCAAACCTATTTGACTTCAGAGAAATCTCGTCAACAGGTTTTGAATACAGAAGAAGTGGGGTCTAAAAAGAAACTCCAATTGGCGGAGGCTGATTTTTCTAACGTACAGGCGCAGGTGAAATCCCTTGGCTTGAAATTGGAAATATTAGGTTGTGATTTGAAAACTCTCTCTAAAGGAAATATCTCTTCCTATTTACAATTGAAAGCTCCCATTGATGGCTACATCGTAGATGTATTTATGTCCATTGGGAAGTATGTTCAGCCCACCGATGAATTGGTGAAACTGGTTGGTATAGCTCACAAACATGTGGAGTTGAAAGTGTTTGAGAGAGATTTAAGTAGTTTAAAGATAGGTCAAACAATCCAATTTGAAGCAGAAGGAATGCAAGGTAAAGGGAAAGTGTTTTTGATTGGCAAGCAGGTCGATTTAAGTACACGTACCACCTCAGTCCATGGTCATTTTAATAATGAATCTGATGAGCAACGTTTCACCGTAGGCCAATTTATCAATGCGAAGATTTTGGTAGGAAATCAAAAAATGAAAACCATTCCACAGGCTGGTTTGGCTCGAGTAGGTAAGGGAGGATTTATTTATGTAGAAAACCCACAAGGGATCATGAAACAGGTTCCTGTAAAAGTACTTAGTTCCAATGAGGAATTTGTTGGAGTGCAACCTACTAAAACCTTGCCAGAAGGAAAGGTTGTCATTAAGGGAGCCTCTGCCTTAGAGGCGATCTTTGCTAAGGACTAAGAAATTACACCTTGGAAACAAGTGAAGTTGGCCCAGCGCTCAGCTAGGTCGACTTCTTTGTTGAATATCCCAATGATGGTAGATCCAGAGCCACTCATAGCAGCATATAGGGCGCCTTGATCATATAAATCTTGCTTAATTTGAGCTAGTATAGGGTATTTCGGGAATAAGCTTTGTTCAAAATCATTGGAAATGAGGTCTTTCCAGACTTCTAAAGGCTTTTGAATGGATTGGGCCAAATCAATTTTTGCTGGCTTCGGTTTGACTTGGGAGTATGCTTCCTGCGTGGAAATGCCAAAATTAGGATATATTAGGATGACATGATGACCTTGTAAAGAACAGGCAATAGGACTTAATTTGTCGCCTTTACCTTTGCCTAATTGGGCCTGTTGGAAAAGAAAAAAGGAACAATCGCTGCCTAATTGTTGGGCGTAGGGGACTAATTGTTCGTTCGTTAGTGGTAAATTAAATAAATCTCGTAAACCCATTAAAGTAAATGCTGCATCAGCAGATCCTCCACCTAATCCTGCTCCCATAGGTATGATTTTATGTACATGTAGGTGAACTGCTGGGACTTGAAAATCCTTGGCCAAGGCGTAATATGCTCTTAGACATAAGTTATTTTGAACTTCACCTGAAATAGGCAGACCTGAGGAAGAAAATTCCACCTGTGAGCTTGGACTAATTTCTAGAATATCTGTCCAAGGTATATGAAAGAAGCAGGTTTCCAGTTCATGAAAACCATCTGGTCTTTTGGCAATGATTTGTAGACCTATATTAATTTTGGCATTCGGGAAAAGGACCATATTAATCTTCTAAAATATTACTGATTGGACTAAGTTTTAAAAACAGCCCCAAAAAGAAAAGAATGAAGGCAAAATCAAAGAAAAATTTGCTCTGATCTACATGTTCTTCCCAATATATTTCTTTCACTTTGGTAGATTCCAATTGATTGATTTCATCAAAAATGGCATTTAAACTCTTTTGGTCAGTAGCACGGTAAAACTTTCCATTGCTTTTTTCGGCTATGATACGAAGCGTACTTTCATCCACTGGGTCCAATGAAGGTTTTACACTTCCAACAGCAATGGTATATACTTTGATGCCAAATGTTTTCGCTAATTCAGTGGAAGTCAAAGGATCCAAATTACCTGCAGTATTATTTCCATCACTGATTAAAATGCTGATTTTCTTTGGGTTGGGAGAATCCCTTACCTGATTGATACACATGCCTAGTGCATCGCCTAAAGCAGTACCCTCTTCCTTGATTAATTTAGAATCTAGTCCTAACAAGGCTTGTTTCAAATAACTTGAATCGTTCGTGATTGGACTTGCCAGATAGGGCGCGCCAGCAAATGCTACTAAGGCGATGAAATCATTCTTTCTTTGTTTGACAAAAGAGGTGGCTACTTGTTTGGCAATCACTAATCTAGAAGGACTTACGTCTCGATTCAGCATGGAGGAGGATATGTCGATAGCTAGAGCCATGTCAATTCCATCAGGCTGAATCTTTCTTTTTGGATTGACTTTATAAGGGCCCGCTAAAGCTAAAATGATGCTGGTTAGGAGCATGATTTGAACGATATCTGGGATAAAGCTGATGAAGCGGATTAATCGGTTTTGGATTAAAGGTTTTGTAAATGAAAGGGTAATTCGAGCTTGATTTTTTCTATTTAATAAATATCGAATCAAAAATATAAGCAAGGGAAGGGGGAGAAGAAATAGAAAAATCTCATGTTCCCAATGGTAGGAAAATAGGGAAATAAATTGCTGCCAGGAAAAGAATAATTGGTATTTCATGACTTTTTATTTTCCTGAGATATGACTTTTCTTTCTTCTTGGTATATAGAATTGGCAATTTCCAAAAGCTTGTTGACAGATTCCGTGGTTTTACTAGAAAAATTCCCGCCATAAATCGCCGAATCTAATTCATGTAGGGCCTTGGCCAACTGTTTATTTTCTAAAGTATCCACCATTTCTTTGGTGGTAAACGTGGTAAATGGTTTTGAGGTTAAGCTTTCTATGTATTTTTTCCAAAGCGAAAAGGCTCTTTCTAAATTTTGTAATCCCAATTGATTATTTTCAATATTTCGAGTAAACCTTTGATAAATTCGGCGGAAGTCAGCATTTTTTCGCCACAATAGATAAAGTTTAAACCATTTTTTCAGGCTATTTCCTAAAAACCAATAGATTAATCCCGTGAAAACGAGAAGACCAAGTCCCCAAATGACCACATTTTTCAGGTCGGTTTTTGGCTGCAAAGGTGCGATAGGGACATGTTGATATAGCGAATCCAAATTGATTTTTTCGGGATGTGGTACTAAGCGCTTTAAATATATATGGTCCTTGGTCGGGAAAATTTTAGTACAATCTGACTCTTGCAAGAGGTAAACTGGAATGGCTAAACTATGTTGATTCTCTATTCTAAAAAGTTGAAACGTATAGACGGCAGAATCAATACTACCGCTGGCATCTGTTTTGGTTGGGAAATACGTTCTTTCTACAGCTTGAAATGCCCCAAAGTTTTGGTTCACGGTGGGAAAGAATATTTCTTGGTTTTTACCATGTCGGACCGAAAGGCTATAGTGAATCTGCTGTCCGATCTTGACAGAGTCTTCCAAGAATTGCCCTTTAATTTGAATGGGTTTTTGTTGCATTATTTTCTAACCGTAAACAATTTCACTAGAGTAGGAACAAAATCTTCCCCTGCCCGTATACTGATGTAATCAGCTTGCCATTGTTTACATAATTTTTTGAGCTCTTCGGCTCGTTGGAAACCTTGCTCTTTTTGTAAATTTTTGAAAAATGTAGAACTGGTATTCACCCAAGTAGTCCGTTTTCTTTCAGGATCGAAAATTGGGATAATACCCAAGGATGGAAGTTTTATTTCTTGTTTGTCCAAAATTTGAATGACCACTAAATCATGCATTTGCGACATGGCCCTTAAAAGATCGTGGTAATTCTCATCGATAAAATCAGACAAGACAAATATTAAACTACGCCTTTTTAATATCTGCAAGGTAAATCCTAAAGCCCCTTTTAAGTCGGTCCCTGTATTTTCTGGTTCCATTTTAAAAAGCTCAGTGATGACCCGGTAGGCATGTTTTTTGCCCATGGCGGGAGGCATGAATTTCTCATTTTTGTCAGAAAATCCACAAAACCCTAAATGACTTGCTTCTTGCATGGCTGAAAAGGAAAGTACGCCTGCTACTTCTTTCAATGTTTTAAGTTTGGATTGGGAGTTTCTGCCAACCTGTTGGGAGGCACTTACATCCAACAGGAAAAATACGGTTTGTTCCTTTTCTTCTTTGAATAATTTGACAAAAGTACCGTGGCCTTTGGCGGTGGTATTCCAGTCGATATGACGTACATCATCGCCATAATGGTATTGACGTAAATCGCTAAATTCCAATCCTGAGCCTTTGAAAATGGACGAAAAATTCCCGTGCATTTGGGTATTTATCGCTTTTCTGATGCGAATTTCCAATTGAACAACATGGGAAAGAAAGGAATGAATGTCCGAATCCATGGAATGAATGAGGGCTTAGAATCGTGCTAAATTACCTATTTTTTGAGCAAGTCGAATGAAAAGCCATAAAAGCTTTCTAAATTAAGGGGAAATTTGAACCATGAGAAAAATTTATTTCCTACTATGTTTGGGATTCTTTGCATGCAGGGAATCGTCGGAATCCAAACTCATTGAAGAGGATAAATTAGCTGAGATATTGGTCGATATACACATCGAAGAATCCAAGGTTTCCAATTTGCATTTTGGAAGTATTGATTCATCGATCTTGGCGTACAATTATCAAGAAAAGCGTATTTTTAAAAAGTATGGAGTGGATTCTTTGCAGTTTGCGAGCAATTTTGATCGCTATGTACAAGAGCCCAAGGATTTTCTGCGCTTGTATGATAAGGTAAATCGAATCATGGAAAAACGATTTAAAAAGCCTGAAACTTCACATCGATGAGACAAGTAGGAATATGTATTTTATGGCTATTAAACTTTATGGCTATGGCGCAACTGCCCTTCATTCAAGGACATCGAGGGTTTAGGGGACTTTACCCTGAAAATACCATTCCGGCATTTGAACATGCATTAAAAGCAGGTGTTCGAGTACTTGAGATGGATGTATGTATTTCTGCAGATGGGCAAGTTCTTGTTTCGCATGAACCTTATATGAATTCAATCTATAGTTCCAAGCCAGATGGACAGGCTGTAACGAAGGAAGAAGAAAGGAAATTCAATCTGTTTCTTATGACTTATGAAGATATTAAACAGTTTGACACAGGAAAAAGGGGAAATGCCTCTTTCCCAGAGCAAAAAGCTATGGCAGCGCACAAGCCATTGTTGTCCGAGGTTTTAGCACTCGGCGAAGCTTTTAGAAAAAAATACAAACAGGAAATTTTTTACAATATTGAAATCAAATCTGTGGAGGCAGAATATGGTATTTCTCAACCCAAAACGGTAGAAGAGTTTTCTGAGAAAGTTTGGGCGGTCATTTCCAAGCAGGTAAAACCTGAGTACATCATGTTACAAAGTTTTGATTTCCAAGTGTTAAAATATTGGAATAAGGCCATGTTGGAAGGGAAATTTCCAGCACAAATTAGGCTCTCTGCTTTAGTTTCGAGAAAAAGCCCAGAAAATACAATCAAAGATTTAGGATTCATCCCGGCTATTTACAGCCCTAATTATCAAGCTCTAAGTCCAGAATTGGTGGTTTATTGCCATAAAAATGGAATGAAAGTAGTGCCTTGGACAGCCAATGAAGCGGATGCGATATCTCGTCTGGCGGAGATGGGTGTTGATGCTGTCATTACAGATTATCCTAACCGTGTACCTCAATATTTAAAACCTGTGCATTGATGGCGAACGGAATTTCTTTATTCAATGAAACGCTTTTATGGTTCATGAAACGACGTATGTCGCGGATCGAATCCATTTATACACGTCCATTGGATTTGCAGGAAATTTGTTTGAAGGATTTGATACAAGCAGGAAGGCAAACCGAATGGGGCAAGCAATTTGGCTATGGTCAAATTAACAATTATGCAGCATTTAAGGCACAAGTGCCCATTTCTACGTATGAGGAAATTTTTCCTTACATCGACCGGATGATGCAAGGAGAGCAACAAATCCTTTGGAATAGTCCAGTGACATGGTTCTCTAAATCTTCTGGTACTACGAATGCGCGGAGTAAGTTCATACCTGTTTCTAAAGAATCCTTGGAATCTTGTCACATGATGGGAGGAAAGGACATGATTACTTTATTGATACATAACCGACCCGAAACAAGGGTTTTTGAGGGGAAGGGATTGTCTATTGGCGGTAGTTTGTCTTATTGTGCGACCAATACCAATGTGCTTGTAGGAGATGTGTCAGCAGTTATTATGAAGAATTTGCCTGTTTGGGCTCAAATGATTCGGACACCTTCTTTGGAAGTGGCCTTGATGGATGATTGGGATCAGAAGATTGAGCGTATGGCATTGGAAACATCCAAAGAGAACGTAACGAGTATTTTGGGGGTTCCAACATGGACATTGGTATTGATTGAAAAAATATTAGAGATTACCGGGAAGAGTTCCATTTTGGAAGTTTGGGAAAATTTTGAATTTATGATTCATGGAGCAGTAGCTTTCGGGCCTTATCGGGAGCTATTCCAAAAACAAGTTTTTCGGGATCAAGGAGTAGGTTTTCTGGAAATTTATAATGCCTCCGAGGGGTTTTTTGGTATTCAGGATGATTTGACTTTAAACGACGAATTATTGCTGATGGTGGATTATGGGATCTTTTATGAGTTTATACCCATCAATGATGAAGGGGAAGAACAAGATACGATTGTTGAATTAAGTCAAGTTGAATTAGGAGTCAATTATGCATTAGTGATTAGTACCAATGCAGGTCTGTGGCGTTATAAAATTGGAGATACGGTTCGTTTTACTTCTTTGGACCCTTTCAGAATTAAAATTTCGGGGAGGACCAAGCATTTTATTAATGCATTCGGAGAAGAGGTAATTATGGAAAATGCAGAAAAAGCAATATCTAAAGCCTGTTTGACCACTAATTCTGTTATCAAAGAATATACTGCCGCACCTAATTACATGAATGGGGGCCAACGGGGTAGCCATGAATGGATTATAGAATTTTCAAAAGCACCAAAAGAAATGCGTACCTTTGTGGAGGTATTGGATCAAACCCTTCGTGAGATTAATTCAGATTATGATGCTAAGCGGTCTTATGATTTAGTATTAGGCCCACCCATTGTACATCAGGCTCCACAGGGAACTTTTTACGCTTGGATGCGAGAAAGAGGAAAGTTAGGTGGCCAGCATAAGGTTCCTCGATTGAGTAATAATCGGGAGTTTTTGGAGGGAGTCAAAGCTCATTTTAAAGAATAAAAAACATGTCATTAAAACTTACCATTGAGAACGGGATCAAAGACGCGATGCGTGCTAAAGATGCCGATAGATTACGTGCATTACGCGCCATCAAGTCACAAATTTTATTAGAAGAAACTTCTGGATCCCATGTGGGGGAATTGTCTACTGATACAGAAATGAAGATTTTGATGAAAGCTGCCAAGCAGCGTAAAGATTCATTGGAAGTGTATGTAGCTCAAAACCGTCCGGATTTAGCCGAAAAAGAACAGGCAGAATTGAGTATTATTGAAGAGTTTTTACCAAAGCAGTTGAGTGAAGCAGAATTGACAGAAAAGATTCAAGCTATCATTGTTCAAGTAGGAGCCATGAGCCCAGCTGATATGGGAAAAGTAATGGGAGTAGCTAGTAAGCAATTAGCTGGATTGGCGGATGGTAAAGCCATTTCTACCAAAGTAGGAGAACTTTTAAAGAAATAAAGTGTCAGAAATAGTTAAGAAAGAGGAATTGGGAGCCATCAGAAAGCTCAGTTTTGACGAGTTGAAGCAGCTTATGGTTCAGCATGGAGATCCTGCGTTTCGTGCTAAACAGGTTCATGAGTGGATTTGGAAGAAATCAGCCCGCAGTTTTGATGCGATGGGTAATATTCCGAAAACTACACGCGAGTGGTTAAATCAGCATTTTTCTTTGCAATGCGTGCAAACGGACGATATGCAAATTAGCACGGATCGGACGATCAAGTCGAGTTTTAAGTTGCATGACGGGCATTTGGTAGAGGGGGTATTAATTCCAACTAGGGAAAGAATGACTGCTTGTGTATCATCGCAAGTGGGTTGTTCTTTGACTTGTAGTTTTTGTGCTACGGGATATATGGATCGGAAGCGAAATCTGGAGTCTTATGAGATTTATGACCAAGTCGTATTGATTCGTGATCAGGCTCAAGAGAAATATGGTATCCCATTGACCAACATCGTATATATGGGCATGGGGGAACCCTTATTGAATTATGCCAATGTGTTGAAATCGATTGAGGAAATTACTTCACCAGATGGCTTAGGGATGTCGCCAAAGCGGATTACGGTTTCTACAGCGGGCATTGCTAAAATGATTAAGAAGTTGGGGGATGATCAAGTCAAATTTAATTTGGCGCTTTCTCTTCATGCGGCCAATGATACCAAAAGGAATCAGATCATGCCGATTAATGAAACCAACACATTGGTGGCATTAGCAGAGGCTTTGCGGTATTTTTACGATAAGACAGAAAATGAGATTACATTAGAGTATATCATGTTCAATAAGTTCAATGACTCAGTAGAAGATGCTAAAGAGTTATGGGAGTTTGCTAGAAAGTTGCCTTGTAAGATTAATATCATTGAATATAACCCGATTGCACAGGCTTCATTTGTGAATGCTGAAGCAGATGCATTAGCGAAGTTTACTTCATTTTTAGAAAGTAAAAAAATGATTGTCAATGTGCGTAGGTCTAGAGGCAAGGATATTGATGCGGCTTGTGGACAATTAGCAGGAAAGAAAACAGCATAATTTTATTGGATGGAAGCGCAGAATAGGCTATTTCCTGTTTTTTTGAAACTGGAACAATTGGATGTTTTGGTTGTGGGAGGGGGTAATGTTGCCTTGGAAAAGGTTTCAGCTATGTTAAGGAATGCGCCTAACTCCAAGATAAGCTTGGTGGCTCCATTTTTCAGAGAAGATACATTGAATTATTTGAAGGATTTTCCACAAGTTCAATTGATGCACAGACCATTTGAAGCAGCTGATTTGGATGGAAGGGATTTGGTGATTTGCACAACAGATCAATATACATTACATGTCCAGATTCGTGAATTAGCTCAGCAAAGACATTTATTGTGCAATGTAGCAGATACACCGGCATTGTGTGATTTTTATTTAGGGTCAATCGTTCAAAAGGGGGATTTGAAAATTGCGATTTCGACCAATGGGAAGTCGCCTACTTTAGCTAAACGCATTCGGGCCTTTTTAGAAGAAGTTATCCCGGACGACATTCAAACCTCTTTAGATTCCTTGGAGGCCTTACGAAAAGAACTTAAAGGGGATTTTGAATCTAAGATAAAGGCTTTAAATGAGCTGACTAAAGGTTTGATTTTTAAGAAATAAATCGGCAAAAGACCCTAAGATTTTTTATGATTTACTGATTTTGCTGATTTTTAAAAGATTTGACAACTTTTCAAAAGTTGTCAAATCTAAACTCAAGTAGACAAATCTATTGACAAGGAATCGTTTTTCAAAGTTAGTATCCTAACTGATAAGTTTTCATCTCTACCAAATTTTATCAGTAAACTTATATTCTTCTCGGACGAATGTTAATGCAGTTCATAATTTCTAGATTCGTTTTTTAATCTAGCTTATGGCCTTTGTCGAACACTATTATACTCAATTTACATCTGGAGAGTTTTATCACCTTTACAACAGAGGGGTAGATAGAAAATCAATATTCAAATCTCGATCAAACTATTTTTATTTTTTGCGTCAGTGGGTAAAATATCTTGAGGGCTATTTGGACGTATTGGCATATAGTCTAAACGATAATCATTTTCATTTTTTAGTTCGGGTCAAACATTTTAGTGACAGTGATCTAGGAGGCAAGACGGTTCATCAACTAATTGCGAGTAGACTTAAAAAGTTTTTTCAATCTTATACCATGGCATTTAATAAGCAACATGGACGCGTAGGGACATTGTTTCAAACACCATTTAAGCGGGTATTGGTGGAGAAACCGGAGGATTTGACTACTTTGATAAGTTACATCCATATTAATCCACAGAAGCATGGATTAATATCTGATTTTAGACAATGGGAATGGAGTTCTTATTCCCAGGTAATACAATTCAAAAAGAGTTTTGTTGAAAAGGAATTTGTGTTGGAATGGTTTGGCGGGAAAAAACAGTTTGTTGATTTTCATGCATGGGAATTTAAGGAAACTGATATTCTTTCATTGACGGACGAGTAATGGGGGGATTTATGTTGACATTTGACAATGATTTGACAACTTAGATTTGACAACTTTTTAAAAGTTGTCAAATCTTCCCTTACCCTTACCCTCATTACCCTTACCCTCATTCCAACATAACTTATTCCTCCCTAGTTTTTCCAAAAGCATCAAATTTAGTTAAAAAAATAGGGCTCGATTGAGCCCTATTTTTTCTTGTACATACAGTAAAAATTATAAGTACTGATTGGCATTGTTGGCATTTAAATCTTCAAACGCTGATTTTAAACGGGCAACAAATGTGTCTTCACCTTTACGTAACCAAACACGTGGGTCATAAAATTTCTTGTTTGGAGCATCGTCACCACTAGGGTTACCAATTTGACCTTGTAGATAAGCTTCTTTCTCTTTGTAAAAATTAAGAATACCTTCCCAGAAAGCCCATTGTAAATCAGTATCAATGTTCATTTTGATAGCTCCATAGGAGATAGCTTCGCGAATTTCTTCACGAGAAGAACCTGAACCACCGTGGAACACGAAGTTGATCGGTTTCTCAGCGGCTAATGCATATTTGTTACGGATGAAATCTTGAGAGTTTTTCAAGATAACAGGTTGTAATTTTACATTTCCTGGCTTATATACACCATGTACGTTACCAAATGCAGCAGCAATCGTGAATCGATGAGAAATAGCATTTAATACCTCATAGGCATAAGCCACTTCTTCCGGTTGAGTGTATAATTTAGAAGAATCAACATCTGAATTATCTACACCATCTTCTTCTCCACCAGTTACACCTAATTCAATTTCAAGTGTCATGCCAATCTTAGCCATACGGGTTAAGTATTTAGCACAGATTTCTAAGTTTTCTTCTAAAGGTTCTTCCGACAAATCAATCATATGAGAGGAGAACAAAGGTTGTCCTGTTTCCGCATAGAATTTTTCACCTGCATCCAAAAGTCCGTCTAACCAAGGTAGTAATTTTTTAGCACAGTGGTCGGTATGAAGAATTACTTGCACACCATACACTTTCGCTAATTGGTGTACATGATAAGCTCCGGAGATAGCCCCAGCGATGGATGCTTCTTGGTTTCCATTAGGAAGAGATTTTCCAGCATAAAATTGAGCACCGCCATTCGAGAATTGAATGATAACTGGAGAATTAACCGCTTTAGCAGCTTCTAATACACCATTTACAGTGTCAGTACCAGTAACGTTTACCGCAGGTAATGCAAACTGATGTTTTTTAGCAATTTCAAATAATTCCTGAACGGCATCTCCGTGCAAAACACCTTTTTGGTTGGTTAAACTTGACATAATGATTTTTTTTCTTGGGAAATAAATAAAAACTACCTGATTAACAGGTGAGTAGGGCACAAATTTAGTAAAAATGCACAAATTCTAAGGCTTAATTCCGAATAATACACTGACTCAGTGACTCAGCTAAAAAATATTTTTAATAGAGCTATTGGATGTGTTAATATTTTTCCTACCTTTGCACTCCCGTTCGACAAACGCAGTTTTTTATTCAGAAAGAGGTTGGCAGAACTTCTCGAATTTATTTAAAACACCAAAAATGCGGGTCGAAATGGTTTAAATTGAGGTAAGCTCGATTTTTGTGTTAGAACTGGTATTGATTAATGAATGTTGAATGCCCAACCCATTGATTGAATATTAAGCTACACAAGGTGTTTTTCGCTGTTATCCACAGCGCCGCCATCTTGTCGCTTTACGCCAATCTGCATTTTTTTTGATTCTTCGTCATTGTTCGCAGTGATTTTTGAATAAAAGTCTCACAACAAGCCTTAGATAGCCTTGTGAGCATAATTTTTTAAACAAAATATTATATGTCTGGAATTATTGGTAAAAAAATCGGAATGACCAGCCTATACATGGAAGACGGTAGATCCGTTGCATGTACGCTGATTGAGGCCGGCCCTTGTGTTGTTACGCAAGTGAAAACTGTTGAGAACGAAGGCTACAACGCTGTTCAAATTGGTTTCGGTGAAAAGAAAGAGAAGCACACAACAAAATCTTTGTTGGGTCACTTTAAGAAAGCTAACACAACTCCAAAGAAAAAATTGGTAGAGTTTCGCACGTTCGAGCAACCATTGAGCTTAGGAGATGTATTAACAGTAGAAATGTTAGAAGTTGGAACCTTTATTGATGCGGTAGGAACTTCTAAGGGTAAAGGTTTTCAAGGTGTTGTTAAGCGTCACGGATTTGGTGGTGTGGGTGGTCAAACTCACGGTCAGCATAACCGCGGTCGTCACCCAGGTTCTATTGGAGCTTGTTCATTCCCATCACGTGTATTCAAAGGCTTACGTATGGCTGGACGCACAGGAGGGAATCGTGTTAAGGTTCAAAACTTAGAGGTTTTGAGAATTTATCCAGACAAAAACCTTTTGGTGGTATCAGGATCAATTCCTGGAGCGAAGAACTCATACGTAATTATTGAAAATTAAAACCCATAAAGGCGTGAGCCTTTAACAATAGACATTCTGATTATGGAATTAGCAGTATATAACATAGCAGGTAAAGATACCGGAAAGAAAGTAACCCTTTCTGACGAGATCTTTGGCATTGTTCCAAACGAGCATGTGGTTTACTTGGATGTGAAGCAATATTTGGCGAATCAACGTCAAGGAACACACAAGGCGAAAGAGCGTGCAGAAGTTTCACGTTCGACGCGTAAGATTAAAAAACAAAAAGGTACAGGTGGTGCGCGTGCAGGTTCGATGAAATCTCCTTTGATGAAGGGTGGTGGTCGTATCTTCGGTCCACGTCCACGTGATTACCATTTCAAATTAAACAAAAAGGTGAAGTCTTTGGCTCGCCAGTCAGCTCTAGCTGCGAAAGCACAGAGTGGAGATATCGCAATTTTGGATTCAGTGGCATTTGACACTCCAAAAACAAAAGCGTATTTGACTATGTTGAAAGCTTTCTCTTTAGACAATACCAAAACATTATTGATCACTCCAGAGGTAGACAAGAATGTTGTATTGTCAGGACGTAACGTTCCAAAGGCCAAAGTTTCGACAGCATCGGATGTGAATACATATGATTTAGTGAATGCTACTAAGTTGTTGATCACAGAAGCAGCGATCCAAAAAATTGAATCATCTTTTAGTAAATAATTTTCAGAACCTAGTTCTGTTATAAACGAAATATACCATGGGCATTATTAAACGTCCGGCCTTGACTGAAAAGTCGCAAGCCATGCAAGAAAAAGGCAAGTATGTATTTGTGGTTGAATTAACTGCAAACAAGATTGAGATTGCCAAGGAGGTTAAGAAAATGTACGGAGTTGAGGTGTTGGATGTAAAAACCATGCGTCAAATTGGAAAGAAAAAATCCAAAAGTACTCGTACTAAAATTACTTCTGGACGTACTTCTACGATTAAGAAGGCAATCGTTACAGTAGGAACTGGAGAAGTGATTGACTTCTACCAAGGAATTTAATTAGAATGTATTAAGGGGGTTCATCCCGATAATTTGAACTAAAATAAATGGCAGCTATTAAAAAATTAAAACCAACAACTCCAGGCCAACGTCAGCGCATTGCGCCAACGTTTGAGGAGATTACTACGGACAAGCCGTATAAGCCCCTTTTGGAGCCTATCAAGCGTACAGGTGGTAGAAATGCAGATGGTCGTCGTTCGATGCGTTACATCGGAGGAGGTCACAAGCGTCGTTACCGTGTGATTGATTTTACTCGCTCTAAGTTTGATGTATCGGCTACTGTTTTGACAGTAGAATACGATCCAAACCGTACTTCACGTATTGCTCTAGTAGAGTATACAGATGGAGAAAAGGCTTATATCTTAGCTCCGCAAGGAATTCAAGTAGGTCAAACAGTGATCTCTGGTGAGTCAGTGGCTCCCGAGATTGGCAATACATTGCCTTTGGCAAACATCCCATTGGGTACTTTGGTACACGCAATTGAATTGCAACCAGGTCGTGGAGCTGAAATGGCTCGTTCGGCAGGAACTTACGCTCAATTGTTAGCACGTGATGGTAAATACGCCACGCTTAAGTTGCCTTCAGGTGAAATGCGTATGGTATTGGCTCGTTGCTTAGCAACAATCGGTACTGTATCGAATGCAGATCACATGAACGTGAACTTGGGTAAAGCAGGTCGTCATCGTTGGTTAGGTCGCCGTCCACGTGTTCGTGGTGTGGTGATGAACCCAGTAGATCACCCGATGGGTGGTGGTGAGGGCCGCGCTTCAGGAGGTCACCCACGTTCTCGTACCGGTTTATTGGCTAAGGGTAAGAAAACTCGTAATCCAAAGAAACACACTAATCGTCTTATCATCAGTAGAAGAAAAAAATAGTAGATGGCACGTTCACTAAAAAAAGGTCCTTACATTGATTACCGCCTTGACAACAAGGTACAGGTGATGAACGAATCCGGCAAAAAGTCGGTGATCAAAACATGGTCAAGACGTTCAATGATTTCTCCAGATTTCGTAGGCCACACGTTTGCGGTACACAATGGGAATAAATTTATTCCAGTTTATGTCACTGAAAACATGGTAGGTCACAAATTAGGTGAGTTCTCGCCGACCCGTAACTTCCGTGGTCACATAGCGAAAAAAGACAAGGGTAAAAAGTAAAGATATTGACCTACGGGTCTTATAATCAGAAATTGAAAAATGGAAGCTATTGCTAAATTAAGAAATGTTCCTACCTCGCCTCAAAAGATGCGTTTGGTAGCGGATATGGTACGCGGACAAAAAGTATCTAAGGCTTTAGGTATTTTAAAGTTTGAGCCTAAAGTGGGTGCTAAAGCAATTGAAAAATTGTTATTATCGGCAGTCTCTAACTGGCAGAACAAACATGAGGACGCTAAAATCGAAGAAGCTGATTTATACATCAAGACTATCTTCGTAGATGGAGGTTCATCTATCAAGCGTTTACGTCCTGCTCCTCAGGGAAGAGGTCACCGGATTTTGAAAAGATCCAATCACATCACTTTAGTAGTAGCCTCTTCGGCGGCACCTGCTTTAGAGGAAACAAATTCAGCTGAATAATTAACTATTAGATATAACAAGAAATGGGACAAAAAATTAACCCCGTTGGATTAAGATTAGGTATCGTAAGAGGTTGGGATTCTAACTGGTACGGTGGTAAGACTTTCGCGGATAAATTGGTTGAGGACGAGAAGATCAGAAAGTATGTGGCTGCTCGTATTCCAAAGGGATCTATCTCTAAAGTTATTATTGAACGTACTTTAAAGCGGATCACATTGACGATTAATACAGCTCGTGCTGGTGTCGTGATTGGTAAGCAAGGTGCCGAGGTAGATAAGGTAAAAGAGGAGTTGAAAAAGATCACTGGAAAAGACGTTCAAATCAACATATTTGAAATTAAACGCCCAGAAATCGATGCTAAATTAATTGGAGAAGCAATTGCTCAACAATTACAAGCTCGTATCTCTTTCCGTCGTGCGATGAAACAAGCGATTGCTTCAGCGATGCGTGTAGGAGCTCAGGGTATTAAATTGAAATTATCAGGTCGTTTGGGAGGTGCTGAAATGGCACGTTCTGAAGGATACAAAGAGGGACGTATCCCATTGCACACATTGCGTGCAGATGTGGATTATGCTATCTCTGAGGCATTAACTGTTTACGGTAAAATCGGTATCAAAGTATGGGTATTCCGTGGAGAGGTTTTTGGAAAGCGTGATTTATCTCCCAATGCAAACATGGGCTTGCAATCTACTTCGGCAGATTCTCGTCCTGGTGATCGTGGCCCACGTGGTCGTGACGATGACCGTCGCGGAGGAGGACGTTCTCGTCGTCCAGAAGGAGCAGATCAAGGTGGTGATCGTAATAAACCAGGTGCTGGTGGTGCAAACCGTGGCCGTGGAGGAAAGCGCTAAGCATCCATAATAATTTTGTATTAGATATTAGACTTATAAGAAGATGTTACAACCAAAAAGAACGAAATTTCGTAAGCAGCAAAAAGGTCGCGTAAGAGGGGTTGCTACCCGTGGCCACGAAATTGATTTTGGATCATTCGCTATTAAATCTTTGGAGCCAGGTCGTATTACAGCTCGTCAAATTGAGGCAGCTCGTATTTCGGTAACTCGTGCCATGAAACGTGAAGGTCAAGTTTGGATCCGTATTTTCCCTGACAAACCTATTACTAAGAAACCTGCAGAGGTTCGTATGGGTAAAGGAAAGGGAGCTCCTGAGTATTGGGTAGCCAACGTTCGTCCAGGTACTATTTTGTTCGAATCAGCAGGTGTTCCTTTAGCCCTAGCGCAAGAAGCTTTGCGTTTAGCCGCTCAGAAATTACCGATGCGTACAAAATTTGTAGTACGTAGAGATTATTCAGAATAGAGTTTTAGACCCAGGTTTAAAATTTAAATAGCATCGTTATGAAAAACGCAGAAATAAACAAATTAGGAGTAGCGGAATTGACACAGCAAATTGTTGTAGAGCAGGAGAACTTATCTCGTTTGAAATTGGCTCATGCCATTTCACCGATTGAGAACCCAATGCGTATTCGTGAAACTCGTAAATTGATTGCCCGCTTAGAGACAGCTTTATCGGCGCAAGCAAAAGCTTAATTAATTATTAATTTTAATAGACCATTTCGACATTGCTAATGGTCAATTGTTTAACAAGTCCAACAACCATGGAAGAAAGAAACCTAAGAAAAGTAAGGATTGGGAAAGTGGTTAGTGATAAGATGGATAAATCAATCACTATTACAGTAGACCGCAAGGTTAAGCACCCCTTGTACGGAAAGTTCGTACAAAAGACCACTAAATTGATGGCTCATGATGAGAAGAATGAGTGCGGAATTGGTGATACAGTGAAAGTGATGGAAACCCGTCCTCTTTCTAAAAATAAGCGTTGGAGATTAGTAGAAGTAATCGCAAAAGCGAAATAATTCTATCTCTTGTTATTCAAAATTTAAAATTTAAAGATCAAAGATAATGTTACAGCAAGAATCAAGATTGGGTGTAGCGGATAATTCTGGAGCGAAAGAAGTTTTAGTGATTCGCGTTTTGGGAGGTACTGGAAAAAGATATGCTTCTGTAGGCGATAAAATTGTAGTTTCAGTTAAGTCGGCTCTTTCCTCTTCAAGCATGAAGAAAGGAACAGTTTCAAGAGCAGTAGTTGTTCGTACGAAAAAAGAAATTCGTCGCAAGGATGGTACGTATATTCGTTTTGAAGATAACGCGGCCGTTTTATTAAATGCCAACGATGAGCCAAGAGGAACGCGTATTTTTGGACCTGTAGCGCGTGAATTACGTGAGGCTGGTTTTATGAAGATTGTTTCTTTAGCCCCAGAAGTTTTATAAATAGATAGATATATTGGTTATCCAATAGAAAAAATCATACCATGGAAAATAATACAAGCAAGCAAACAAAATTGCACGTAAAAAAAGGAGATACTGTGATGGTGATTGCAGGTAATGCCAAAGGTAAAACTGGCGTTATCAAGCAAGTGATCATTGAGAAATCTCGTGCAATTGTAGAAGGAGCTAATTTGCAAACGAAGCACGTTAAGCCTTCAGCAAGCAATCCTCAAGGAGGTATTGAAAAGCGTGAGGGTTCAATCCACATCTCTAATTTGATGGTGGTTGAAAACGGAAAGCCTGTACGTACTGGTCGTAAAGTAAACGAGCAAGGAAAGTTACAGCGCTATTCTAAAGTAACAGGAAAATTTATTGCATAAATAGAATTTAACGCGTGGGTCGGAAATCCACAACATATACAAAAATGGCAGTACCTAGATTAAAAAAACGTTTTGTAGAAGAGGTTGTACCAAGCTTAAAAGAAAAGTTTCAGTATAAATCTGTGATGCAAGTACCTAAGATTACTAAAATCGTAATCAATAAAGGTGTAGGAGCCGCAGTAGCGGACAAAAAGCTAGTAGATGTAGCTGTAGAAGAAATCACTCAAATTGCTGGTCAAAAGGCAGTGGCAACGATTTCTAAAAAGGCGATCTCTAACTTTAAATTGCGTGAAAACATGCCAATTGGTGTGAAAGTAACCTTGCGTGGAGATCGTATGTATGAGTTTTTAGATCGTTTAACTACGGTTTCTTTAGCTCGTGTGCGTGACTTTAAAGGAATTTCTGAAAAGGGATTTGATGGTCGTGGAAATTATACATTAGGGGTAAAAGAGCAAATCATCTTCCCTGAGATATCCATCGATAAAGTAGCTAAAATTTCCGGTATGGACATCACTTTTGTGACAACCGCTAATACGGATGAAGAAGCTTACGCTTTATTGGCTGCCGTAGGAATGCCTTTTTCCAATATTAAAAAATAATTAGCCAAGGGCTACTAACACATTTAAAATTTTTACATCATGGCTAAAGAGTCAGTAAAAGCTAGAGAAAGAAAACGCGAAGCAGCTGTTGCTAAATATGCAGTTAAAAGAGCGGCATTGAAAGCAGCAGGTGATTACCTAGGATTGGACAAGTTACCTAAAAATGCTTCTCCAGTACGTCTTCATAACCGTTGTAAGTTGACCGGTCGTCCACGTGGTTATATGCGTAAATTCGGCATTAGCCGTGTTACTTTCCGCGAAATGGCATCTAATGGTTTGATACCAGGAGTGACCAAATCAAGCTGGTAATATAAAATTTGATTAATTAAATTCATTTTTGTAATTTTGCAGGCCTTTTTAATGGCTTGCGGCAAATTTAAAAACAATGACAGATCCTATAGCAGACTATTTAACCCGATTGAGAAATGCCTTGAAGGCACGCCATAGGGTAGTTGAAATTCCTGCTTCCAACATTAAAAAGGAAATCACGAAGGTGCTTTTTGATAAGGGGTATATTTCAAATTATAAATTTGATGATACTACAGTTCAAGGAACCATCAAGATTGCTTTGAAATACAATGCAGTTACTAAGCAACCTGCAATCATTAATTTGACTCGTATTTCTAAGCCAGGTTTACGTAAGTACAACGGAGCTGAAGAGTTACCACGCGTATTGAACGGTTTGGGTATCGCAATTTTGTCTACTTCGAAGGGAGTAATTACCGACAAAGAAGCGCGTACACTACACGTTGGTGGTGAGGTACTTTGCTACGTATATTAATAATTAATTGTTTAACGCTGAAAGGAGCTAAGCTCGAAATTTAAGCAAAAACTACATTTTCATGTCAAGAATAGGAAATAAAATTATCAACATTCCTGCTGGTGTAACAATCGATGTTAATGCGGGTAATTTGGTAACGGTAAAAGGCCCTAAAGGAACTTTATCTCAGCAAGTTGACCAAGATATCATCATCGAAATCGAGGAAAACGTGTTGACGGTTAAGCGTCCAACAGAGCAGAAACGTCACAAAGCTATGCACGGTCTTTACCGTTCATTGATCAACAACATGGTTGTTGGAGTTAGCGAAGGTTTCGTGAAAAATTTAGAAATCATTGGTGTGGGTTATAAAGCAGCAAACCAAGGTAATATCTTGGAATTGAGCTTAGGTTACTCTCACGCTATTTTTATGGCTATACCTGAAGAAGTCAAAATCACGACGGCGATGGAGAAAGGTAAAAACCCAATGGTTAATTTAGAAAGTATCGACAAGCAATTGATCGGTCAAGTGGCAGCTAAAATCAAATCACTTCGTCCAGTGGAGCCTTACAAAGGCAAAGGTGTTCGTTTTGTGGGTGAGCAGGTTCGTCGCAAGGCAGGTAAAGCAGGTGGTAAGAAATAAATAGAAAAAGCGTGGGCCGGAAATCCACACAAACAAGTTAAATCAATATGGCAACAACAAAAGATTTACGTAGACTTCGCATCAAACGTGCGATACGTGCGAAAATAAAAGGAACAGCTGAACGTCCTCGTTTAACTGTTTTCCGTTCCAACACAGCGATGTACGCTCAGTTGGTGGATGATTTGAGTGGAAAGACTATAATGTCTGCTACCTCATACAGGAAAGGTAAAGTGAACAACAATGTAGAGGCTGCCAAATTAGTTGGAACAGCTATCGCAGACAAGGCCAAAGCTGCGGGAATCACTAAAGTGGTTTTTGATCGTAACGGTTATTTGTATCACGGAAGAATTAAATCATTAGCTGAAGGCGCTCGCGAGGGTGGCTTACAATTTTAATAAAAGATATGTCGCATTTACAAGCAAAACCAATTAAGGTTAATGAGGGTGAGTTGAAGGAGAAAGTAGTAGCCATCAACCGTGTTGCCAAAGTGGTAAAAGGGGGTCGTCGTTTCAGTTTTTCTGCTATCGTTGTAGTAGGTGATGGTCACGGAATCGTAGGATTCGGATTAGGAAAAGCAAACGAAGTAACAGATGCTATCACTAAAGGTATCGAAGACGCTAAGAAAAATTTATTCCAAATTCCATTGTTGAAGAACACGGTTCCTCACGAGCAATTAGGTAAATTCTCTGGTGGTTTCGTATTAATTAAGCCAGCTGCTCCAGGTACAGGATTGATCGCCGGTGGTGCGATGCGTGCTGTCTTAGAATCAGCAGGTGTTCACGACGTATTAGCGAAGTCTAAAGGTTCTTCTAATCCTCACAACGTAGTTAAAGCAACAATTGATGCTTTAGTGAAGATGAGAGCTCCTCACACAGTAGCTTTCCAAAGAGGAATTTCTGTAGCTAAAGTATTTAATGGATAATCGAGCGCCTTAGTGCCTCTAAAATAGAACATACGATGTCTAAAGTTAAAATTACCCAAGTAAAAAGTGCTATCAAGCGTCCTGAAGTTCAGAAACGTACGATTCAAGCACTAGGATTAGGTAAGATCCGTAAAAGTGTTGAAGTAGAATTGAACCCAGCTATCGCAGGGATGATTCGTGCAGTCAATCACTTAATTGTAGTAGAGAATTTATAATTTAATTGCGAGTTACCCCCAAGGGTAGCGTTAAGCCCAATACACATGAAATTATCTTCATTAAAGCCGGCAGAAGGCTCAGTAAAAACAAGAAAAAGAGTAGGTCGTGGTCAAGGTTCAGGTCTTGGTGGAACTTCCGCTCGTGGTCATAAAGGAGCTCAATCTCGTTCAGGTTATTCACGTAAGCGTGGATTTGAAGGAGGTCAGATGCCAATCCAACGTCGTGTACCTAAATTCGGTTTCAAAAACATCAATCGTGTAGAATACAAAGCAATCAATTTAGATACCTTACAAGCTTTAGCAGATGCGACAGGTTTGAAGCAAATCAATTTTGAGACACTTTACAGCCACGGATTAGTATCTAAGTCTGACTTAGTGAAAATCTTAAGTCGTGGAAGTGTTACTTCTGCTTTAGAAGTTACCGTTAAAGGTTTCTCTGGTGCTGCTAAAGCTGCTATCGAAGCAGCAGGTGGTCAAGCAATTGTTGGTTAATCCTCTATTCTAAACGAATGAACAAGCTAATAACAACGTTTAAGCATATCTTCGCGATTGAGGAATTAAGAGGTCGTATTTTTAATACGTTACTTTTTATCACCTTTTTCCGTCTGGGTTCTTATATCGTTCTACCGGGTGTAGACGCGACTAAATTAACACAAGCTGGTGATGGTGGACTCTTTGGTTTGTTGAATATGTTCTCTGGTGGAGCTTTGAGCAATGCTTCGGTATTTGCTCTTGGTATCATGCCTTACATTTCAGCATCTATCGCTATTCAGTTGTTGACCATTGCTCTTCCTTACTTCCAAAAGATGCAAAAGGATGGAGAATCAGGTCGTAAAAAATTAAATCAAATCACCCGTATCTTAACGATTTTCGTTACGGCGGCACAAGGTTTTACCTATTTACAAGTAACGATTCCAGCAGAAGCTATCTTGGTTGATCCTTGGTTCTTCCGTCTTTATGGAGTAGCTATCTTGATTGGTGGAACCATGTTGTGTATGTGGTTGGGTGAGAAAATTACCGACAAAGGTATTGGAAATGGTATTTCTATGTTGATTATGATTGGTATTGTCTCTCGTTTTCCTGCTTCTATATTACAGGAGGCTGGATCACGTGGTATGGTAGGGGCCTTGTTATTCATCATTGAAATAATAGCTTTATTCTTCGTCGTGATGGGTGCTGTTATGGTAACTCAAGCGGTTCGTCGTATTCCTGTTCAGTATGCGAAGCAAGTGGTAGGGAGCAAGATGTCGGTAGGCGGAGAGCGTCAATACATTCCATTGAAGTTAAATGCTTCTGGTGTTATGCCCATCATTTTTGCTCAGGCATTGATGTTTATACCGGGATTAGTAGCTCAATCTTTTGCTGAGAAAAGTGAATTTGCTCAATCGGTAGCTCAGGCTTTCGGTGATTTCACAACCTGGCAATACAATGCCTTATTCGCTTTATTGATTGTCGTGTTTACTTTTTTCTACACAGCGATTTCCATTAATCCAACACAAATTTCGGATGATATGAAGCGTGGTGGAGGATTTGTCCCAGGTGTTAAGCCAGGAGAAGAAACATCTAATTTCATTGCTAGTATTTTAGACCGCATTACATTGCCAGGTGCTTTGATGTTGTCTATCATTGCTATTCTACCAGCTGTTGCCAATTTATTTGGAGTGACAAGGGGTTTTGCATCCTTCTTTGGAGGTACATCCTTGCTCATTTTGGTCGGTGTAGTTTTAGATACATTGCAACAAATAGAAAGTTATTTGTTGATGCGTAAATATGAAGGGTTGATGCAGTCAGGACGTGTGAAAGGACGTTCCGAAATGATTAGCCGATAAGATGATTTATTTAAAGACGCCCCAAGAATTATCGATCATTCAAGCGAATGGTGAAATTTTAGGAAAGTGTCATGCTGAAGTTGCCAAAGCCATTCAACCTGGTGTAAGTACCTTAGCTTTAGATAAAATTGCCTACCAATTTATTAAGGATCATGATGCCCATCCTTCCTTTTTAAATTACCAAGTAGGCGATAAGAAGTATGCTTATTCGCTTTGCATCTCAGTGAATGACGTGGTAGTTCATGGATTACCAGGGAGTTTGGAACTGAAAGAAGGAGATATAATTTCCATCGATGCCGGGGTTTATAAAGATGGTTTTCACGCCGATAGCGCTTATACCTATGCAATAGGTCAAGTGGGGGAGGATGTTGGGAATTTATTAACAAGGACAAAAGAGTCTTTGTACCAAGGAATTAAGCAAGCAGTAGCAGGAAAACGTATCGGTGATATAGGCTCGGCAGTGCAGACTTATACCGAGGGATTTGGTTACGGAGTAGTGCGGGAATTAGTAGGACATGGAGTAGGTAAAAATCTACATGAAAGTCCAGAAGTTCCTAATTATGGTCGCCGAGGAGATGGAGCTAAATTAAAAGAGGGAATGGTGATAGCCATAGAACCGATGGTTAATTTGGGCAAACGTCAAATCACCGTAGACAAGGATGGCTGGACTATCCGAACGGTAGATCGAAAAGCATCTGCGCATTTTGAGCATACCGTAGCAGTAGGGAAGAATGAAGCTTTACAGCTGACAACCTTTAGTTACATTGAAGAAGTATTAAAAACATCAACAGTATTGTTGAATATTTAACATATAAATTATGGCCAAACAATCCTCGATCGAAGTAGACGGCATCATATTGGAAGCCCTTTCGAACGCGATGTTTCGGGTGGAATTAGAGAATACGCATCAAGTGATTGCGCATATCTCGGGTAAAATGCGGATGAATTACATCAAAATTTTACCTGGTGATAAAGTGAAGTTAGAAATGTCTCCTTATGATTTGAGTAAGGCAAGAATAGTTTATCGTTATAAATAGTAAGGTTTGACCCATAAATTAAACAAATATGAAAGTTAAAGCATCGATTAAAAAGCGTAGTGCAGAATGCAAAGTCATTCGTCGTCACGGAAAGCTTTATGTCATCAACAAGAAGAATCCTAAGTTCAAGCAACGTCAAGGATAATTCGAAAGTATTAAATGATTAATAACAACAATTAATTACCTATATGGCTCGTATTGCAGGGGTTGATATTCCCGACAAAAAAAGAGGAGAAATTGCCTTGACTTATATCTTCGGTATTGGTCGTAGCACTGCTCAAAAGATTTTGACGAAAGCAGAAATTTCGTTTGATAAGAAAGCTGGTGAGTGGAATGATACGGAGGCTAGCGCCATTCGTGCTATTATTGCTGCCGAATTCAAAACGGAGGGACAGCTTAAGTCTGAGGTTCAATTGAACATCAAGCGTTTGATGGACATCGGATGCTACCGTGGTTTGCGTCACCGTAAAGGACTTCCTGTACGTGGCCAAAGAACTAAGAACAATTCTCGTACGAGAAAAGGTCGTAGAAAGACAGTTGCTAACAAGAAGAAAGTAACTAAATAATAACAGGGGATAATTCCCCTACACAATTTTTATTGATTTTATCCAATGGCACAAGCAAAAAGAAAAGATAAAGCGAAGAAAAGAGTGGTGGTAGTTGAGTCGGTAGGCCAAGTACACATCAAAGCTTCCTTTAACAACATCATTATTTCAATTACCAATTCAGCAGGACAGGTAATTTCTTGGGCATCTGCAGGAAAGATGGGTTTCCGTGGGTCTAAGAAAAACACTCCTTACGCAGCTCAGATGGCAGCATCAAACTGCGCAGCAGTAGCTGTTGAAGCGGGAATGAAAAAAGCAGAGGTTTTTGTAAAAGGACCAGGAGCTGGACGTGAGTCAGCTATCCGTACTATCCAAAACTCAGGTATTGAAGTTTCCTTAATTAAGGATATCACTCCAATGCCTCACAATGGATGTCGTCCTCCAAAACGTCGTCGCGTTTAATTTTATTCATGTTGGGTAATTAGTAATTATTTTCTCCAACATCATTTATTCACTTAATTAATTACTTCATTGCCCACAAGAAGGGCATTGACTTTTAAAAAAAATGGCAAGATACACTGGTCCAAAATCCAAAATTGCTCGTCGTTTCGGCGAAGCAATCTTAGGTCCGAGTAAAGCATTAGCTCGTAAAAATTATGCTCCTGGTATGCATGGTAAAGGGAAACGTTCAAAAGTTTCTGAATATGCCATTCAATTAAAGGAAAAGCAAAAGGTAAAATATACCTATGGTATTTTAGAACGTCAGTTCGAAAATTTGTTTCACAAAGCCGCTGTTAAAGAAGGTATCACAGGTGAGAACTTGTTGAAAATGTGTGAAGCAAGATTGGACAACACAGTATATCGTTTAGGAATTGCTCCTACCCGTCGTGCTGCTCGTCAATTGGTTATCCACAAACATATCATTGTGGATGGTGATGTAGTAAATGTGCCCTCTTACTCATTACGCCCAGGCCAATTGGTAGGTGTACGTGAAAAATCTAAATCTCTTGAGGTTGTTTCTGATTCGCTTGCGAACCGTTCACCAAAGCGTTTCAACTGGTTAGAGTGGGATGGTGTGGAATTAGTAGGTAAATTTACTGCTTTTCCAGAAAGAGATCAGATCCCTGAAAACTTTAATGAGCAAGCTATCGTCGAATTGTATTCGAAGTAATAAGCTGCTTAATAATACAATTTAAAAGAGTATCAATAACGTTTTTTCAAGATCATTTTAAGCTACGAAATATGTCAATATTAGCATTCCAAATGCCCGAGAAAGTTGTGATGGAGAAAGCCGATGACTTCCACGGGACATTTGAGTTCAAGCCACTCGAAAAAGGCTACGGTGTTACCATTGGTAACGCACTTCGTAGAATTTTACTTTCCTCTTTGGAAGGTTATGCGATTACAAGCGTTAAGATTTCTGGTGTTTTACACGAGTTTTCAGCAATAGAAGGTGTTCATGAAGATGTTTCTGAAATGATCCTTAACTTGAAGAAGATCCGTCTTAAGAAGGCGCAAGAGATTTTGGAAAATAAAGTAAATATCAAAGTGAAAGGCCAAACTTCCTTTACAGCTGGTGATATTGCTAAATTTACGCCTTATTTTACCGTTTTAAATCCTGATTTGGTGATTTGTAACTTAGATTCTTCTAAAGAATTAGAGGTTGAGTTAATCATCGAAAAAGGTCGTGGATATGTACCAGCTGATGAGCCTCGTGCTAATGAATTAGCTTTTGGTCACATTGCCATTGATGCCATCTACACGCCTATTAAAAATGTTAAATTTAGCATTGAAAATACACGTGTAGAGCAAAAAACTGACTACGAAAAATTAGTGTTAGATATCGAAACAGATGGTTCTATCCATCCTGAAGATGCATTGAAAGGTGCAGCTTATATCTTAATCCAACACTTCATGTTATTCTCTGATCAAACTATGACTTTCGAAACGCCAAAAGCGGAGGAAGATAACGTAGTAGACGAAGAGATGTTACACATGCGTAAATTATTGAAGACTTCTTTAGCCGATCTAGATTTATCTGTACGTGCTTACAACTGCCTTAAATCAGCTGATGTTCGTACTTTAGGGGAATTAGTGAAATTAGAGATTTCAGATATGATGAAGTTCCGTAACTTTGGTAAAAAGTCATTAACTGAGCTAGAACAACTAGTAGAAGAGAAAGGCTTAACCTTCGGAATGGATGTTGCGAAATATCGTTTAGACGAAGATTAATTAATCAATTTTTAAATAAGTAATAGGTGGTGGTCATGTAAAACCCACTAACCGCAGTCCGAAAGGACTTTTAACTTACGAATTAACACAATGAGACACGGAAAAAAATTCAATCACTTAGGAAGAACAGCTTCCCACAGAGCAGCCTTATTATCAAATATGGCATCCTCTTTAATTTTACACAAACGTATCGAAACAACTGTTGCGAAAGCAAAAGAATTACGTAAATATGTTGAGCCTTTAATTACAAAGTCTAAGACAGATAGCACGAACAATCGTCGTGTTGTTTTCTCTTACCTTCAAAATAAAGATTCAGTTAAAGAATTATTTGGAATCGTTTCTGAAAAAGTTGCTGCACGTCCAGGTGGTTACACTCGTATTATCAAATTAGGAAATCGTCTTGGTGATAACGCTGAGATTTGTTTCATCGAATTAGTTGATTTCAATGAAACGATGCTAGCTGCTTCTGCTGAAAAAGCTGGTAAAACTCGTAGAAGTCGTCGTTCAGGAGCAAAGAAAGAAGGCGTTGAGGCTGCTGCACCAGTAGCAGAAGCACCATCGGCTGAGGTAGTTGAAGAAGTAACTGCAGCTGAAGAAGTAGCAGAAGCTCCAGTAGCTGAAGTAGTTGAAGAAGTAGCTGCGGCTGAAGAGCCTGCTGCTGATGAATCAACAGAAGAGCCTAAAGAAGAAAAGGGAGAAGATGCATAATTCATTTCTCTTTTAATATGGGAGGGCTTTAACTTTAATTAGTTGAAGCCCTTTTTTTAGATAAAAAATTATTCAAACATAGATACATTATGAAAATTACAGAATCGACTCCGGCGGTTTTATTGTTGCAAGATGGTACGCTCTTTCATGGGAAAGCATTAGGCAAAATAGGCACACACGGTGGTGAGATTTGTTTTAATACGGGAATGACGGGGTACCAGGAAATATATACTGATCCATCTTATGCTGGACAAGTAATTATTAATACCACCGCTCATATTGGCAATTATGGTGTAATGGATGCCCAGGAAGCAGAGTCCAATCAAGTACAAATTGCTGGAATGGTGTGTAATGAATTTTCAAGTGTCAATTCTCGATTTACGGCCACTGGATCTTTACAAGATTATTTAGAAAAAGCAGGAATTGTAGGAATATCAGGTATTGATACGCGTGCTTTGGTACGTCATATTCGTACTAAAGGTGTCATGAACTGTTTAATTTCGTCTGAAATTTTTGATATCGATTCATTACAAAAGCAATTAGCTAAAGTGCCCGACATGGAAGGACTAGAACTTTCTTCTCAGGTGTGTACCCAAGAAACCTATTTCTTAGGAAATGAAAATTCGGATTTTAAAGTAGCTGTACTTGATCTTGGGGTTAAGAAAAGTATATTAAGTAATCTGACAGACCGTGGTTGCTATTTGAAAGTATTTCCAGCTAAAACTTCTTTTGAAGAGATTGCAGCTTGGCAGCCGGATGGCTATTTTGTATCCAATGGCCCAGGTGATCCTGCTGTAATGCCCTATGCTGTAGAAACAGTGAGCCAATTTTTAGCTAGTGATAAACCCGTATTTGGGATTTGTTTAGGTCACCAAATTTTAGCTCAAGTTTGCGGTTTATCCACCTATAAAATGCACAATGGACATCGTGGCTTAAACCATCCTGTTAAGAATTTAGAAACAGGTTTATCGGAGATTACTTCCCAAAATCATGGATTTGCTGTTCGTGTGGAGGAGCTTAGTGCAAGTTCACAGGCAAGTCTTACGCACATTAATTTAAATGACCAGACCGTAGAAGGATTACGTGTCAATGGAAAAAAAGCATTCTCGGTGCAGCATCACCCAGAGGCTAGTCCAGGGCCACATGATTCCCGCTATTTGTTTGATCAGTTTATTGATCTTATGCGATAGAAACCCAAAAAGGCAACGTCACCGTTGCCTTTTTTATTAACTCTATATTACCTGAAATTTAAGCCAGGCTTTTTTCCGGATAACCAAATAATGCTTTTTCCTTAATGAGCTTAACCACCGAGCTTGGAACCAGATTTTCCCATTCACCTGAACCTTGTTGAATTAAATCCAACACTCGATCTGTACGGATTTTCATCAAATTCTCATCATAAGAATGTATGTCGGCTAGTTTTTCATTGTCCAATAAGTATTGGAATAAACCAGTCAAATGAGCCTCGGGTTGGAAACTTTTTAGGTTAATTAATTGCCCATTTTCATCCAAGGTAGGGTATAAATAAAGCTTGATTTTCAAACCAAATAAACTAGCAAAAGCGGTTAATATTCCTCCTGGATATTGCGTGTAATGCTTCTCTTCAAAGATGTAATCCAAATTTGGCATACCCATGATTAAAGCCATTTTTAAGCGACTAAATTTGCTTAGGTAAGCTACCAGTTTAAAGTATTCGTGGAAATTTGAAATCAATACCGTTTGACCCAAAGAACATAAAATATCCACACGGTCTAAAAAGTCCTTTTCATTGATGTGATTACCTTCATTTTCTAGATTCCTCAGCGTTAATTCAGATACTACACAAATTTTATCATCATCAATATCGGCCTCATTTTCAAACTGTTTAATCCCTTTCTTGACCATGTCAGAAAAGATGTTTGTCACTGGCCTGAAACGACCACGGATGGCTACAATGTGTTTCTTGGAAAGGGCATCATAAGGTTGCATGACATTTCCATCAGGACCAAATAAGGCCGCTTGCGTGAATCCATGCTTCACCAAGTACAAAGACATCAGCCGGTTGTCAACATCCTTAAAATCTGGACCCTCAAAACGAATCATGTCAATCTCAATTCGATCAGGAGAAAGGTCGTCCAATAAAGAAACTAGTATTTTTTCTGGGTCAGCATGATAATGGTAGCAACCATAAATTAAATTTACCCCAATGATTCCCAATGCCTGTTGTTGAAGAATATTATCATTATCTAACATGTTGATATGGATAACGACATCATTCACAGGCCCATTAGGACTTAACTGAAAACGTAATCCTACCCAACCATGGGCATCATTATCTTTTTGGTAGTTTAAGGCAGAAACGGTATCCGCAAAGGAGAAAAAACGTTTTTCATCGGCTGATTCTGTCAATCGAACTTTCAATAATTTGAATTCACGATTGAGCATTTTCATCAAACGAGGCTCACAGACATATTTTCCAGATTCTTCTTCCCCATAAATGGCGTCAGAAAAGGCCATGTCATATGCTGAAATGGTTTTGGCTATGGTACCTGATGCCCCACCTGCTTTGAAAAAATTAGCAGCAACATCCTGTCCTGCTCCTATTTCTGCAAATGAACCATATATACTGCGATCTAAATTGATCTGAAGGGCTTTTTGTTTCGTCCCTATGGATTTTAATTTGGCAGTCATAGACGAATGAGTTTGTTGATTACGAAGGCTACTACTTAGCAAAGTTATATAATTATCCTGCTATTTACATGATTTTCTTGAAAACATCCTAACCTATTCAGGCCATCTTTTTGATTTATGGTATAAGGTTAAGCCTGCCATAGGGGTCTCGCTGATATTTCCCAAGAGATAACGATTTTTTCTAAGTACTTGTTTCAAAATATCCGAATAATAAAAGGCTATGGAGCCAGTGAAATGAATTTTTCGAGTTTCAACTTCAGCATATTTACAAACATATAATCGGATAAACTCTTGAAAAGCGTGTTCAATCATTTGATAGCAGAAAGGGTGCTTGCGGTGATCAAACAAAAATTTTGAAAATCCAGCAAACCATCGATTAGGATATTCTCCTTGATACGCTTTGGATAAAATGTCTAATCGATTCAACTCTCCATATCGTTTGACAAATAAATCACGAAGGTCTTGTGGCAGTTCATGATGTAAATAGGCTAATATCAGCAGCTTTCCTAAGTGCCCACCACTACCTTCATCACCCAACCAAAAGCCCAAAGGTGGGATTTGTTCCTTAATACTCTCACCATCAAAAAAACCAGAATTAGACCCAGTTCCCAAGATACAAGCAATTCCCGAATCATCACCGCACAACGATCGAGCCGCTGCTATTAAATCATTTTCTACCAGAATGGTCTTGACACTTGGAAAATATGGGTTGAGCCAATTCCGTATGATCTCTCTTTTGGAGTCATCGGTAATGCCAGTGCCATAATAGTAAATCTCCTCAACCGTAAGTGTACTTAGTTGAGAAAGAACATCCTTCTGAGAAGCTTGTATTTCTTCTGGTGTTTGATAATAGGGGTTGATTCCCAAGGAATGAAAACGCTGATAAGCTTCATTTGGGGAAGAAATATACCTCCATTCTGTTTTACTTGAACCGCTTTCTATTAGTAAAATCATGGATTTAGATTAATATGCCAATGGCTTTATATTTGTCAAAAACTTGTTCTGTATGGGGAGCATCTTTTAATTCATCGCTCAAATCTTGGCCAGCCCAATGTTCATAATGTTTGCCATTTTTCCAAAGTCGGGAATGACTCATATCATATATTTTTCCTTGGAAAGCTACCCAGATTTCAGGTCGGTCTTGTCCATTCCTTAAGGCCAACTGAGCCCGAGAATAATGTGGAAGTGTTGAGTCCAATGCGTTTATAATTAGTACGAAACTAAATAAAAAGGATGAAAAGCCGTTTTGTAAGCAAAGATTTTTAATTTTACTTGATATTTAATGTTACTGGATTTATGAAAAATACATTACGCGTATTTATTTCAGTCTTATGTTTAAGCTTAATTGCCGCCTGTAGTAAGGATGATCCTAGCCCAACACCACCAACTCCTACTCCTTTGGTTTCTGATTTAATTAAGAAGGTTTGGTCAGCTTCCAATATTCAATGGGACGGAAATGTGCAATATGACAAAACCGCTACATCCAATTTAGTGGCAGGCTATGCCCAGTTTAAATTGGATCTAACGAGCTCTTCATCGGTCTCTTTGACAGAGTATGATGGAAATAAGTTTACAGGTACTTATAGCTTATCATCAGATAATAAAACCTTAACATTGTCAAACTTAAAAACAAGTGATGGTACGGAGCCTACGGGTACTGGTGGGACATTAGCCTTTACCATTTCAGGGGTACCCACGGCCAGTAGCTTGGTGATAGAATCTACTACGGCATACGTAAAAGCAAGTAATAAAAAGATTAGGTTGAGTTTAGTCAATCCTTAATCACAAATTAATCATGAGGCCGCCTCATTGGGCGGCTTTTCTAGTTTATGGAGAAAAGAACAGAAATTGGGTCTTTAGGAGAATTTGGTCTCATTCAACGCTTGGCAGAAGGATTTACATCACATCAACCATGGACATCCATCGGGATTGGGGATGATGCAGCAGGTTTAGAATCCAATGGATTTAAAGTCGTTTCAACGACTGAATTAATCATAGAAGGGGTACATTTTGATTTGTCATATACGCCTTTAAAGCATTTGGGTTTTAAGGTAACGAGTATGGCTCTTTCAGATATTGCGGCCATGAATGCCATCCCAGCTCAGCTTTCAGTGGGCCTAGGCCTCAGTAATCGTTTTTCAGTGGAAGCTGTGGAGGAGTTGTATGAAGGAATAAAATTAGCCTGCGAAGAATATAAAATTGATTTAGTCGGTGGCGATACCACGTCATCACCCCAGGGTTTGATTATTTCAGTGAGTGCTTTGGGCTTGGTCGCAGAAGATCAGCTCGTGAAGCGAAGTGGAGCAAAACCCAACGATGTTATTTGCGTAACGGGGGATTTAGGGGGAGCTTTGATGGGTTTACAATCTTTGGAAAGAGAGAAACAAGTATATTTGGCTAATCCAGCTATGCAGCCAGAATTGAATGAAAAGAATTATGTGGTGATGCGTCAGCTCAAACCAATGGCTCGTTTTGATATCATTCATGATTTAAAGGAATTAGGGGTGGTGCCTACCTCAATGATTGATTGTTCGGATGGATTAGCTTCTGAGATTTTGCATTTATGTAATGCCTCTGGTACAGGAGCAAGGATTTTCGAAAAAAATATACCTATCGATGATGAGACTTATTTAGTGGCTACGGAATTTAGTATTAGTCCATTAACCGCCGCCTTGAATGGAGGTGAAGATTATGAATTGGTGTTCACCATTGCACAAACTGATTTTGATAAAGTAAGTAAAATTACGGATGTTACGGCCATTGGTTACATGACGGACATTCCTAAAGAACGGGTTTTGGTGATGAAGTCAGAACAAATAGTCGCTTTGACTGCCCCTGGATTTGGTCCACAATAATATGTCAGTAGCTATCATGCAGCCTTATTTTTTTCCTTATTTGGGCTATTTCCAATTAGTTCAATCAGTGGATGATTTTGTCTTTTATGACGATGTCATGTTCATTAAAAAAGGCTGGATAAACCGAAATCAAATATTAATGCAGCAAAATGCATTTTTATTCACCATACCATTAGAAAAACAAAGCCAAAATAAGAGTATTCGGGAATCCAACATTTCCTGGGGCTCCGAATTTCCTAATAAATGGTTGCAGCAATTGCAGTCGGCCTATAAAAAAGCCCCGCAGTTTATACCAGTGATGGAGTTGATCGAGTCTATTTTAAGCAAAAAGCCCTCCAGTATAGCTGATTTAGCCGCTTCAAGTGTGATGGCAACTTGGCAGTATTTGAACTTAGAGAAAAGGTTTCATTTTAGCTCAGAATTGGGTGTTTCTAAAGATCTCGACCGAGCAGAAAGGCTTATGGCCATAACAGAAACGTTAGGTAGTAAACACTACATCAATGCTAAGAATGGTCAAGATTTATATCAAAAAGAGTATTTCGCGGACAAAGGATTTGAATTAAACTTTTTAAATCAAACCTTGCCTCCTTATTATCAGGGGATTAAACATGATTTTATCCCAGGCTTATCCATGATTGATGTATTGATGTGGAATTCGAAACAAGAGGTAGTCATAATGCTTTCTGCTTATTCTTTGATTTAGTCAAAGGAATTCCGTTTGATAAGTTTAGGTATTATTTGATTGTAGAATTATTAACTTTACGATAATTCTCTTAAAAAGGGATTCTCGAAAGTAAATGAGTTCTATGTCACAATCTTTACTTCTTAGTAAATACTCCAATACCTTCCTCTCCAGGTGGTTAGTATTTGCTTTCGATTTGGGAATTGTTGTTTTTTCCTTTTCTGTGGCGACCTTGCTTCGCATGAATTTTCGATTAACAGACATTAATTTCGATGTTTTTAAGTACCATTTCTTATTCCTTTTTACTTTTAGGGCGCTGGCTTTTTTGTATTTCCAATCTTACACTGGGATAATTCGTCATACTAGTATAGAGGATGCCGTTATTATTTTAAAAGCTGTTTTTACTGGGACTTTCTTCGCTACCATTCTCTCTTTGGTAGTGCGTTATTACTTCAATCTGGACACCTTGTTTTATGTTCCTTTGTCCATTTTAGTCATTGATTTCTTTATTTGTTTATTCTTAATGGTTTCATTAAGATTTTGGGTTAAATCATTTTATGAATCTTTTATTAGGGAGTTTAGGCCTTCTGTTGGAATATTGATTTATGGGGCTGGATATTCTGGAATGTTAACCAAAAATGTGATAAACAATGATCGAGGAATCAATTACACCATATTAGGATTTATTGATGATAATGAGTCTAAGATAGGAAAGACCATTGAAGGCATCCGTGTCTATAGTTTGACGGAAGCCATGGATAAGTTTGTAGATAAAACAGACGGTCTGGAAGTTATCATGGCTATCAATAATATTTCGCTGAAAGTGAAAAAGCGAATTACCGATACTTTTTTGGATCGGGGAGTTGTGGTTAAAATCCTTCCTCCGGTAGAAAAATGGGTAGGAGGCGAGTTTGCTGTCAATCAAATTCATAATGTAAAAATTGAAGATTTATTGGGCCGCGATGTTATTCAAATGAATAATAAGGAAGTGGGGGAGCAATTGTACAGCAAAACCATTCTAGTTACTGGAGCGGCAGGGTCTATTGGAAGTGAAATAGTGCGACAATTAGTTGCTTATTTGCCAGCGTCCATCATTTTGGTTGATCAGGCTGAATCTGGCTTATTTGACCTTGAATTTGAAATCTCAGCAAGTATTCCCATTAATACTAAGCTGTCAGTATATGTAGCCGATGTAACGGACCAAAAACGCATGTCTCGGATAATTTCAGCCCATAAGCCTAACTTTATTTTTCATGCAGCGGCCTATAAACATGTACCTTTGATGGAAAGTAATCCCTATGAGGCTGTTCGGATTAATGTCTTGGGAACTAAAATACTTTCGGAGTTAGCAGCCGAATATCATGTCGAGCGTTTTGTAATGGTCTCTACTGATAAAGCGGTGAATCCAACCAATGTGATGGGTGCCACAAAGCGTTTAGCTGAAATGTACACCCAATCCATGAATCATTTGGAAGGAATCTCCACCAAATTCATTGCCACCCGATTTGGGAATGTATTAGGATCCAGCGGATCTGTGATTCCTTTATTTAAAAAGCAAATTGAGCGAGGTGGGCCAGTCACGGTTACTCACCCAGATATCACCCGTTATTTCATGACGATTCCGGAAGCTTGTGAACTCGTTTTGGAGGCAGCTACCATGGGAAATGGGGGTGAAGTATTTGTTTTTGATATGGGAGATTCGGTAAAAATCATCGACTTGGCTAAAAAGATGATAACCCTGAGTGGTTTACGAGTAGACCGAGATATTGAAATTAAGTTTTCTGGTTTACGTCCTGGGGAGAAATTATACGAAGAGTTGTTGAATAACAACGAAAACACCTTGCCAACGCATCATCCTAAGATTTTAATTGCCAAAGTAAATACACCAAGTTATTCCTATATGGAGATTCAATCCAATGAATTAGAACATATATTGGAACATGGAACAAGTAATCAACTAGTTTCAAAAATCAAGGATATCATACCTGAATATAAATCCAATAACTCTGTTTTCGAACAGTTGGATAAAGTTTCAATCCGTTCCAAAGGCTAGATTTTCAACCACCTTTTTACTAGGTAAATAGCTCCAATAGTCACTATCGGAGCAGCTACCACGTCCATCGTATAATGCACATGTTGGACAAGTAATAGAGCCATTAGTATCAAGGTTAATATATAAGCCCATTTTTTCTCCTGGGTTTTAGGTAGAAAGAAACATACAAAAACCATAGTAGCTGTATGACCCGAAAAGAAAAGATCTTTAGTAATGGCTAAATTCTCCCCATAAATAAAAATTTCAGCCAGAGGATCATGTAAATCCACTAATTGGAGGGGAGGATTTAGCGGTATAAGGTAAATGCAGCTAAGTCGAATTAGGGTTTCAAGATTGAATGCCCAAGCGAACCATAAAAAGGTATTTGGATTGGGAATCAATCGAATGAGTAAGTAAATGACGCTACAGTAGATGATGCTAAATATGGGGTAAGAGACATTGAAAGCGGGAATATGGACTAAGATCATGTCTTGAATTAACATACCTTCACGCATTTGAATCCACTGAAAATAATCGTCGGCTTTCCATGGGAATAGCATAAAAACCAGTAATGCACTCACGAATTTCCATCGAAAAGCACTTTCTTCCCAAGCCTTTGACCAGTTTGTTCGAACAGATTGAATATAACTTTTCATGCTTATCTTTGGTTCTATCTATAATTTAAGTCCGCAAAACTACGTTAAAAATTAAAATAATGGAGAAATTGATGAAAAATGCCTGGGTAATTCTCGGAATAGTAATAAGCTTTTCTCATTTTTCATGTGGAAACGCTACAAAAGATAAAATAAATACAAAAATGACAAATACAGAATCTAGTCATGCACAACTGGAAACCATTACCTTTGGAGCTGGGTGCTTTTGGTGTGTGGAGGCAGTATATCAACGCGTTAAAGGTGTACAAAAAGTAGTATCTGGATACATGGGTGGTAAAATGAAAAACCCAAGTTACCGTGATGTTTGTACAGGGCTTACAGGCCATGCTGAAGTTTGCCAATTGACCTACGATCCTAAGGTGGTCTCATTTGAAACCTTATTAGAAGTTTTTTGGCAGACCCATGATCCTACTACATTGAATCGACAAGGGGCTGATGTAGGAACACAATATCGTTCGGCTATTTTTTATCATACAGCAGCACAAAAAGCTGCAGCAGATCAATGGAAGCAAAACTTGAATGCTAAGAAAGTTTTTCCAAATCCCATTGTCACAGAAATAGTAGCAGAAAGCACTTTTTATCCTGCGGAAGATTATCATCAAGATTACTTCAATCAAAACGGAGAAGAGCCTTATTGCAAAATTGTGATTAAGCCTAAGATGGATAAATTCCTTAAAGCTTTTAAGGACAAATTAAATTAGAAGCCTCCTTTATCATAAAAACTTCTTCTTCTTGAAATTTTTAGTTCTTGTAATAAACTTGATTTAACGCGTAAATCGAAAGAATAGTTGCTGGCCCTTCCATAAAATGGGCTAGCTATAGGTGTCCAGTTGAAATTAAGTTCCCAGCAGTGTAAATCTCGGTGTACTGAAATATTGGTATAGGTCAGTCCACTATATTTGAAATCGTATCCAGAGCTAAAAGAAAATTTCCATTTCTCACTCAAGCTCAAATCTCCCTGAAAAGTTAAACCACTAATATTTTGGGATGGAGCTAAGCCTGCTCGGTTCATGCTAAATTGATAACTGAATGAAAAAGACCAAGGGATATTCCAGTCCACATAGTCATCACGATTCCTGTTAATTTGTCTTAATTGTGCCTCAGAGGCATTTTTACTTACCTTTTCTCCTTGGCCTTTGGCGGGAGCAAATCTCTTCCCAATAGATAAATTAAAGGATTGTAATCGGGCTAAACCTTCACCTTTGGTGACCATTAAATCAGGAGTTCTTCTGCCCACAACTGCAAAAGACTGGTCAGGGACATATAAATAGGGATCTAAGTTACCTCCAATGTTAATATCAAATTGTTTGATTCTGGAGTTGGCATTAAAGGATAAATTGGACAAATTGAATTCTTTGGCTAATAAATTATAGCTACCATTAATTCCAAAATTGTCCAGAATATTGATCTTTTCTGATTCTTTTGTCGCTGTATCAGACTTGGTTTTCAACTTAGCTTCTAAGGTGTTTTGTATACCAAAACTAATACTTCCAGATGCTCCACCATAACTAAGCTGACGAGGGTCAAAGGTGCTTATTCTACGTATATCACCAACTTGTTCTTCGCCATTGGTATTGATGAATTTTCTATTGTTGATGCGAACATCTTGGTAATAACCATAGGTTGGGTCTGAATAATCAGGAGTATAACTTAAACTGACACTAGGAGCCATGGTATGACGAATCGCTTGTAAGCGTCCTTTGCTAAAGCGCATCGTTCCATACACACGGGTGTTCATACTGGCAGAAAAGGAAATCTGTGAGCTGAATTTGGGCAATCCTCCTACTGTATCAATTCTGACGGTGGAGTCAGTAGGCATGTAAGTATATTTATAAGAACGGGTATACATATTTCCTGACCAAGAAATCCCTGGAGTCAGATTAATGTATGGATTGATTTTAATATTGGGTAAGGATAATGGAATGCTATAATTGAATTTAGTTTGAGCTTTTTCCAATAACATCGGGAGGGTGCTTCCATTCAATGGAATCACGCCAGGAGGCAAATCATCCGCATTTTTAGGAATAAATGGCTTTTGAATGATTCCTCGTTGACTATTGGATTCACGAGGGTACACATCAAATTCGTATCGCGTATATAAATCAGAAACTTGGTTCGACAAACTGACCGTTCCTGAAAAGTCCATTCCAATTCTAAATTGATCAATGAAGCGGTCGGCAATGGCATTCTTTTTCTTAAAAGGCTGAAACTGGTTGAGTCCCAAATTGAAATCAGTACCTGCATCAAATACCCGAGTGGTCGTATTCTGGTTGATCCTCAAACTGATACCACTTCTAAAATTTTGTCCGATGGCTTTGGTATATTGAACAGATGAACCAATGGTATTGGAAAGGTATTGTTGCGTATTAAACGTGTTGAATTGATTGTAAGAGTTCGAGGCAATGTTAACGGAGGCGGAGAAACTAGAATTACCCAAACTTCTCGGGCTATGCGACCATTGTAAGGCAAAATCCGTACGTGTTGATGGGCTAAATTCTGAACCTGAATTATTGCGATTTAGGGCCAAGTTAAAGGAGCCAGTATATCGGTAACGCTTATTGTATTGGGAATTAGCCCCTAAACCCCAGCCGCCTTTAGAGTAAATTTGTCCTGTGAATCGAACACCAATATTTTCACTCGCCGCCCAATAGTAGCCACCATCACGTAAGTAAAACCCTCTGCCCGAAGGTTCCTCTCCATAGGTAGGGATTAGAATACCGGACTTCCCCGCTTCTTTGGGTTGAGAATAAGGGAAAAACCCGAATGGCAGACCAATGGGTAGCGGAATGTCATTCAGTTCAAAATGGAAAGGACCAGAAATAATTTCTTTCTTGCCTACTACTTTAATTTTACTAGCCCGAATATTAAAATGGGGGTGACTTAAATTACAGGTGGTATAAATTGCATTTCGGATGTAGAGATTTTCTTCTTCATCTTTTTTGACATTTTTTCCTTGGACAAACCCCTCGCCTTGTTGAGTAACTATACCTTTGATAATAGCTCTTTTCGATTTGAAATTGTAGCGGATTTCATCGGAATCATATTTGTCACTTCCCTGCGTAAAAACAGGAAGACCTACCATCTTTTTACTGGTGGTATCAAATGTCCCTTTGGCATAGACTTCGTTTTTTGCCCAATCTAAGCGGATGTATTCTGCCTCTAAGCTAATGTTGCCATATTTTACTTTGGCACCTCCATACAAATTGACAATTTGTTGATCAGCATCTAATACGGTGGAGTCTACTGCAGAATAAAAAACGGTAGTTTGTAAATCTTGACTTTTACTGGCAGTATCTTTAGGAATACTTTTTTGTATGGTATCGGCGCGAACAATTCGTTGAGCATGGACATTGGGTAGGCCTATGCAGGTTACAAGTAAAACAACGAAAAGAAAATAGATGCTATTCTTTATCAAATCAGCGCTAGTTCAACGTTCATCATGTGGACATCATCAATGGTTTGGTGATAAATTCGCATGTTAATGAACGAAGGATGGAATTTAAAAATTATATTTGTCTTTGTATAAGCGTACAAAATTACATCATTGCGACTAACCTACGTCTAATTCATTAAAATAATGTTTACAGTTCTTAGAGCTTTTATTGGATTTGCCTTAACATGTTTGTTAATCGCCGCCATACCAAGTCTTCCTGAGCCTACTCGTTCTGCTAAGCGTAACTTGGTTAAAACGATTTGTTTGGATGCTGGTCATGGGGGGAAAGACCCAGGTTGTTTAGGCCCCAAGGGTGCCCAAGAGGGGAAAGTGACTTTGAAAATTATCCTAGAAGTGGGTAAACGTTTGAAAAGTGAATTTCCAGAATTGAAAGTGATATATACACGAGATACGGATGATTTTGTCGAATTAAATGAGCGGGCCAACATTGCCAATCGCAATCGCTCTGACTTATTTATCTCTGTGCACTGTAATGCTGCCCCCAATAAGGCGGCTTATGGAACAGAAACTTACACAATGGGTTTACATAAAACGGATGGCAATTTAAACGTAGCCAAGCGAGAAAACTCGGTTATTTTACAAGAGAAGGATTATCAGACGACCTACAATGGATTTGATCCTAGTTCTCCTTTAGCCCACATTATGATGGCAAATTACCAAAGTGCCTTTATGGCTAGTTCGGTGAAATTTGCGTCTAAAATAGAAGAGCAGTTTGCCAAAGTATATAACAGAAAAAGTTTTGGCGTTAAACAAGCGGGTTTTTTAGTTATTTGGCGGACAGCTATGCCCAGTGTTCTAATTGAAACGGGCTTTTTAACTAACCCTGAAGAAGAGGGGTATTTAAATTCGGATAAAGGCCAATCGGAAGTAGCTGATGCTATCGTAGGAGCTTTTAAAAAGTATAAGGAAGAAATCGAAAAATAGATTCTGACATGTTTCAAAGTAATGAATTAAAAGTTGGGTTTTTGGCCTTAATCGCCTTTTTAATCCTCTATTTTGGATTTAATTTTCTAAAAGGAAACGATGTGTTTTCTTCTTCTAGAATCTATTATGTTGAATATGACAATGTGGATGGTTTAATGGTTTCCAATCAAGTCATGGTCAATGGGATTGAAGTTGGCAAAGTGAAGTCGGTCACCTTACAGCCAGAAAAGGGAAATAAAATTTTAGTAACGCTTCGATTAGCGAAAGATTTAGTTATTCCAGATAAGACAGAGGCTATTTTGATGGATGGCGCTCTTTTAGGAGGTAAAATTATCCGTTTAGAATTTGGCGGCAAAGGGATACTACCCGAAGAATCATTTATCCCTGGTTCATTAGAAAAAGGGGTTACTTCCTTATTGAAAGAAAGAGCCATTCCTGTTATTGAAAATGCGGACTCTCTCTTAATTTCTTTTCGTCAAATCAGTAAAAAGTTTGAACATACAGGATCCTATTTGAATGAGTTAATCAAAAGCTCCAATAGTACCGTCAATGGGATTAATGGTTCGGTGAATGGTATGGTGGAAGAAAATCGGAATAATATAGCACAGATTTCTGCCAATATGAAAACATTGTCACAGAGCTTAATTGAAACCGAAAAACAATTGAAGCCTATCTTAGTCAAATTCAATACGGTAGCAGACTCGCTGCAAGCTTTACAAGTGGGCAGAACATTGCATGAGGCTAATTTGGCTGTGACATCCATCCAGCGCATTGTTTCTGGTTTGGAAAAAGGTCAAGGTACAGCAGGTAAATTCTTAAAGAATGACAGTTTGTATGTGGGATTGAATAAGACTTTGATGGATTTAGATAAATTATTGATCGACTTCCGCTTGCAACCTAAGCGATACGTGAATATTTCCGTATTTGGTAAGAAGGATACACCTCCTAGTAATTAATTAAAAATGGCAACGATTCAAGCACGTATTTCAGCTTCAGCTGAATTGTCGGATATCTTATTGGCAGAACTTGGCGAAATAGGTTTTGATATCTTCGAAGATACAGAGGAAGGTTTTTTTGCCTATTGTCCTGAAGCTTTATTTGAAGAGGAGGCATTTCAAGAAATTATCACACGATATCAAGCTATTGGACCCATAGAAGTAGAAATGGGACGAATAGAAAAGCAGAATTGGAATCAGGTTTGGGAAAGTAATTATGATCCTATTCGAATTTCTAATTTATTATTTATTCGAGCCAGCTTTCATGAATCTGAGCCAGGCTATCAGATGGAGCTAGTCATTAATCCCAAAATGTCTTTTGGAACGGGTCATCATGAAACTACCAGTTTAATGGTCGAAACATTATTTACATTGGACTTAGAAGGAAAATCTGTGTTAGATGCTGGTACGGGAACGGGGATTTTGGCTTTTGTGGCTAAAAAATTAGGAGCTAATCCGGTGAATGGCTTTGATGTGGACGAATGGTCTGTCGAAAATTCTGTAGAAAATGCAGGATTGAATGATTTAACGTCTGTACGATTTGATTTAGGAACCATTCGTGATCAATCATCGGATGAATACGATGTACTATTGGCCAATATTAATCGCAATATTTTATTAGATGAAATGGCTGAATATGCGCGTCGGATTAAAGCTGGAGGACATTTATTATTAAGTGGTTTCTATCAAGAAGATGTTCCACTATTGTTGCAAGAAGCCTCAGAAGCGGGTCTTTCTTTTATCACAGAAAAGGAGAAGAATCGTTGGACCTGCTTACACTTGAGAAAGCTTTAATTTTGTAGTTTTCTAATATTAGCCTATATTTTTTCGGTATTTCGTTTAAAAACCTTATTTTTGAAGGTTTTACTCTAAGAACTCGTGCATTCGAGTGCTTTACTAGTACATGAAGATCTCACCCAGTAAGCCTTTTCAGGTAATGTATTCTTTGTTATCCCATGAATGTCTCGGCTATTTGTTCGAGGTCTTTGTGGTACAGTTAAATGAAAAATCTCAATTAACCTGGGAATATCAGACTTTAACGACACGAAATTTTCATGAATTTGCTCATGGCTTGGATGAGCGTGATGAACAAGCTGTGAAGTTTATCGAAGGGATGAAACCTGCTGCCATTTTCGAAAAGTTTAATACTTCCAAACGCAAAACGATGGAAGAGTTTTTTCTTAAGACTTTTGATGCAGAAAAGGGGGAAAAGGAAATTCAAGAAGCGGTATTAAGTATCGTTGAAAAAAAGCGAGGTCAAGTCTTTGAGTTGATTTGTCCAGATAAGACTTTGTTCATCATGGGTAATGATGGAAACCCAATGCGCCAGCATGTGTTTATACAACCAGAGCCTGTGGAGGTATTATTTCATTTTATGCGAAATGAAGAAAATACCCATTATTTCCCCACATTAAAATATGCTGGAAACAAATTAGAGTTTCAATATAAAGATGCCATGGTGTTGTGTGATGAACCAGCGTGGATGTTATTGAACCAAAAATTATATCATTTTAAGCCAGCGCTGGAAGGGAAAAAATTGCGTCCATTCTTGAATAAGAAGTTTGTCGTAATTCCTAAAAATATGGAAGAGGATTACTTCCGTAAGTTTGTGAAAGCGATGGTTGCTAGGTATCCTGTACATGCCAAAGGCTTTGAGATATTTAATACTGAAAAGAATTGCCAGTATTTACTTTCTTATGGCCCCATTGTTAATAAATTAGAAGAGGAAAAGGCCCCAAGTAAAAAATCAGCTGCTTTAGAAGCGGCTGACCGGTGGAATTTTGTATTGTCGTTTCAATACGGCAATAATCGTTTTCCATGGGATGGATTAGGCTCTGAGGCTAATGTCTTGTTTGAGAAAAAAGGCGATAGTTATGCTTTCCAAAAAATCATGCGCTCTTTGACCAAAGAAAAAAGAGCCTATCAACAATTAAAATCATTAGGATTACAAATTGAAGTTGACGGTAAAGCCGTCTTGTCAAGAGGTGAGGCTGTTCAATGGTTGACGGTGCATAAGGCTGCTTTAGATCAAGCAGGATTCAGTGTGCAGTTTAAAGGCGACGGACAAGCACCTCGGTATTTCCTCGGGAAGCCAGATATTAAAATTCGAATTGGAGAAAAATTAGATTGGTTTGATATCCAGGCAATTATTTCATTTGGTGAATTCCAAATACCCTTTCTGAAAATACGTCAATTGATCTTACAAAAAAAGAAAGAGTTTCATTTGCCAGATGGGTCCATTGCCATCATTCCAGATAATTGGTTTCATGATTACCAAGATTTATTCTATTTTTCAGAGACTAGACCTGGAGAAGATGGGGTATATTTAAAGCGTCAACATTTTCAGTTGGTTCAAGAATGGGAAAATCAGGATTTGGTCAAAACTGCCTTGCGTAGTAAAACCATGAATGATTTGGCCTTAGAGACTAAAGAATTCCCCGTTCCCAAGCAATTCAAGGGGACCTTGAGGCCTTATCAAATGGAAGGCTACCGATGGATGCGGACTCGACAAGCAGCGGGCCTAGGAGCCTGCCTAGCCGATGATATGGGTTTGGGAAAGACTGTTCAGACTTTATGTTTATTGCAAAGCTTAAAAGAGCAAGGGGAGACCTTGCCTAGTTTATTGGTGATGCCCACTTCCTTGTTGTATAACTGGGAAATGGAAGCGAAAAAATTCACTCCTCAGTTGAGGGTGTTAGTATATAGTGGCCCTCAAAGGGAAAAATTACAAGCCCAATTAGGCAAAGTAGATTTGATACTTTGTTCTTTTGGAATGGTACGTTCCGATATTGATTGGTTTGAAAAGCAGGCTTTTAGTTATGTGATTTTGGATGAATCTCAAGCCATTAAAAATCCAATGGCTAATATTACTAAAGCGGTTCAAAAGCTTACGGCTAAATACCGATTGGTCATGACAGGTACGCCACTGGAAAATTCAACCATGGATTTATGGTCACAAATGAATTTTGTGAATCCAGGTTTATTGGGTTCACAGCGTTATTTTAAGGATTTATTTCAAGTGCCTATCGAAAAGAAAGCCGATTCAGATAAAAAGAAGCGACTGTATTTCTTGATTAAGCCTTATTTATTACGCAGAGAAAAACGCCAAGTAGCGGCTGACTTACCCGCAAAAATGGAATCGGTTACGTATTGCGTGATGTCGGAGGAGCAAGAGAGATTGTACGATAAAACGAAATCCTTTTACCGAGATGTTTTGTTGAAACAAATCAAAGATGAAGGTTTACAGAAATCGCGTTTCTCTGTTTTACAAGGTTTAACCAAGTTACGTCAATTGGCCAATCACCCTTCCTTATGTGAAGAAGGATATGTCGGGGAATCGGGTAAGATGGAGGCCGTGTTAGAGAAGTTAGAAACAGTATTAGAACAACACCATAAAGTATTGATTTTTAGTCAATTTGTGCAGCATTTGGCATTGATTAGAAAAGCACTGGATGAAAGAAACATTGCCTATGCTTATTTGGATGGAAGTACCTCTGACCGAAAAGGGCAGGTGGAAAGTTTCCAAAAATCAGATGGTCAGTCGGTATTTTTGATTTCCCTAAAAGCCGGAGGAGTTGGATTGAATTTAACTGCAGCAGATTATGTCTTTTTACTGGATCCTTGGTGGAATCCCGCAGCAGAGGCGCAGGCCATTGACAGAGCGCATCGAATTGGGCAGGTTAAAACCGTATTTACCTACAAGTTTATTTCTAAACAGACGGTAGAGGAGAAGATTTTAGCTTTACAACAGCGAAAATTGGATCTTGCCAATGATTTGGTTACTTCCGATGAAAGTATTTTAAGAACCCTAAGTGAAGACGAGGTTTTGGATTTGTTGAGTTAGGCTATTCCCCAACTCAAACTAGCCTAATTTAATCAAGATATTTTTTGCTACTTCATGGCTAATGAATACAGGCACTGAGTCATTAACCGACACGGAAATAGAACGGTCAAAAGGATTGATTTCTTTTACCATGAGTTTTGCTCCCAAGCTCAAATTTAGTCGTGTGAGCAGTTGAAGAAAAACAGCTGAGTCCTTGGCTACCCCCATCAAAACGCATGCTTTATTTTCTTTTAAATCGGATAGAAGCACATAGCTCAGCTCAGGAAGGATGCCTTCTTTATTGGGGATAGGGTCACCGTGAGGATCTGTTTTGGGGAAATCTAAGAACTCATCTAATTTATTGATTAGCGCTTCGGATTCAATATGCTCTAATTGTTCGGCAATTTCATGGACCTCATCCCAGTTGAAACCCATTTTTTCTACCAAAAATACCTCCCATAAACGATGTTTTCTAACGACCGACAAAGCTATTTTTTCTCCTTCTTTAGTCAGTCGAACTCCTTGGTATTTTTGATAATTAACCCAGCCTTTTTCGGCTAATTTTCGAAGCATGTCCGTGACAGAGGCAGCTTTAGTTTGGGTTAATTCGGCTACAGCATTGGTAGAAATATCCTCTAAAGTCGATTCAGATAATCGATATATAATCTTTAAATAATTTTCCTCCGCAAATGATGTTGCCATTTTCTAAAATTAAGCTAGCATAAAAGTAAGCAAAATAGGATATAAAATAAATTTTTAGTCTCGACTAAAAAATATTTTTGTTTAATCGTAATTCTTATATATATTTGTTTGCAATAAAACCATTATTCCATGTCAAATGCTTGGCGATCAGAAGGTAAGACTCGTTCTTTAAGTGAGGTGTACGGAAGTATTCCCATTCACTCTGGACCTGGTTTCTGGAAAAATCTGCGTGCATTTATTGGCCCTGGATTTATGGTGGCTGTGGGGTATATGGATCCCGGAAACTGGGCTACAGATTTAGCAGGAGGGTCCCAATTTGGATATACCTTACTGTCAGTCATATTTATTTCCAGTCTTTTTGCCATTGTATTGCAGCATTTAGCATTAAAATTGGGAGTTTCAACTGGCCGAGATTTGGCACAGGCATGTGGGGAAGCTTTTTCAAAACCAGTAGCCATTTTTTTATGGATACTTTGTGAATTAGCGATTGTGGCATGTGATTTAGCTGAAGTTATTGGATCAGCTCTTGCCTTGAATTTACTTTTTGACATTCCAATTCTGTATGGTATTTTAATTACCATATTGGATGTGTTCTTAATTTTATACTTCCAGCACCGCGGCTTCAGGGTGCTAGAATCTATTGTCATGTCTTTATTGGCGGTGATTTCACTATGCTTTGGCTATGAATTACTACTGTCTCAACCTGATATTGGAAGTGTGATGAAGGGGCTAGTTCCACAAGCATCTATTTTTCAAGATTCGAGTCAGTTATACGTGGCCATTGGTATTTTGGGTGCTACGGTGATGCCTCATAACCTGTATTTGCATTCGAGTATTGTTCAAACAAGAGCATTTGCTCATACAGAATCAGATAAAACCAAAGCCATTAAGTTTGCAACCATTGATTCAACGCTTTCCTTGGGATTAGCCTTTTTTATCAATGCGGGTATTTTGATTTTAGCGGCATCTGCATTTCATATCAATGGAATGCCTCATGTGGCTGATATTCGTGATGCTTATCAATTGTTGGATCCTGTTTTGGGAAGTAAGTGGGCCTCCGCTTTGTTTGCTATTGCATTATTAGCTTCGGGTCAAAATGCCACATTAACGGGTACTTTGGCTGGCCAAATCGTCATGGAGGGTTTTATTGATTTAAAATTAGCTCCTTGGTTGCGCCGATTAATCACCCGAATGTTGGCCATATTACCCGCCTTTTTTATTACTTGGATTTGGGGAGAGAGCAAGATAGGTGAATTATTAGTTTTTTCACAAGTGATTCTTTCCATGCAATTAAGCTTTGCAGTAATCCCTTTGGTTTGGTTTACCAGTGATAAGGTTAAGATGGGAAAATTCGTAAATCCTGTTTGGTTAACTACCCTTTCTTGGATAATTAGTGCGGTAATTTTAAGTCTGAATGTCTATTTATTATTGCAAATATTTGGTCTAGCCTAAATCAGCCTGATACCAAATATTATCCTCACCTATTTGAATTCCATTTTTCCAGTTAATCGATTTTTGAGGCTCAGCGATTCCTTTTCCTAAGGTAGAGTCTTTCTCTTGCTTCCAGATTTCGTCCACAAAATTAGACTGAAGAAATGCCTCTAAGGTTTTTGCGCCACCTTCAACTAAGATGGAAATCAGGCCTTTTTCATAGGCTAACCGCAGAATATCCTCCAAGAGGTAATTTTCACCGAGGGCAAACCATTGACAAGGGCCATCTTGGGCTACGGTATTTTTAGTAATGATCCATGTGGCTTGACCATCTCGTAATACTTGACTGTTTTTGGGGATACGATGATGAGGGTCTAATACAATCCGTATGGGGTTATTCCCTGGCCATAATCGAGCATTTAAACTTGGATTATCCTGGATAATGGTTTCGGCACCGACCAATATTCCTTGGTGTTGAGTTCGCATTTGGTGTACCAAAGCCTGACTTTGTGGATTGGAAAATCTTATAGGTTTTCCGTCCTCTTGAGCAATAAAACCGTCTTGGGAGGCGGCCCATTTTAACGTAATGTATGGTCGTTTCTTAGTGTGAAAAGTGAAAAATTGTCGATTGATTTTGGCACCTTTATTTTCCAAAATCCCCTGGAAAACTTGAATTCCTGCAGCTTTTAATTTCTCTATTCCTTGACCAGCAACCAGTGGATTAGGGTCTAGATTGCAAATGAAGACTTCCTTGACTTGAGATTTAATCAATAAATCGGCACAGGGTGGGGTTTTTCCTGTATGAGAACATGGCTCTAAGCTAACATAAACGGAGGAACCGATGCTGTCTTCTGGATTAGCTAAAGACCAGATGGCCATGACCTCCGCATGCGCTTGGCCATAGGCTTGGTGCCATCCTTCTCCAAGGATTTGATCATTTTTAACAATGACACAACCAACTAAGGGATTAGGTGCAACGAGCCCTGATCCCAGTAGGGATAAATCCAAGGCGCGCTGCATCCAAATCTCTTGTTTATTCATGACCAACCAAAGAAGGACTTTCTTCTTTTTCTCCTTGGTGCTTCAGGTTACTGGACATGTAGCTATAAATAGCAGGGATGATGTACAAGGTTAAGGTAGTAGAAAATAACATACCGCCAACTACCGCAATACCCATAGACACACGACTTTGAGAACCAGAACCTAAGGCAAGGGCAATCGGTAAAATACCCAAAATGGTACAAAGTGAAGTCATTAAGATAGGACGGAATCGAGCTGTAGCGGCTTCTTGTACCGCTAGCATTTTATTGGATCCTGCTTCTTTTCGCTGGTTGGCAAATTCCACAATCAAAATACCATTTTTCGTTACTAAACCAATAAGCACGATGATACCAATTTGGGAGAAGATGTTCAATGTTTGACTGAAATCCCACAATGTTAATAAGGCACCAGCCACGGCCAGAGGCACGGTAAATAAGATAATTAATGGATCTATAAAGCTTTCAAACTGTGCAGAAAGAATTAAGTAAATTAATAAGATAGCTAAAGCAAAGGCAAATAATAAAGAAGAACTAGATTCTTTAAATTCCTTACTTTGTCCATCATAAGCCGTAGAGAAGGAAACATCTAGCGTTTCTTTGGCAATTTTGTCCATCTCAGTCAAGGCTTCACCCAAGGTTACACCTTTGGCCATTTGAGCTTGTACAGTGGCTGCTACATAACGATTATATCGGTATAACTGCGGAGGCGTACTTTGTTCCGTAATCTTCACCAAGTTGTCTAACTGAATTAAATCACCTCGGTTATTTTTAACATACAGTGATTTCAAATCATTTACGTCATTTCGCATCGGTCTATCGATTTGACCAATGACTTGATATTGTTTTCCATCCATGATAAAATATCCAAATCGACGACCTGATAATCCTAGTTGAAGGGTCTGCGCAATGTCTTGAATTGCGATACCTAGGTTTTGAGCCTTGGCACGATCAATTTCTATACGTAATTCAGGTTTGGTGAATTTTAAATTCACATCAGATGTTTCGAATTTTGGATTATCACGCACTTTAGCAAGGAACTGAGGCATGATTTTTTTCAAACTCTCAAAGTTTGGAGCTTGAACCACAAAGGCAATGGGTAAACCTCCACCACCACGTTGACCCGTAGAAAGTGTAGGCTCTTGAATTAAGTTTGATCTAGCTCCCGTAAACTTTTTGATCTTGGGAGATAATTCATCCGCAATTTCCTGTTGAGTCCTTCTGTTTTCTGGATCACCTAGTAAAATACGGAAACTACCAGTATTGGCAGCACCATTTCCAAAAGGAGGGGACGTAATAGCATAAATAGCATAGCGTTCTTTCGCTGGAATCGTTTCCATCAAAAACTTAGCCATTTTATCGGTATAGTTCAACATATAATCAAATGTGGCACCTTCTGGCGCTGTAGAACTAATGCGTAATGCACCACGGTCTTCTAATGGAGCTAATTCAGAAGGAATTGCATCGTATTTAAATAAAGTATAAATGATACCAATCAAAGAGACCATAATAACCCAGGCTATCCAACGGATTTTTAAAAATGACTCCAATGATCCTTGGTAGGCGGCAGTTAACCAAACAAAGAAAGGTTCAGTAACTCGGTAAAACCAAGGTTTATGATGTCCGCCTTTTAATAATTTGGAACTTAACATAGGAGTTAAGGTCAAGGAAACAAAGGCCGAAATGATCACGGATCCCGCTACTACGATACCAAATTCACGGAACAAACGCCCCGTAATACCTTGCAAGAAAATAACTGGAAGGAATACCGCAGCTAAAGTGATGGTCGTGGAAATAACAGCGAAATAAATTTCTTTAGAACCTTCTAAGGAAGCTTTCCATGGTGTCATTCCATCTTCAATTTTGGAATAAATATTTTCCAATACCACAATTGCATCATCCACTACAAGTCCGATGGAAAGTACAATACCCAATAAGGTTAGTACATTGACCGAGAAACCCACTAAGTACATAAAGAAAAATACGCCAATTAAGCTGACCGGAATAGCGGTTAATGGAATTAAGGTAGATCTCCAATCACGCAAGAATAAGAAGATGATGATGGTTACCAATAAGATAGCCGTCAGGATGGTTTCTTCTACTTCTACCAAGGATTTACGTACGTATTTCGTATTATCAAAACCTTCTTTTAACTCAACGTCAGGCGGTAAGGTTTGACGGATTTGTGGTAGTTTTCTGTTGATTGCATCCACAATTTCAATTTGATTGGATCCTGGTTGAGGAATTACCGCAATCGAAATCATGGGAGTCAAATCACGCTTAAAGAAGGTCTTATCGTTTTCTGGAGATAATTCGGCATATCCTACATCGGAAAACTTCACCGAACGACCATCTTGTTCTTTGATAATCAAGTTATTAAAATCTTCCACGGTAGTCATTCTACCTTGGGTACGAACCGTTAATTCGGTATTTGCACCTTCAATACTACCCGACGGTAATTCAATATTTTGCTTACTTAGTGCCGAAACGATATCTGGAGCTGTTAAACGGAAAGAAGCCAAACGCTCAGGGTCAATGTGCATACGCATGGCATATTTCTTCTCTCCCCACATTTGTACGGAACTAACTCCAGGAATAGTTTGAAATTTTTCCTTGACATTTCTGGTAGCTAATTCATTCAACTCCAAAAGACCACGTGTTTTGGAGAAAATATTGATATTGTAGATTGGACTAGCGTCCGCATCTGCTTTGGCTACAACTGGTGGGTCCACATCTTTTGGCAATAACGCCATGGCTCTAGAAACACGGTCACGAACATCATTGGCCGCATCTTCAATATTGACAGCCAAATCAAATTCTACGGTGATGCTGGAACGACCATCTCTACTGGAACTGGCTAAGGTTCTAACCCCAGCGATACCATTGATGGATTCTTCCAATGGTTCAGTAATTTGAGATTCAATAATGTCTGCGTTAGCTCCCGTATAGGAAGTTTGAACAGTTACGACAGGAGGATCCACGGATGGGAACTCACGAACACCCAAATAGGTATATCCAATGATACCAAACACGATAATGGTGATGGACATAACGATGGATAATACGGGTCGTTTAATGCTGGTTTCTGATAGAGAGGCCATAATATGTATTATTTATGATTTGGTATTTCTGATATAATATGATTGACTTCTACTGCGGTCTGGAGTTTAGTCCAAACTAGGTCAAAGCTTAATTCTTTTGCTGGGCCATTTTCATGATGCACTAAGCTGGCAATTTGATTCAATTGATATGCCCCAGAATAGGACATGTATTTTTTAAAGTCAGCAAACTCTCCCAACATAATCAAGGCTGGAATTTGAAAGGCGTTAGCACAATGTGTTGGTCCTGAGTCGATTCCAATAAAAAAACTAGCGGATTTGATGAGGAATAAACTGTCCTCTACGCTTGTTTTACCTACCAATGAAAGGAATTTTGGATGTTCAAATACGAGGCCTTGATTTGTGCCAATTTCCACCACATTAACATCCCATTCTTGGATGGCAGCTTGGATTAATTTGACCCAATTTTCGTCGGTCCATTCTCGGCAAGGGTCGTTGGAGATCCGATGAATAAGCCAATAGTTGCCTTTAAAAGGAAGAGGGAAGTTTTTATTAGGTAAATAAAGCGTGGGTTGTCCAGCGATTAATCCTAAGCCTGCTAATTGAGAAAAATTCTCTAATAAATTATGCTGGGAATAATAATTATGAATGTTGATATTCAGTTCTTTTGCTTTCTCGTTTTCTAAAGGAATATGGAAATAAGGATCTTTTCTTAATTCATTTAGGTGAAGGTTGAAAAAATGCTGCAAGGGATTCCACTTTGTTAAGAAATAACTAAATAGCATATTTTCTTCGGTTACTAAGCGGTAGATTCCAGGATGGTGTTCCAAAAGCGGTCTGAAATGGCCTTGAATAATCCAAATAATTTTAGCTTCGGGGTATTTTTTCTGTAAAGCGGGAATGATGGGTTCTGAAGCTACTATATCTCCTAAATGTTGGGCCAATAATACCCCCACTAGCGGTCGTGAGGGCTGGAATACACGTTGGAAAATGGCCCAAGCACATAGCTGAATATAGGCATTTAAACCTGCAAATAAATAACCTAATTTGCGGAATTTAAATTGCCAAAGAGCTGTACTTAGGTAAATGCTGGGCATCTTGTATGTTATTGAACAACCTCTTTAATGTCCACTTCTCCATCTGGTTTAACCTGGATGATTCCGTTGGTAATCAAGGTGTCACCAAGGGAAAGTCCTGATAAAATCTCCACGGTTTTCTCTCCACGAGTTCCTAATTCTACCTTGGTAGAAACAGCTTTTCCATTTTTTACGATAAATACTTTACTTCCTTTGGATTCAGGAATAACGGCTTCTGTAGGTACCAAAATGGCAGATCCTTTTGTTTTTAGAATCAAATTGACCTTAGCGAAAGCTCCAGGAACTAAAACACCACCTGGGTTAGGGGATAAGGCTCTTATTTGAAGTGTACGTGTTAAAGGGTCAATCTTAGGATCTATGGCATAAACCTTACCTGTATAAGTTTTAGTCTCATTTTCTGTCTCAAATTCAATGGTATTGCCTTTGCGAATTTGAGAAGCATATTTGGCTGGAATAGAAAATTCAATTTTAGCTGGATTGGTATTCGTCAATGTCGCAATTTTAGTAGTGGGAGAGATATAACTTCCCATACTTACATAGCGAAAACCAATGGTACCTGAGAATGGAGCACGAATCGTTGTTTTTAAGATTTGTGCTTTTAGATCATCAATATCGGCAGAAATGGTATTGACTGAGTTCACCGCAATATCATATTCTCTTTGAGAGATGGCCTCTTTTTGAAGTAAAATCTTTTGACGAGCTTCATTATCTTCGGCTAATTTTTTATTGTAACCTAATTTTTTCAAACGAGCCTGCAAATCATCGTCATTAATATGCAATAAAATAGTCCCTTTCTGAACCACATCGCCCTCTTTGATATTCAATTGATTAATTCTTCCGGCAATTTCAGAACGAATTTCAACCTCTTCATTCGGTAAAATACTTCCCGTTGAATTAATCATGTCATCTAGTCTTGTGGTTTTAACCACCATAACTACCACAGTAGTTTTCCCACCCTTTCCCCCGGCAGGACCACCTTTACCTTTCTCTTTGCCTTCTTCTTTCTTTTCAGCAAAAAATGTCTTTTTTACCTTGGGGTAAAAGGCGATGCCTAATATCAAAGTGATTACTAATAGGCTGACGATTGTTTTTGTAATCTTGTTCATAAGGTCAATTCAAACGATGTTAATTATTCAAGTTAGGTAATTTAATTGGTGCATCTACCCCAATTTATAGGTTTATCTGGTTTTTTCTTGATTTAACCAAGGTAAAATGCTTTCATTTTGTATTTGATTCATCACAAAGTGACTTTGTGCATTGCCAATATTCTTGATACTCGCCAGTTTATGTAGGATAAAATCTCGGTATTCATCCATATCTGCCACGACGATTTTTAGAAGGAAATCACTATGACCAGAAACGCAATAGCATTCTTGAACTTCCAATAAACTCATCACATCCTCTTCAAATTGTTTGAGGAATTCTGCCGCATGTTCTTTCAAGGAGATATCGCAAAATACCGTTAGGGATTTTCCTAATTTGTTGGGATTGATCGTGGCCTTGTATCCAGTAATTACCCCATCCTTTTCCATACGTTTGATTCGTTCATGGATAGGCGTTGGGCTCATGCCTAAGCGCTGGGCCATGTCCTTGTTGGACATATAAGCATCTTCATGTAAAAAGGCGAGGATTTGTTTATCAATATCATCAATCTTGGACATGAGATTTAGGGATTAGGAACTAAAGATGCACCAACAGAAATGATACCAGCCAAGGTATCTGTTCGCATGTCATGGGATAAAAGTAATGTATATTTACCCTTTTTAGGAAATTTTAATTGCTTAAAAATCAAGAACTTGTGGCTGTAAATATCACCTAGTCCTTCTCCCTTGGCTTTGCCAGATTTGGGGTCATATAAGACAGCTTCGGCTAAGGCTTGCTTGATTAATTTCCCATCAGATCCCAGCACTTTGGGAATGAAATAAAAGTTGTTAAATGGGTAATCATTGGATTGTCGTAAAGCTACATACAAGCTATACGATTTATCCAAATCTTTGATTTCAAAAGGGTAGCTAACCTGATTTTTTTGCGACCAGCCTTGCTCTCCCATTTTGCTTGTTTGGTCAAATACCTGATCACCTTGACAAGCTATTAGAAAGCCCAAGGAAAAAAATAACAGCAAGGGTTTAAGCAGTGGGCGTCTCAGGGCCATTTCTAGGTGGTCTGGGTTTAAATTTCTTTTTGAATTTCTTTTTAAATGGTTTTGGTGTAGCCTCTCCAGCATTTTCTGTACCTTCTGGAGCATTAATCACAGGAGATGTTACGCGATTATCAGGACGATCCGTGTTGCCTTCTGGTTTATTTTGGGGTCTATTGGGATTAGCAGGGACCTTATTCCCTTTTTGGAAATTACCACGCGCTTTTTGATCTCCATTATTTCTTTTTGGATTATCGGAGCGTTGGCTGCTAGGTTTTCCCTTGCCGTATTTTTTGTCCATCCTGTCCAAATCGGAATTTAATTCAGACAATTTCGGTTTCTCAACCTCAGGTACGTCTGGATTCAGATTTTCGAAGGAATCAGGAATGATACCTTTTTTATTTAAGTCAACGATTTCTTTTACTCGGTCACAAGTTACAGGGATCCATATGGACTCTTCTCCTGCATAACCAAACCACATCATGCGCTTAAAGATGTCTGTTTTTTGTAAAATAGCATCTCCACGCTTGGTTTTTATACGGCCCTCAATGGTCGGAATGTCTTTCAAGGCATCCATGTAGGTCTCCAATTCGTAATTGAGACAACATTTTAAACGACCACACTGTCCACTTAATTTAACGGGATTTAAGGAAAGATTTTGATACCTAGCTGCCGAGGTTGTCACATTTTTGAAGTCGGTAAGCCAAGTAGAGCAACATAATTCTCTTCCACAAACACCAATACCTCCTAATCTTCCGGCTTCTTGACGCAAAGAAATCTGCTTCATTTCCACACGGATTTTAAATTCTGTGGCCAGCAATTTGATTAACTCACGAAAATCTACTCGGTCGTCTGAAGAATAATAAAATACAGCTTTTGTCCCATCTGTAAGAAACTCCACATCGGAAAGCTTCATATTCAACTTTAAATCACCAATAATCTGACGGGTTCGATAAAGCGTAGGTAAATCTCTTTCTAGGGAATTACGATGCTTTTCTTCATCTTTTTCCGTCGCCATGCGTAAGATATCTTTGAGCTTATCATCATCTTTGATACCTTTTTTTAGTAATTGTAAACGCACCAATTCCCCTTGAAGGGAAACAACGCCCAGCTGTACACCTGAAGAAGAGTCTACCATGACGGAGTCTCCTGTGTGTAAGGCTAATTGGTTGGGATTGCGAAAATACTCTTTTCTCCCAGCTTTGAATTTTACTTCAACTATATGAAAACGTTGAAATTGAGGGACATCCAAATCGGATAACCAATCAAAAACGTTCATTTTGTTGCAAGCACCTGTACCACAGCTTCCATTGCTTTGGCAGCCTGAAACTGCACTATCTGATGATGCCTTGGATCCACATGATCCAGTTGAACACGATTTACATGCCATAATTATATGTGTCAATCGGTCTCATTACGACTTATAGCGTAATACGTCGAGACCAATATCTCGTCTAAAGTTTTTGCCTTCAAATTGAATGGTTTGAGCCGCCTTTTGAGACTTTTGTATGGCTCTTTCCAAGGTATTTGAAGTGCCTGTTAGGGCCATTACTCGGCCTCCCGAGGTAACAATTTGTCCGTCTTGCTCACGGGTCCCTGCATGAAATACTAGGGCTTCTTCTATTTTTTCCATGCCTGACATGATATCCCCTTTTCGGTAATCTTCGGGATAACCTCCTGCCACGACCATGGTCGTAACGGCATATTGGTCAGAAATCTGTAAACTTTCGGTTTTTAGTTTCCCTTGAGCAGCCGCAAGAAGCAAAGATAAGAAATCTGATTCGATTCTTGGCAATACCACTTCTGTTTCAGGATCTCCCATGCGGGCATTGTACTCAATCACGTAAGGTTCACCTTCATGATTCATTAAACCAATGAAGATAAAACCTTGGTAGGGAATGTTGTCGGATTTCAGACCCTGGATGGTTGGTTCAATCACTTTTTGTTTAACCAATTCCATGAATCGCTCAGTAGCAAATGGAACTGGAGAAACAGCTCCCATACCACCCGTATTTAAGCCTTCGTCATTTTCCCCAATACGTTTATAATCTTTGGCTTCTGGTAAAACCACATAGTTTTCCCCATCGGTTAAAACAAAAACGGAAAGCTCAATGCCTCGTAGAAACTGTTCCACGACGACCTTTGAACTAGCTTCGCCAAATTTGGCATCATAAATCATTTCTTTGAATGATTTTTCGGCTTCAGCATGGCTTTGTGCAATGATCACACCTTTACCAGCGGCTAATCCATCTGCTTTTAAAACAATGGGCAGCGACTGCGTCGCCAAATAGGCTAGGCCTTCTTCCCCATTATCCTTAGTAAATGTTTTGGAGGCTGCTGTAGGTACACCATGCGCATGCATGAAGTTTTTAGAAAAATCTTTACTTCCTTCCAATTGTGCTCCTAGTGCACCGGGGCCCACAATTCCCACATGTTGAAGATCTTCTTGAGATTCAATATAATCCCGAACTCCTTTGACTAAAGGTTCTTCTGGGCCAACAATCACTAATTCTATTTGGTGGGTTCTTATGGCCTCAACAATGGCCGAGAAATCAGAAAAACCAAAGGGTAAATTAATGCCCAATTGGGCCGTCCCGGGGTTACCTGGGGCTATATATAATTGACTTAATAATGGACTTTGGGATATTTTCCAGGCAAATGCATGTTCTCTTCCTCCGGATCCCAAAAGTAATACATTCATAATATTCGTTAATTGGCTAGTTCACTTAAAAATTTAATGCGCATTAATCGCAACTCTTCTTCACTGACGTCGTCTATGTTGCAATTATCTAAAGCTTCGGTAATATTATCGGTATCAGAACTTAAGAAGTAATCGTAAATTTCCTCCTGCTTATCGGGTTCAATGACTTGATTGATGTAATAATCTAAATTCAATTTTGTCCCTGAATAACAAATGGCTTCAATCTCCTCAATTAATTCAGCCATGTTTAATTCTTTCTGATAAGCGATGTCATCTAAATCAATTTTACGATCCACTTGTTGGATGATATAAATCTTGATTTTTGACTTATTGACCGTAGATTTAACCACCACCTCGCGGGCCGTTTCAATCTCATTTTCATCCACATAACGATTGATGACATCCAAGAATGGCTTACCAAACTTGATTACTTTTCCCATACCGACCCCATTAATTTGGGCCATTTCTTCTTGATTACTAGGATAGGTGGTGGCCATCTCTTCCAAAGAAGGATCCTGAAAAATAACGTAAGGAGGAAGGTTTTTCTCCTTAGCTAATTTCTTGCGAAGGTTTTTTAATAATTCAAATAAAGCATCATCATAGGCTTTTGCCCCTACTCCTGCATTCATCTCATCATTTTCATCTGGTTCTGCTTCTTTCTCATAATCATGATCTCTGGAGAAAGTAACCGGATATGAATCTTGAATGAAGTTGAGCCCCTTTTCGCTTAATTTTAAAACGCCGTAGTTTTCAATGTCCTTAACTAAATAACCATGTATGGCAATCTGTTTGATGAATGAAATCCATGGGGATTTTACATCATCACTGTGGTGGTCCTTCTGCGATTTCTTTTTGAGCTTCGGTTTTTTGGGTGTTGGATTGTCCTCGTCTTCATCCTCATTGTCATCGTCATCATCATCGTCTTCTACTGCCGGGGTATTCCATGAAACGGTTTTTCCAGCACCAAACACGGGTAATTTATTGTGATCGTAACTTTGAACGTATTGATTTAATTTGCCTTCCAACAAATCAGCAATGTGCTCAGCATCAAATTTCTCTTCCGTTTCTTGTATGGCTTGTAAGGCTAAAACGACTTCTCGTTCGGCCTTGAAAGTGGGGGTTGGATGTAGGCAGTTGTCGCAAAAGCCACAATTTTCAGCCATATATTCCCCAAAATAATTGAGTAATTGCTTTCTCCGACAGACGCCCAAATTGGCATAGTACACCATTTCTGCCAATAATAATTTGGCATTCTCTTTTTCTGATACGGCTTTATCCTTATTGAACTTATCTAGTTTTAAGATATCGTCGTAGGTATAAAATAAGATACAAGTTCCATCCAATCCATCTCTACCTGCTCTACCCGTTTCTTGATAATAGCCTTCTAGGGATTTAGGGGCATCATAATGTATCACAAAACGGACATCCGGTTTATCAATTCCCATGCCAAAGGCAATGGTTGCTACCATGACTTCCACTTCTTCATTCAAAAATGATTCTTGGTTAGCCATGCGAATGGCTGGATCTAATCCTGCATGGTAGGGAAGGGCCTTGATGCCATTGACATGTAATAAATCCGCAATTTCTTCTACTCGTTTCCTACTTAGGCAGTAAATAATTCCTGCTTTACCAGAATGACTTTTAATGTAGCGAATCAGTTGTTTGTCAATGTCCTTTTTGGAACGTATTTCGTAGTAGAGGTTTTTTCGGTTAAAGGAAGTTTTAAAAACCTGGGCATCTTCTAAATTTAACGTCTTTTGAATATCCAATTGCACTTTGGGAGTAGCAGTAGCTGTCAATGCAATGATGGGCAATTTTTCATCAACCGATTCAATGATGGCACGGATTTTTCTATATTCAGGCCGGAAATCATGACCCCATTCTGAAATACAATGCGCTTCATCAATGGCCACAAAAGAAATGTTCGCTTGTTGTAAAAAGTTGAGATTCTCCTGCTTATTCAAAGATTCAGGAGCAATGTACAATAACTTCACATCGCCACTTAACACTTCGTTCTTAACCCGATTCATTTCTGCACGGGTCAAAGAAGAATTTAAAAATTGAGCATTAACACCAAAAGCGATCATTTGATCTACTTGGTTTTTCATCAAAGCAATTAATGGAGAAATAACAATGGCTGTTCCAGGCATAACTATAGCCGGAAGCTGGTAGCAAAGAGATTTGCCTGCTCCAGTAGGCATAAGCACAAAGCTATTATTCCCTTGAAGCGTATTTTGGATGATAGCTTCCTGTTCTCCACGAAATTGGCTAAATCCAAAGGTCTTCTTGAGATGCTCCTTTAACGTATCGTTGGAAATTTGAATGGGCATAATTTTAGGAACTACTGGTATGTTTCACAATGTAGCAGAATTATTCTTACATAGTTAATTAACTTTGTGTACTCAAATTCTACTAAAATTGAAATTAAACAAAAATATTCAATCCACAGCAAAAAAAGTTTTAACCCAAGAAGCAGAAGCTATTTTACAAGTTAGCGCTGCCATAAATTCTGAATTTGAAGCTTGCGTGGAACATTTATTGGCAAATCCAGGCAGAATTGTCTTTACTGGAATAGGTAAATCGGCTTTAATTGCTCAGAAAATTGTGGCTACTCTCAATTCCACGGGAAGTCCTGCTTTGTTCATGCATGCAGCTGATGCCATCCATGGGGATTTAGGAATGATACAAAGGGGTGATTCGGTCATTTGTATATCCAAGTCAGGAGATACTCCAGAAATCAAAGTTTTAGTCCCATTGATCAAACGTTTAGGGGTTTCTTTAATCGCCATGGTTTCTAATAAACAATCGTATTTAGCGCAACAGTCCGACTTTGTTCTTCATGCTCAAGCGGATTCAGAGGCAGATTTATTGAATTTAGCTCCTACCACTTCCACCACCGTAGCTCTAGCATTGGGTGATGCCTTGGCCGTATGTTTGTTGGAATGTAAAGGTTTTACATCCCAAGATTTTGCCAAATATCACCCAGGAGGGGCTTTGGGAAAACGTTTGTATTTAAAAGTGGCGGATATTTATCCTCAACACGAGTTTCCTCACATCTTACCTCAAGCCAGTATACAAGAGGCAATCCATGAAATCAGCTCCAAGCGTTTAGGAGCTACTACCGTGATGAACGAGCATGAGGAATTGTTAGGAATTATTACCGATGGGGATGTGCGTAGAATGTTAGAAAAACAACAAGACTGGGCGAATATTCAGATTGTTCACATGATGAATTCCAATCCAAAAACCATTTCATCCGAAGCTTTTGCTACCGAGGCTTTGTCCATGATGCAAGAAAAGAATATTACACAATTGGTTGTTCTTGAAAAAGAAAAGGCCGTGGGATTCATACATCTCCACGACCTTTTACGTGAGGGTATCGTGTAATTTCTTAGCGCATACGATTCGAAGATTGAACCAGCATTTCGTCTTTACGAATTAAACGATTGGCAATCATATTGGCTAATAGAGCCACAATTAAGGCATAAAATCCTAGGTCATAGGCTCCTTGCATTTCTGGATTGAATAAGGGAATCGTTTTTTTGTAAATGGTATAAAAACTGTATCCCATGGTGGCAGCAATTAACATGGAATTGACTAGTCCAAGCGCCATTTGACGCATTCTGTTCTTAAATTGGAACAAAATGTAGGCTGTAAGGGCTACTGAAATTAACAGCAAAATTAGCGGAATATATTGAGCTTCAACTTGCGCTTTTCCTTGGATCTGAGAGGTCCATTCCGATATAAATACTTGGGCTGTTTCACCTGACATACCCGTTTTGGTCCATAACGGCCAACCTGCTATCACCAGAATTTCTGCTATAAGGACAATAAGTAAAAAAATAGATTGGGGTCTTTGAATCATAATATTTCGATTTTCTACGAAATTACGCATTTTCTTGAAAAAGCTTGGAAGCAATTTTGGCAGATGACAAGCAAAGTGGAATTCCACCTCCAGGATGCACGCTTCCACCAATCCAATATAGGTTTTTTATAGCACTACGGTAATTGGGATGACGTAAAAATGCAGCAAATCGATTATTGGAAGCATTTCCATAAAGGGCCCCACCTGAAGAAGAGGTGCGCTCTTCAATCCTTCTCGGATCTAAATAATCCTCCGCTACCATGTACAAACTAATATCCTCTCCTAAGGCCCGACTGATTTTTTGAATGACCCTTTCTCGGGTTAGTTGCACTAATTCATCCCAGTTTTGACCTTGGTTGGCTGGGGCATTAATCAAAATAAACCAGTTTTCTCCACCTTTAGGGGCATCTTCTGGGGCGACTTTGCTAGAGATGTGGAGATATACTGTGGGGTCATCCGACAAGGTTTTGTCCGTGAAGATAGCTTTAAACTCTTCTTGATATTTTTCTGAAAAGAAAATATTATGAACCCCTAATTCATCCCACTGTTTGTTCATCCCCCAATAAAATATGATGCCAGAACTCGACTTTTCTTGTTGTAGAAGCCTTTTAGGTTGAATTTGATCAGGGAGTAATTTTTGATAAGTTGGTCGGATATCCATATTACTCGCCAACATATCGAATGGATATTTCCCTTGAGCCGTTTCTAGACCTATTGCTTGGTTGTTCTCACAAAGTATTCGATTGACCTTTTCATTAAAATGAAATTGCACGCCTAAATCTTGGGCAAGTTGATACAAAGATTGAGTAATGGCTATCATCCCCCCTTCTGGGAAAAAGGCTCCAATATTGTATTCTAAATGAGGAATGATGGATAGTGTGGCAGGTGTTTGGTAGGGATCTGATCCATTGTAAGTGGCATAACGGTCAAATAATTGAACCGTTTTTGGGTTTTTGAATCGTTTTTTATGCAATTGGTGCATGGTGGAAAACAAGCCTAAGCTTGGAATGTTCCAATAGCCATTCCAAGCTTTTTTACTTAGCCAGGTACTTGATTGATGCAAGGAATTCTCTAGAAAAAGTTCAGAAATGATTTGGTATTTTTCTTGTAAACCTAGAATGAAATCATAGACATTTTTCTCATTTTCTCCCAAGTTTTTGGCTATTTCATGTGCTGTTTCAGCGAAGTTTTCCAAGGTACAAAGTCGGGTACGGTCTTCCCAAAAATATCGACAAACTTCAGGTAATCGCGAATAATTAAAATAGTCTCTAGGGTTTTTATTGGCTAGAGTAAATAACTCATCCACCAAATGTGGAAGGGTAAATAAGGATGGTCCTGCATCAAACCTGAAGCCATTAATCTGAAATTCGGATAACTTTCCACCGGGGAAGGAATTAGCCTCAAAAACCTGTACTTGATGTCCTAAACAAGCCATACGAATAGCAAAAGCCAATCCACCCACTCCCGAACCAACAACCCCTACTTGTTTCATAGTCATGATATTTCTCAAATTGGCTTAACTTATTAAATGGACAAAATGTTTAAAACGGATATTTTCCGTAATTTTGCACAAATTTTTTTAATCTGAGAATAAACTATGCTACGCACTCATACGAATGGCGAATTACGATTGAATCATGTAGGGCAAGAAGTTACCTTGTGTGGTTGGATACAGCGAACTAGAGATAAAGGAGGAATGATTTGGGTTGATTTACGTGATCGCTATGGCATTACTCAGCTCATGTTAGAGGAGGGAAAATCCAGTCCAGAGGCCTTAGCAATGGCCCGTAATTTAGGGAGAGAGTTCGTGGTAGAAGCCAAAGGAGTAGTGGTAGAAAGATTAGCCAAAAACGATAAATTAGCCACGGGAGATATTGAGATTAAGATAAGTGAAATTAACGTACTAAATCCTGCCAAATTACCTCCATTTTTGATTGAAGATGAGACCGATGGAGGAGAGGACGTGCGTATGAAATACAGGTATTTGGATTTACGCCGTACACCTATTCGTGAAAGTTTACGTCTACGTCATACCGTAGCTAAAGAAGTCCGCCGTTATTTGGATGATGCCGATTTCATTGAAGTAGAAACACCCGTTTTGATTAAATCTACCCCAGAAGGAGCACGTGATTTCGTAGTGCCTTCGCGTATGAACCCAGGTGAATTTTATGCTTTACCACAGTCCCCACAAACATTTAAGCAACTCTTGATGATTTCTGGTTTTGACCGGTATTATCAATTAGTGAAGTGTTTTCGGGATGAGGATTTGCGAGCCGATAGACAGCCTGAATTTACGCAAATTGACTGTGAGATGTCATTCGTAGAGCAGGAAGATATTTTGAATATGTTTGAAGGTTTGATCCGTCATTTGTTTTTACAAGTGAAGGGATTGGATATTGGGGAAGTTTCTCGTATGACCTATGCCGATGCGATGAAATATTATGGTTCTGATAAGCCAGATATTCGTTTTGACATGCATTTTGTGGAATTAAAAGGAGAAGAGCAAGACCTGACATCCGATAAGGACTTCCAAGTGTTTGATTCGGCTTCGCACGTGATTGGTATTTGCGTGAAAGGGGCTGCAGAATATACGCGTAAGCAAGTGGATGAGTTAACGGATTTTGTTCGTCGTCCGCAAATTGGTGCTAAGGGATTAATTTATGTTCGTCATCAAGCGGATGGATTGAAGTCCTCTGTAGATAAATTTTACGGAGAAGAGGATTTGAAAAAATGGTCTTCTGCATTCAATTCTGAGCCAGGTGATTTGATGTTGATTTTAAGCGGAGAAGGGGATAAGGTGCGTAAGCAATTGAATGAATTGAGATTAGAAATGGGCACTCGCATGGGATTGCGTGATCCAAACAATTATAAAGTACATTGGGTAGTTGATTTTCCTTTATTGGAATATAGTGAAGAAGAAAATCGCTGGTTTGCCATGCACCATCCATTTACAAGCCCTAAACCAGAGGATATTTCATTGATGATGGCGGGAGATTTTGGCAAAGTAAGAGCTAATGCCTATGATTTAGTGGTGAATGGAGTAGAAGTAGGAGGAGGGTCTATTCGGATTTTCCAAAAAGAGCTTCAATCGACCATGTTCAAGGTTTTAGGCTTTACAGAAGATGAAGCAAAAGCGCAATTTGGCTTTTTATTGGATGCGTTTGAGTACGGTGCACCTCCTCATGGTGGTTTAGCCTTTGGTTTTGACCGCCTATGTTCTTTGTTTGGTGGTTCTGAATCGATCCGCGATTATATCGCATTTCCCAAAAATAATGCAGGTAGGGATGTGATGATTGACTCACCATCACCCCTTGCCCCTGCACAATTAAAGGAACTGAAAATTAAGACGGATTTATAATTCTTCGTCGAAATTGAAGGAGAACACCGAACTTTGCCATTCATTAGGGTCAATGTTCAAGATCTCTTTAATCTCTCCATGATGCATGTCGAATACCCAGCCATGTAGGTATGGGTATTCGAATTTTTTCCATGATTTTTGAATAATGGTCGTTTTGGCTAAGTTAAGGACTTGCTCTTTTACATTCAATTCAACCAATCGATCAAACTGTTCTTTTTCGCTAGTCAAGGAGTGGATTTCAGTGAAATTCTTTTCATAGACTTCCTTGATATTTCTAAGCCATTTATTGATTAGGCCATAGTCCTTGTTCGTCATGGCAGCACGTACACCTCCACAATTATAATGCCCACAAACAATCACATGTTTTACTTGTAAAACTTCTACAGCATATTGTAAGACCGAAAGTAAATTCATGTCGGTATGCACGACCATATTGGCTACGTTTCTATGAACAAATATGTCGCCAGGGTTGGCATGAGTGATTTCCTCAGCTGGCACCCGGCTATCCGCACATCCAATCCAAAGAAAAAGAGGCTTTTGGTCTTTGGATAGATCATCAAAATAATGCTCATCTACGGCTAATTTTTCAGATGCCCAGGCTTTATTACTCAAAAGGAGTTTTTTATATTCTTTCATGTTTTTATTTCTTTTTAATTTCGGCTTCTATGCCTCTTTCGTGAGCTGTATTAATAAATTCTTCAATAAGTAATTGAATATCATGGTCCATAAAGTGCACTTTTGTGGTATCGATGTATACTTCAGAACCTGATGGGATTTTTCGAAAAGTTTCTTTCAAAGCCATCTTATGTAAAAAGGTGACGTCTTTTTGGAATTTTATCAAAATTTCATTTTGACTACTAAACACTGAAAACACAGAAGAATAATTGGTTACAATGACAAACCCAATACCCACAATGGTTCCAACAAAAATACCCCATAATAAATCAACCAAAACCACAACAATGATGGTGATTAAAAATGGAATCCATTGTTTCCAGCCCTCAGAAATGACTTTTTGGAATTGACTAGGATGAGCTAGTTTATATCCTGTGTAAAGTAATATGCTCGCTAAACAAGCCAGAGGAATTTTATTTAAATATTGTGGTAATAATAATACGGCTAATAACAAGAGTATTCCATGAAAGAAACCTGACATTTTACTTTTTCCTCCTGCATAGACATTGGTGGAAGATCGAACAATAACCGATGTAATGGGTAATCCTCCCAAGAATCCAGAAAATATGTTTCCAATCCCCTGAGCTACGAGTTCTCGGTCTGCAGAAGATATTCTTTTGGCTGGATCTAAGGAATCTGTGGCTTCTAACGATAACAGTGATTCCAAACTGGCAACCAATGCTAGCGTAATGGCTAAGCTATACACTTTGGGATTGCTTAGAAATTCCCAATCAGGGAAAACCATGGCTTGTCCTATTTCGGCAATATTGGAAAAGAGTGGCAAGCCAACCATGTGGTCTTTGGAATTGCCTAAAAACCATTCAGGCATCCATATTTCATAAGCACCATTAACAAGAACACCTAAGATCACCACAAATAAGGAAGCAGGTAGCTGGGAAAGGAAGGGTATTTTTTTACTTAGAGGTGTCCAAGAAAACAATAATATTAATCCACCAAGAGCAATAAATAAGGCTCCAGGATTGATGGATAAAAGGGAACCTATCAGTTCACTAAAAGTATTTTGACCATCTGCACTTTGATTAAATTCAAATTCGCCAATAAAATCTAAATCATCTCCTATGGCATGGGGGATTTGTTTTAAAATGATAACAATTCCAATAGCCACGAGCATCCCGCGGATGACAGAAGAAGGGAAAAAGCTACCCAGTTTACCCATTTTAGCTAATCCTAAAATAACTTGGATAATACCAGCTAAAATAACAACGAGTAAAAAGCCAGCAAATGAACCTAAATCTAGTATAGCGTTTGCTACGATAATCGTTAAACCTGCCGCAGGCCCACTGACAGACAATTGAGAGCCGGAAATCCAAGAAACAATGATTCCCCCAATAATACCAGCAATTAATCCGGCTAATAATGGCGCCCCAGATGCTAAAGCAATTCCTAGGCATAATGGTAATGCGACTAAAAATACCGCAATTCCAGACTTCCAATCCCCTTGTGCAAAGGATTGGAGATAATTTTTGAAAGACATATACGTGTGGTTTGATTAAAATCTACAATAAATTCAAATAGAGATTATCCACGTGTATCAGGAGGAGGGGAAAAACTTTGTAAATGCGGATTTCTTAGCCTAAAAGGCTGAAAAGCATGGGGATCTTGTATGGATTCCGAAAAAAATATGAATTTTGAATTGTCCTGTGTGGAGAAAAGAGATAAATCATGCTGTGCGTTGCTCACTTCTTCTCCCTCTTCTTCCTCTTCGCAAAGTTCTACCCAAAGGGCCATGAACATTTTGGATTCTAAATTATCTGTCTTCAGGCTGGTTTTTGAAACGGGTATAGTTGACACTGCCGTGATGGAATTCAGCTGCGAATATACCGTAGCTACCATCAAGAAGGCAAAAGCCAATAAAGTAAAACCTAGCTGTTTCATCAATCAAATTTCTGAGTACTTTGAAAGATAATTTTAGCTTGATTATCCCTCTCTTGCACTAGTACTGGGGCAAAGTTATCAAATTTATCCTTTCCATAACGCCATTCTTTTTTTAATCTTCCACCACTCCCTTTTTCATGATATTCTCTCCATCGACCTACCTTAACACTGTCATCTAGCTTACCTTCTTCTTTTAGGAGTCCATTGGGATAAAAAGACAAAAACTGTCCCGCAATTTTACCATATACTTTGGGGATAACTTCTTTTATCTTTTTTTGCTCTTTATCATAATAAGAAATGATGGACTCTGCTGGAAAGCCTTTTTTATAATACTGTTTGTTCTCTAGTTCAAACTCTTGACCATAATTTTCCCAACGGCCATCTTTGACTCCCATATAAAAACTGCCTTCTTCCACTAAATTTTCATGGATAAATTTCCGGTAAGGACCATGGCAAATTTGAGCATTTTTACTGTCTTTGATGGGGGAATTTACTACCCTAGATTGTGCAGGATCATACCACCATATTTCTTGGTTATAGGGACTTACCGCCTCATCTTCTACGTATTTTACAACATTTAGTTCTTCTACGGTCGCTCTATTTCCACTTCCGTAGGCACCTATTCGTCGTTCGGTTTTGATACCCAAGTATTCATCTTTAATCTCAACTTTCTTCTTTTTGGAGTTATTTTTCAGTTTTGAACCAATGTTTTCTATCCCTAATTCAGATAAAATCGCCTTACTTTCTTTTTTCCAATTAGCACTTTCGTCTTTGGTTTTACCACCTAGATCGGAGATACGCTGAAGGGTTTTTTTATTTTTTTGACTGCTATCAATGGTAGGTTTTTTACTAGTCTGCAAGACATTATTTTGCCCTTGACTTGGAAAATATCCAAGTACTAATAAACTCAAGCCCAATGTTAGGAACGATTTAGTCATGTGAGGTGGAACGAAAGCACAGCAAAATTATTTCGCAAATTAAGAATTTAAATAATTAGAACCTGCTTTTATGTATTTTTACACTCTTATGCTGCATTTATTAAACAAAAATTGAATTCATTGGAAAAAGAAGCTAAAATATACGTTGCGGGGCATCGAGGAATGGTGGGATCATCCATCCTTAGGCAGTTACTCTCACAAGGTTATTCCAATTTAATTCTGCGTACTTCTGCCGAATTAGATTTGAGGAATCAAGCGGCAGTAGATACCTTTTTTGCTCAAGAAAAGCCTGATTATGTTTTTTTGGCTGCCGCTAAAGTTGGTGGGATTGTAGCTAATAATACCTATCGGGCTGATTTTCTGTATGAAAACCTAGCTATTCAAAATCATGTTATTCATGCTTCTTTTGTTCATCAAGTTAAGAAACTAATGTTTTTGGGTTCTTCTTGTATTTATCCCAAAATGGCCCCACAACCATTGAAAGAATCATATTTATTGAGTGGTTTTTTAGAGCCGACCAACGAACCATACGCCATAGCTAAAATAGCAGGCATTAAGATGTGTGAGGCCTACCGTGCTCAATACGGCTGTCAATTTATTTCCGTCATGCCCACCAATTTATATGGCATGAATGACAATTATGATTTAGAGAACTCTCATGTTTTACCTGCCATGATCCGGAAATTTCATGAAGCGAAAGAACGTGAGGATGCTTCTATGACACTTTGGGGGACAGGGTCACCGAAAAGAGAATTTTTATATGCAGATGATCTAGCCAAGGCTTGTTTGTACCTCATGGAAAATTACAATGAGTCAGAATTTGTCAATATAGGAACAGGAGTAGATGTCAGTATTTTGGAATTAGCAGAGATCGTTAAAAAAATTACAGGTTATGAGGGGTCAATTCATTGGGATACGTCCAGACCTGATGGAACCCCAAGAAAACTGATGGATGTTTCCAAATTACATCAATTAGGATGGAAACATGAAGTAGAGTTGTTTGATGGTATCCAATTAGCTTATCAAGATTTTTTACAAAACCCCAAATCGAGGAAATAGGAAGGATGCAAGTGAAGGAGTGGTTTAGTACCTGGTTTGATTCCCCATATTATCATATTCTGTACGCCCAACGTGACGAGGTGGAGGCTGCGGCATTTATTAGTTCATTACAAACAAAACTAAGACTACCAGCAGGTGCTCAAGTCCTAGATGTTGCTTGTGGAAAAGGCCGACATGCCATTACCCTTCATGATTTAGGATTGGATGTTAAAGCTTTTGATTTATCTCCGTCCAATATTGAACAAGCGCAAGCATTTTCTACTGACAGACTTTCGTTTTTTGTTCATGATGTCAGAAATGATTTACCGGTGGAATGGCAGTATGATGCCATCTTTAATTTCTTTACCAGCTTTGGATATTTTGATTCTCGGGAAGAGAATCAGCAAGCATTCAAGGTGCTTGGGGATGTCTTGAAAATAGATGGAGTTTTTGTCTTGGATTTTTTCAATCCAAGCTATGTGATGGCTCATTTGATTGAGGAGGAAAGCTTGGTAAGAGGAGGCATTCATTTTCAGATAAGACGTTGGGAATCCGATGGATACTTATATAAATCCATTGATTTTGAAGATCAGGGTGAAGTCTATCATTTTGAGGAGCGAGTAGAGTTGATATCAAAAAATGATTTTATTGCCTATGCTGCCCAATCCGGCCTACATTTGGTGGATTTGCTTGGAGATTATAAATTAGGTTCTTTTGATGAAAAGAACTCGACCCGCATGATTTTTGTCTGGGTTAAAAAATAGGCTTCATGGATTTTTTTAACGCATTATGGACTACTGAAAAGCCCGATGGGCATTTTGAAACGAAGCTTCAGTCTGTTCCTTTTTCTACTTTAGCTACTGATAGGGTGCTTGTTCAAGTCAGCTATTCGTCCCTCAATTACAAAGATGCTTTATCTGCCAATGGCCATAAAGGCATCACCAGAGATTTTCCTCATATTCCAGGGATTGACGCGGTAGGGAAGGTCGTTATAGACCCAAGTCAATCATTTGCCATTGGACAGGAAGTCATCGTTACTGGTTTTGATTTAGGTATGAATACCCATGGAGGCTTAGCTGAATTTATAGCAGTGCCAGCCAATTGGATAATCCCAATACCTCATGGAATGTCTGCTCACAAAGCCATGCAATGGGGAACGGCTGGTTTAACGGCTGGGATGGCTCTTGCAGCTTTATGGCATCATGGAGTTCGGCCAAGCCAAGGTGAAATAGTGGTAACTGGAGCCACTGGCGGAGTAGGGTTAATTTCTATATTATTACTTAAACATCTTGGATTTCAAGTAGCGGCTATAACGGGAAAAATGGACCAATATGAATTTTTGAAGCAAATGGGGGTTGATCGAATCATTGATAGAGAAGAATTTTTATCCGAAAAACCTCGAGCACTATATCCCATGCAATTTGCAGGAGCCATTGATGTGCTTGGCGGAGATGTGTTGGCTAAGATCATCAAGAGTTTACATTTTGGGGCTGCTGTTTCTGCTTGTGGTATGGCTTCCAGTGTTGACTTACCCGTACAGATTTATCCATTTATTTTAAGGGGAGCCAATTTGCTGGGCATCTATTCGGCGGATTCTCCATTAGAAAAGAAACAAGAAATTTGGGATAAATTAGCCAAGGAGTGGAATATTCCTTTGGATGCGATTTCTCGCACAATAATATTAGTAGAAGCCCCTGCTTATTTGGCCAAGATTCGAGCAGGTAATCACGTTGGTCGAACAGTCGTTCAAATCAAGCCTTAGTATTTAATGAATTTTACAGGTGCTTGACTAGGAAAATCGGCCATTCTCAATACATAAGAACCTGAAGGTAAACTTCTCACATCAAGGCTCATATTGTTGCCAGAAAAGGCAGAAGAACCTATAACTTTTTCAAGTACCATTTTGCCTTGTAAATCCCAAATTTCAATATGGTATTCATCCCGCATTGATTGATCAGGTATACCTATTTGAATATACTCTTTAGTAGGATTAGGAAATAGGGTTAATTGCGGGTAAGGATTTTCTTTTTTGGTGGCTAATATGACGACGTTGATATAATCAGATACTGCTAAACAACCATTTACATCCGTTATTTTTACTTGGTAAGCCCCTGATTGAACAGGAATATAACTGGCTTGATTGGCCCCTGTGATGGCTGTGATGCCATAAAACCATTGATAGACGCTGGCATTGGCTGGAGCTTGTAATATACCTGTAGCGTAAGAAACGGTTGGAGTAGGGATTGTTCCTATATTGATGGTCAAGCCAGGTGCCGTGGCTGGGCAAGAACCATTATAACTTGCTACCATTTCATATTTCCCCTTGGTCAAAGCTTTGTATTGTAGATTGGTAGCACCATCGATTGCCTTGCCATTTAAAAACCATTGTATGAGTGTGTTATCTGATGCTTTTCCTTGGATGGAGACACTAGCTCCTTGACAAACGGTCAAGTCTCCAAATGGACTGATTGAGGCTAAGGGAGTATCTTTGACACTTACCACCACGTTGGCCCTAGGACTGGGACATCCCAGAGATTTAAATTTCATGTCATAGAAATAGTAATATCCCGAAGTAATGATCCCATTATTGAATAAAGCGCCAGGTATGGTAAGGATATTAGGAATCGAATACGGGAATCCAATATTCTCCGGAGCATTTATCGTATCGGTTTTACTTCGATTACTGCGATAAATAGAAGCCCCATCTAGGCAGGTTTGACTTAAATAATAGGTACCTGCACTTGGGATTTGTAAGTTCAGCGTAACAAGTACGCCCTCATCTTTTTTATCGTCCACTAGCTGTCCTGTAATTCCAACACCACTAATTGTTCTAGTTGCTTTTACAGTTTTAGTTATTGTTGATACCACATTACCTGTTTCTTTATCTATGACATCAAAAGTAATTTTACCAGGGGTTCCTACATAAATTCGGGCACTTTCAAATACAATGGGCACCTTAGCTTCTACAATAACCGTTGGGCCAAATGTAGTGTAATAGGTTCCTCCTCCAAATTCTAATTTTGTTTTTGGTCCAAGGCCTCCGCTGAAATCATTATATGAAGCTACATATTGTCTATTTGCTGGCACCTTGATGTTCGATCCTGAACCGACCAAGGTATTGTCACTAGTATACCAAAGTGGAGTTCCCGAAGTGGCAGATAATGTCAATTCGCTTAATCCTGCACATTGTATTCCACTAACAATAGGTGGGCTAGGGTTTTCAATGGTTTTATTAATTGTATACGTGTTATTCGAGGTATTTTGGTCAGAAGTCAATAAGGTACTTAATTCAAAAGTATAAGTTTGACCAGCTTGTAAGTTGAAGTCCCCTGTAATGGTTTCTTCTACTTCTTTACCAGAATTGACTTCGGCTATGGTCCCGGTAAATTTACTTATTTGAATGCCATTTTGAAGAATTTTCAATTCATAAGGCACATTGACCTGATTTTTCAAACCTTGGTTTTTCATAACAATATGAAAGCTGCTGCTGGTGGACGAAGCACAAAAGCTCCCCGTAGGAGAGGCTATGGATAAGGCACTAAGGTCATTGGAAGCATTGGCTGTGAGTAAAACATATTCTTCACTTTCTCCGCTACTGATATTTCCACAAGAAGCGGCTAATGTAGCACTGTTGCCTAATTCAGTAACCACCCTCATTCGGAAATATTGACCCGTTTCTGTAGCGGGAAAATTTGTGGCATTTCCTGAAAAGGATGTTGCTGTAAGTATACCGCTATCCAAAATCATTTCCCCCGTATCTTCAAAGTCGCCATCTTGGTTCCAATCCACAAAAACCTTGGTTTGTTTGGACTGAGAAGTACTGAATTTCAAATCAATCGGAATTTTTGAGCCAATTTCAACAGGAATTGTATTTTGTGTAAAATCTTGACTGGAAGAAACACTATTGCTGTAAGTTCCCAATGTGAATTTTTCTAAGGCATTACTTTTGTTTTGAGCCGTTATTGCACAATAGGCTTTACCACCCATGCCAGAAATTAATAAAGCATAATCTTGCTTGGTGTTTTTTAATATGCCTTTATGTGATACGGTCAAACTGTAGGACTTACCGGGTACAACATGATTAACCAATATCTGCTCAATATTATCCCGGATATTATCCCCTGCTACGGCAGCTTTAGAGGGATTATCTGGATCTAATATAAAAGGCAATAATTGACCATCTGCTGACTGCAATCGAATATCCAAGTCATTCACCAGCATGGGGATTCGGGAGTTTAGACTAGAAGGTATGATAGGTAATACTTTTCCATTACTCCCTTCATAAGCGGGATCTGTCCAAGCAATAGAGACATGAAGCTGGCCTTTCCCAGAGGCAATCAAATCCATCTTTTTAGTAGCCCCATTGGCAAGGGTTTCCTCTGAAAGTAGATAGGAGTTATCTTTGTTTTGAAGCAATTTTCCCGCTTTTTCCAAATCCAACAATCCCCATCCACTCGTATAATCTGGACCTGCCTGACCTACATCAAATGCCGTGTGAGTGACTAAACCTCGTAAGGTAGAGGCCCACATGAATTTTTTATTCAACTGTTGGTAGAGTTGCTGCAATAAAAATAAAGATCCTGAAACTTGGGGTGTAGCCATGGAGGTACCACTCATTCGTTCATAATCAGTATTGCTAAGAAAACCTGTGGAGAATAGATCTTTTCCAATTCCAATGATTTCAGGTTTTATACGCCCGTCGTCTGTTGGACCCCGACTAGAAAAGCTGGCGACGGTAACATCACTAGGTTTAACAGGTGGAGAGGCTAGGGGCTCGGCAGCACCCACGGATAGCATGTTTTTAGCGGTTGCTGGACTTGCTACCGTATTAAACCCTGTATTTGTGGCTCTGAGCACATTAGAAGAGTCTTTGGTGTTTCCAATCAGGTAATATTGACCCGCCGGAGGGCCATTTTCATCAGCACTATTGCCTGTGGCACCCACCATCAAATAATAAGGAGAATTAAAGGCAATTTTATCTTTCGATTGAGCATCATCGTCATAAAATCCAAATACATAATCCTCAGATACACTCATTTTATCATCACCAAACCAGCGGTATTTATTTACATCTGAATCAAAACTCCATCCAGCTACGGCACCATAGGAATGATTACTGATAAGTAGGCTGGGGGATGCGGCACTGATTTTGGCATCATCATTCTGAAAATCCCATGATTTTAATGTCGCTTCAAAAGCCATTCCTCGGGCTTCTGGATTAAAAATGCCTGAGGCTATCATGGTACCCCCAACGTGGGTCGAATGTTCACCAAAAGTGATGGTCTTTTCTTGAGCTAAAACTCTACCGGTTAATTCTTGATGGCTTAATCGTACGGTTTGCTCGTCCCATATGGCTAATTTGCCATATAAACTGTCTGATTTACCTGTTAAATTGAGACCTAATGATCCTCCAGTATAAAATTGATTCGTTTTAGTTGCCATGGAAGCCACTTTATTGGAAAATACTCCTTTGTAAATTGGTCTTCCATTGGGATTGATACTCTGAAGGTAGATGGATCTCTTCCCCATTTTTGCGGAAGTGGCAATACCCTTTTCTGCAGCTAGTTTTTGAACTTTGAGGTATAAGCTGTCCTTTTGAGCACTAAATTGATTGGCAAAATTCAAAATGGCTTTTCTTCTTTCTATCGGATATAATTCACCTTGTCCATGATTTGAATGGGATGTGACAAAAAATAGAAAAATCGCCGAAAAAAATTTCAATAAAAGTTTCGTTCTCAAATTGTTAGCGGATTTGAATATCGAAAATACTATAAATTATTTGATTTGCACTCGAAAGGTTTTTCGATGTAAGTAACATGGGCCATGAGTAAGTATGGCTTTTCTATGTTGCATGGTAGGATAACCAGCATTTCGCTCCCAACCATATTCAGGGTATTCTAAAGCCATTTTTTCCATTAATTCATCTCGATAGGTTTTGGCTAATATGGAAGCCGCCGCTATAGAGAAAAACTTAGAATCGCCTTTTACAATGCAGGTATGGGGGATTAATGGGTAGCTGATAAACCGATTTCCGTCGACTAATAAATGATCTGGACGTTGTTTTAATTGATCTACAGCTTGATGCATGGCAAAAACGCTTGCTTTATAAATATTGATTTTATCGATAGTCGGCGCATCCACTTCTGCTATAGCAAAGTCAATAGCGACACTTTCTATCTCTTTTTTTAATTGTTCTCTTTGTCTTGCACTCAATTGCTTGGAATCATTCAAATAAGGATGATGAAAATCTAAGGGTAAAATAACGGCAGCTGCAACTACCGGGCCCGCTAAACAACCTCGACCAGCCTCATCTAGGCCAGCTTCAAAACCTATATTTGAAAAATAGGGAAGAAGTGTCGACATTTGTGTATTAAATTAAAATTTTGTTCGTTTCAATTGCCTTAATGTCTGCAAAATTGATGAATAATTCTCTAAGCTATCTCATGCGCTCTAAAATTTATCTTTTTTCAATCTTGTTTTTAACTTTAACCCACATGCTTGTGGCACAAGGAGACAAACCAAAAAAAATATTTCATTTGTCCATGAAATCTGTCCGATTTAATGGAGATGTTTCCAATGGGGAGGTTTATTTATTTAAACCGTCTATTGAAGTTGGATTTGGACTACAATTTCCCATAAATAAACATTGGAGTTTTAACCCTGAAATTAATTTGGCCCAACGTGGCCATCATGGGAAAATCACTTATTCCGATTCCACATATTCAGAAAGAACGATAACCTTAAATTACTTAGATTTAAATCCCAATTTTGAATTAACCTTAGGGAAAGTTTCTGAATTTTCGAACAATATTTCTATATGGGGTGGACCTTATTTGGGAGTAGGGCTTTGGGATAATACCTTAGTTGAAAACAAGATTATCAATCCCAATAAACCCAATAGTTTCATTACGATCACTAATTCTAGTGAGAGTTTTTCTAGTGATTTTCGTCGTATTGACGCTGGATTAAAATTTGGTATAGGAATCGTTGCAAAGCGTTTTGTTGCCGCAGGTTTTACTTATCAAACGGGTTTTATTAATATCACGGCTTCATCCGTTAAAACCTATAACCAGTCTTTGGGCTTTTATTTTAGAGTCTTTTTCGACGATATGTTTTAAATACGGTCAAAAAGTAGACGTTTCCCTAATTGACTTTCATTGAATTTTCCTTGTGAATAGGCTAAATGTCCAGATACAAAAGTATGGGCAATGCTGGCACCAAACGTATGGCCTTCCATAGGAGACCAATTACATTGGTAATGTAGATTAGACTTTTCCACTTTTTGTGGAGTATTGAAATCGACAATAGCTAAATCAGCCCAATATCCTTCACGGATAAATCCTCTATCTTGAATTTGAAAAATTTCAGCCACCGTATGAGCTGTTTTTTCAGCAATTTGCTCAAGTGAGAGTACTCCTTCTTTTTCTAAGTCAAAAAGCATCAATAATGGATGTTGAACTAAAGGTAATCCTGAAGGCGACTTCCAATAACCTTGTTGTTTTTCCTCCCACGTATGTGGAGCATGATCTGTTGCGATGATGTCCAAACTTCCAGTTTGTAATGCTTTTCTAAGCGCATTTTTATGTCTGGAATCTTTAATTGCTGGATTACATTTAATTTGGTTATCGAGCTTTTCATAGTCCGAAGCATCAAACCAAAGGTGATGTACACAAACTTCGGAAGTGATCCGCTTATCTTTGGAAGGTTTCCCTGTTTCAAATAAAGCCAATTCTTCTTCTGTACTTATATGAAGAATATGCAGGCGAGTATTCCATTTTTTGGCTAAATCGACGGCCATAGATGAAGATAAATAACACGCCTCCTCATTTCTAATTAAAGGATGTATAAAAGCAGGAGCTTCGTCTGGGTACTTTTCCCGAAATAATTGTGTGCGTGATTTTACGGTTGCCTCATCTTCACAATGTGTGGCAATCAATAGTTCACTCTTAGAAAAGATATTTTCCAACGTGAGGCTATTATCCACCAACATGTTGCCTGTGGATGAACCCATGAAGATTTTTATACCGCAGACCTGCTGTTTATTTGTTTTTAAAACTTCTTCCAAATTATCATTTCCCGCCCCCATGAAAAAGGAATAATTTGCCAGGGACGACCTTTGCGCAATGGTATATTTATCTGCTAATATCTCTTGAGATAAGGCATTTGGGACGGTATTCGGCATTTCCATGAAACTGGTAACGCCTCCTGCTACAGCTGCTCTAGCTTCACTGGCAATATGTGCCTTGTGGGTTAGGCCAGGCTCTCTAAAATGTACTTGATCATCGATCATTCCTGGAAAAACATGTTTCCCAGTTAAATCCATGATTTGCTCATTTCCTTGAGGACTGATCGTACTAGCAATTTTGTCAATTCGGCCATTAGAAATGCGTATATCCCCTTCTACAATCTGACCTTCATTGACAATTTTAGCATTTTTCAATAGGTAATTCGACATATTACTCCGCTTTAATTTCTGTAATTTTGAATTCTGTTCTTCTATTTTGTTGGTGCATTTCTTCATTACACTCTACTCCATCTGCACATTCATTAACTAATTGACTTTCTCCGTATCCTTTGGCTTTGATTCTTTTGGGGTCAATGCCACGTTGTACAATGTATCGAACTGCGGACTCTGCTCTTCGTTGCGATAGCTTTTGGTTATATGGAACGCTACCTCGAGAGTCAGTATGAGATCCTAATTCAATGGAAACATTGGTATTGTCTCGTAAGAATTGTACAATTTTTTCTAATTCTTCTGAAGCATCATTTCTGATTTCTGAACGATCTAAATTGTAGTAAATCGGGTTGATTTGATACAACTGAGTAATTTCTTTACCCACTTCTGCTTTGTCCATGACGATTTGCCAAACAAAAGTCGTGTCGGTGAGTTCCTTCTTTAATAACCTTGCTGGGATTTCTCTTCCTTCCATGGAGAATGAAGACCTTTTGGTTAAATAGTCTTCTTTTTCACAGACAAAGTCGATTTGGTCATTTTCTCCCAAATCCATAATTTCTAAACGTCCTTTTTTGTTGCTATATCCAGGATCAACACTTTGTCCATTTCTGCGTATGCTGACCTTGACGGAATCAATAGATTTACCGCTTGGATCTATGATTTCTGTTTGCAAAAAGTATTGAACGATTTTATTTTCAGTAGCAGCTACTACTGGCGGAGCCTCATTGGTCCACCATCTTTCAGGATTGCTAGCTGGAGACTTAAAATAATATATATCATCATCTCCTTTCCCTCCAGTTCGATTGGAGCTAAAATACCCTGATAAGGAATCAACTAAACTAATGCCAAAATCATCAGAAATGGAATTCATAGGGACACCTAAATGCTCAATGATAATGTCGTTTTCATTCCGTGAAGCAACAAATAAATCAAGTCCCCCTAAACTTGGATGTCCATCCGATGAAAAATATAATTTACCATCTTCACTCACAAAAGGGAAAATTTCATCACCTGGGGTGTTAATCGCGGAGCCTAAATTGATGGGTCTACCAAATCTACCTGAGTTATCCATGGGTGAACGGTAAATATCCAATCCCCCTTTACCGCCTCTTCGATTGGAGCTAAAATATAGGGTTTTCCCATCTGATGAAAATGCTGGGCTGCCATCCCAAGCAATGGAATCCGAAATGGCTAATCTTTCTGGTAATGACCAATCATTGCCATTTCTACGACTGATGTAGAGGTCTACATCTGGGGATAAATCTTTGTTTTTACCTGTATTTCCTCGAGCAAAAACCACCGTATTACCATCTTTGGAAAAGGCAGGTGTTCCCTCATTTGCATTTTCCTTATCAATCATCGGACTGAACAAGTTCAATGCCCCTATTTCTACAGGACTTTTTAAGGATGCTTTATATAATCCCAAGTATGGAAGTCCATTGTTCTTATAAATACTTTGTTTTCGAGAACTCGTTATAATTAATTCATCCCCCAGTTTTCTGGCAGAGAATTCCGCCATAGGTGTATTACCTTGAACAGCCTGAACTCCAACAGGACTCGTTTTTTTCTGTAATTCACTTACTTGAGGAAGATTTTCTAATTCAATTTCTGCCTTAAGTTTTAATGATTTACTCGGTTTGTTTTGGAGAAAATCACTAAGTGCAGATTTGGCTAACGCATAATTTCCTGTTGCCTTGGCAGCAAAGGCTAAATTGAAACGAATGGTATTATCGGTATTCCCTTTCGCTAAAGCAGTTTGATAATAGGGTAAAGCTGAGGAAATTCGATTGGATAAACGATAGGATTCTGCAATAAAATAACTGGTTTGGTCTAATTGATACCCTTTCTCAGCTAAAGGTTTTAATTGTTGAATGACCAATTCATATTCCCCTTTATCAAATGAATTAAGCGCTTTTTTGAGCTTAAATTCATCTCCTTGGCATGCTAAAAGGCATAGCGCAAAACTGATTCCTAAGAAGGAATTGATGATCAAGCGTAATGTTGACTTCGGTTTGGCGTATTTCATGGAGTGTAAAAGAAATTCAAATGTAACAAGCTAAGCTCATTTATTTCGTGTACCTTTGTATAAATTTCGAAAATCGAAATAATTACAAGACAAAAGCGTCTTGCTTCTTACAGCAGTGATGTTGCAAATTTAGTATTATGAGAAAAAGAATTGATAAGAACGACGGCCGTCGTTCAGATTCAACCCCCAAGTCTTCGGACGACCGCCGTTCAAGTAGAGGCGGAGAAAGAGCACCTTATGCAGGTCCTCGTTCCAATTCAGAAGGACGTTCCTATTCAGGACCACGTTCAGATAGCCCAAGAAGTTTTTCTGGCCCAAGAAGAGATTCAGGAGATTCGCGTCGCCCATCTGGTGACGGAGAAAGAAGACCTTATTCAGGACCAAGAAGTGATTCAGACCGTAAACCTTACGAAGGAAATCGTGAAGGTGGCGAACGTCGTTCATTCTCTGGCCCAAGAAGAGATTCAGGAGATACTCGTCGCCAATCTGGTGACGGAGAAAGAAGACCTTATTCAGGACCAAGAAGTGATTCAGACCGCAAACCTTACGAAGGAAATCGTGATAGTGGCGAACGTCGTTCATTCTCTGGCCCAAGAAGAGATTCAGGAGATACTCGTCGCCCATCTGGTGACGGAGAAAGAAGACCCTATTCAGGACCAAGAAATGATACAGACCGCAAGCCTTACGAAGGAAATCGTGACGGTGGCGAACGCCGTTCATTCTCAGGCCCAAGAAGAGATTCAGGAGATACTCGTCGCCCATCTGGTGACGGAGAAAGAAGACCCTATTCAGGACCAAGAAATGATACAGACCGCAAGCCTTACGAAGGAAATCGTGACGGTGGCGAACGCCG
>NZ_JBEWZH010000004.1:262073-352073 GCF_045310485.1 Aquirufa salirivi
CGTTCATTCTCAGGCCCAAGAAGAGATTCAGGAGATACTCGTCGCCCATTTGGAGATAGAGAAAGAAGACCCTATGATGCAAACCGCGAATTTTCTGAGGATAAGCCATTTGTGCCCAAAGAAGATTTTAGTTCTGAGCCAAGTAGTGAGCAAGGAAATGATGAAGTAAAGCCAAGAGCTTATAGTAGTGATCGTACTCGTCCTGACACAAGAAGAGAAGATGCTCCAGAAAGCAGAGACTTTTCTGAAGGCAGAAATGCTAAGTTCTCCAAGCGCGATACGTTTAAAAGTAGAAATCGCTATGAGGAGAAACCTGCCTTTACCCCTCAATATAAGTTAGATCGTTTTAGAGAAAAAGCTCCAGCACGTATACAAAAGAAATTCATTCAGGAAGAGCGCAAGAATGATTCCATTCGTTTGAATCGTTACATTGCCAATGCCGGTATTTGTTCTCGTCGTGATGCAGATAAGTTGATTGAAGCGGGAGAGATCAAAGTAAACAATAAAGTAATTACAGAAATGGGCTATCAAGTTCAGCCTACGGATATTGTAAAATATGGTAACCGTAAACTGAACAGAGAAAAACCAGTTTATGTGCTTTTAAATAAACCCAAAGATTTTCTTACAACTACAGAAGATCCCAATGATCGTAAAACTGTGATGGAATTGGTGAAAAATGCTGGTGATGCCCGCATTTACCCAGTAGGTCGTTTGGATAGAAATACCACTGGTTTGATTTTGTTGACCAATGATGGCGAGTTAGCTGATAAATTAACGCATCCTTCCAATGAAATAGAGAAAATCTATCAAGCAGAATTGGATAAGCCTTTGACAGATGAAGATTTGGAGAAGATCAAAGCAGGTTTGGCCTTAGAGGACGGAGAAATCAAGGTAGATGACATCGCCAAGGTTACACCAGATGGATACGTTGTGGGAGTAAAAATCCACTCAGGTAAAAATCGCATTGTTCGTCGTATTTTCGAACATTTAGGTTATGAAGTAACCAAGTTGGACAGAACTACATTTGCTGGATTGAATAAGAAAGATTTGCCAAGGGGCAATTGGAGGTATTTATCTGAAAGAGAATTGGTTAAGTTGAAATACTTAATGTAGGTACAAACAAAAGGCCCATGAAAATGGGCCTTTTGTTTTACAAATCTTTTTGATGTTTATTTCAACCAACCTAGTGAAGCATTATATATTCATCAATGATTCTCTTCTTCTCATTTTTCCTGCTGGGATACCGAACATCATTTTAAAACGACGGCAGAAATAGGCCGTGTCTTTGTAGCCCACTTCGGAACCAATGGCTCTAATCGATTTCTTGGTAGTTCTCAATAATCCAACAGCAGCTTCCATTCGTTGGTACTCAATATAATCCTGAGGATTGATTCCTGTCAGCATTTTGAAATATTGACCCACATAGTCTTCTGATACGTTAGCCACATTGGCTAGGACTTTATTAGAAAGATCTCCACCCAAATTATCTTTGATATAGGCAAAAATGTCTATTAAGCGTGGGTCTTTGAAATAAGTACTGTTGGTAGCTAATTGCTCAACAAACAAACGGTTACGAATGATGTAGCGAATTACTTCAATAACGATTTCTTCCGTCTTAATTTTGATGATACGCCCCTTGCCAATCTCCTCTGACATATCTTCCAACAAGATTTCCTTGATGGATTGCGCTAGGTTATCATCTTTCTTTATTAAAAATGGAGGTATATCTAAGGAAGTAAAGAAGTTGACGGAGTCAAACACCTTTGCCTCAAAAGCCACCATGCCAAATGAATTATCCGCTTTGCCAATAATGGCAGGATCCATGTTTTGATCAAAATACAATTCACGGTGCGTCATGAATTCTTCATTATTGACGGCTTTCGGTTTTTCGGAATTACCATAGGTCACGCTGACCATTTTTCCACCGGGTATAAAGAGCATATCACCCTCTTCTACAGGAGTGTCTTCCTCACCAAATGAAACCTCTCCTTTGTACAAAATCAAGAGAGAGTTTTCCACATCATAATAATTTTTGATGCGGATTGGTTGTAATATTCTAATGTTTCTCGCCTTAATGAATTTAACACCAAGGGATTCGATAATTTTGTTATAATCTTCCATTTTTTTGCTCGTTTACAAACATTCAGAACATTTGTAGGATTAAACTTGGACAAAACTAATAAAACAGATAATAATTCCAAATTATTTAATCCAATTTTTTCCTTAAATTGACAAATAAATTATTGTAATAAACCTATAATTGGCAGCTTTTGCTTAGGAATGCATTTAAAGCGTAGTTTAGATTGACTTTTATAATTATTTCGAGGATATTCCATTTTTTGATTTAATTTAAATAATTAGCTCGTTTTTTATTGGTAAATTTGTTTTTTAGCTTTAGTTCAGCCGCACGACTGGGGTATATTTTAGCATTCAATTATGGGAATTTTTAATTTTCTAACCAAGGATATTGCCATCGACTTAGGTACGGCCAATACCCTGATTATTCACAAAAATCAAGTGGTGGTAGATGAGCCATCCATCATTGCGTTGGATCGAACAACCAACAAAGTGTTAGCTGTTGGTAGACAAGCCATGATGATGCATGAAAAGACCAACGATAACATCAAAACCATTCGTCCATTGAAAGATGGGGTTATTGCAGACTTTACTGCAGCCGAATTAATGATGCGGGGCTTGATTAAAATGATGGATAAAGGAAATTCATTTTTCTCGCCTGCTTTACGTATGGTTATTTGCATTCCTTCCGGAATAACGGAGGTGGAAAAAAGAGCGGTAAAAGATTCGGCAGAGCATGCCGGTGCACGTGAAGTATACATGGTTCATGAGCCGATTGCAGCGGCGATTGGAATTGGAATAGATATCGAACAACCTAACGGTTCTTTAGTCGTAGATATTGGAGGAGGTACCACCGAAGTAGCTATTATTTCTTTAAGTGGTATTGTGGTGGAGAATTCCATCCGTGTAGCAGGTGATGAATTTACTCGTGATATCAAAGATTATTTGTTACGAGAACATAAGTTAATTATCGGAGAACGTTCAGCAGAACAAATTAAAATTCAAGTTGGGGCTGCTTTACCCGAACTAGAAAACCCACCTGCTGATTTTGAAATTCGTGGTCGTGATCAAATGACGGGAATTCCGAAAGAAATTTTAATCAACTATTCTGAAATAGCTTATGCGCTGGATTCTTCTATTACCAAAATAGAAGTTGCCATTATGGAGACTTTACAACGAGCTCCGGCAGAGTTATCAGGTGATATTTTCCACAATGGTATTCATCTAGCTGGTGGTGGTGCGATGTTGCATGGTCTAGATAAGCGTATTGAAAAGAAAACGCAATTGAAAGTCCATGTTGCTGATGATCCATTAAAGGCAGTGGTACGTGGAACAGGAGAAATCTTGAAAAATCTAGAGAAATACAGACCTGTTTTAATCACCTAGCCAAAAAAATTTAGGTATGAATCAATTGTTTCAATTCCTCTTACGACAAAGGAACCTCCTTTTGTTTTTCGTATTGGAATTGATCAGCTTATGGTCCGTATTTAAGTATAATGACTACCAAAGAACACTGTATTTTAATACCACAAATCAGTGGGTAGCTTCTTTGTTGGCTCAAAAGCAAGAAGTTCAGAATTACTACCAACTTAGGGATATCAATCGAGAATTAGCGGCTGAAAATGCGAAATTACGGCAAGAAGTGTTTCAATTAAAAGCCAAGCAAGCACCCGAATTGAAGTTACCTTATTTTATCAGTGAAGCAGTATTAAACCGATATCAGCCCGTGGCGTGTAAGGTCATAGATCTAAGCACCCAACAATCTCAAAATTATTTAACGATAGATAAAGGAACAAAAGATGGCCTTCATCCTGGAATGGCCGTAATTTCCTCCACAGGTGTGGTAGGGAAGGTGCTCTCTTGTACAGAAAATTTATCCATGGTTATTTCCATTTTGCACATCAACAATACGGTTTCAGCTAAGCTGAAATCCAGTGGAGAGTTGGGCTATGTTAAATGGGCTGGCTGGCAACCTGAGGTGGCAGAAATGATGGATGTGTCTAAATATAAAAAAGTAGTCAAAGGAGATACCGTAGTAACCTCCGATTACAATGCAGTTTTTCCGCCCAATGTGCCCATAGGTATTGTAGCCAAACTAGGCTTGAAAAAAGATGGTAATTTTCATGATATAAAAATCATGTTATTGACCCATTTTTCGACCTTACAATATGTCTATGTGATTAAAAACCGATTGGCATGGCAGCAAGCTAAATTGGAACAATCTAAACCAAAGACGGAATAAGATGGGATCAAGTAGTACTTTTCGATGGATTTTGACGGTAATTTTCACCTTATTCATTCAAGTTCTATTTTTAAGGGATTTGACCATTGCCTATTTTGCCTTTTGTTTCATCTATGTATGGCCCTTAATCAAGGCACCAATAGATACTCCTCCTGCCTATTTAATGTTGGGGGCTTTTGTACTAGGCTGGATGGTGGACGTATTTTACAATACCCATGGCATGCATGCTTTTGCTTCCGTATTAATGGCCTCTTTACGTACTCCAATCTTCAGATTGTTAACGCCAGCCAATGGCTACGATGAGCGTTCGAGTGTAAGTTTACAAGAAATGAGACCTTTGTGGTTTTTTTCTTACTTGTTTTTGATGCTTTTTTGTCATCACAGTGTATTATTTCTCTTGGAAGCGAGTGATCTAAGCTTGTTAGGAATTAGCCTGTTGAGGGGTTTTTCTAGCTGCTTGTTGGGCCTCTTGGTATTTGGTATTTTAGAACTTTTTAATTTGAACAAATAAGCCTTTTTGTCATATTTTTCCTTTCTTTTTTCTTGGGCATAAAATTGTAGGAAGGGAATGTACGTTATCAGAAAATGATAATGCCTTAATATATTGACTATGGACGTCCAAGTAGAAAATGAAATCGATCCTTCGCCACATGCGAGACAGATTTTTGAAAAGGAATTTATGCCGCATTTAGATGCGATGTATAATTTTGCATTGAGATTGACGAATGATGAGGATGATGCACAAGATTTGGTTCAAGATACCTGTTTAAAAGCTTATCGTTTCATCCATTCTTTTGAGCCTGGTACCTATGCCAAAGCATGGTTATTTCGCATCCTAAAGAATAATTTCATTAATGATTACCGCAAAAAATCTCGCGGTCCATCCAAAGTTGAGTTTGAATGGGTGGAGCAATCTTTTGCCGGTGATGATGATCCAGAACCTTCTCATCAAGCGGATTTACACGCGGAGACGGTGAATGAAATGTTGGGTGATGAAATCACAAAAGCCATACAAGCTTTGCCGGTGGACTTCCGTATGATTATTATTTTATGTGATTTGGAGGAGTTTAGCTATGAGGAAATGGCTAAAATTTTAAATATTCCTATTGGTACAGTACGTTCACGTTTACACCGTGCCAGAGCATTATTGAAAGACTCTTTAGCGACTTATGCTAAATCAAAAGGATATGGAGCTGACACTTTGTCAGAGTTGGATTGAACTTTTACATCAAGGCTTGTGTTAGCCCAAACAGAATGAATTAATTAATGAGCATGAAGAAGAGCTGTGAACATCAGAAAGATTGCATGAAGCTAATCCAGCGCATTTTGGATAAAGAAGCAAGTCCAGAAGAGGAGGCTGCCTTTTTGGCCAACAAAGATCAATGTATTCCTTGTCAAGAAGGTTATGAATTGGAAACGACTTTAAAAAAGGCGATTAAAGAAAAATGTACTGCAAAATGTCCTGATGAACTTTTCGCTCGGATCAAAGAGAAACTTTTTCTATTAATTATCCTTATTTCCATCTTAATTCCCTTATTTTGTTAGCTTAAACAAACATCAATTTTTTGGAAGGGAAATTAATTATTTTTTCAGCACCTTCGGGTTCAGGTAAAACGACCATCGTTAAAGAACTCATCAAAAATAATTCCAATTTGGGATTTTCCATTTCAGCTTGTACCAGAGATAAGCGCGGGAGATCAGAGGAGAATGGTAAAGATTATTATTTTTTAACTCCTGAAGAGTTTCGTCAAAAAATCAATGAAGAGGCCTTTGTTGAATGGGAAGAAGTCTATCCTGGGGCCTATTACGGCACATTGAAATCTGAAATTGAGCGGATTTGGGCATCTGGCAAACATGTCATTTTTGATGTGGATGTGAAAGGTGGACTAGCGTTAAAGAAATATTATGGAGATCGCGCTTTAGCTATATTTGTGAAGGTTCCAACCTTAGAAATTTTGGAAGAAAGATTGCGTTCTAGAGGTACAGAAAGTGAGGAAGCCTTATCCAAACGCATCTTTAAGATGAAATTTGAATGGTCTTTTCAAAGTCAATTTGACGTCATTTTGGTGAATGATAACTTAGAGGAAGCAATCGAAAAAGCACAATCTCTTTTCGATGATTTTACCCAATAAACCATGAAAATCGCTTTGTTTTTTGGTTCATTTAATCCCATTCATCACGGTCACCTGATGATTGCCCAAGCTGTATTGAACCAAACTGATGTTCAGCAGATTTGGTTTGTGGTTTCGCCTCAAAACCCTCATAAAAAGAGTAAAAGCCTGTTACATGAGTTTGATCGATTGGATTTAGTGGAAAGAGCCATCGCAGATAATTTTCAATTCAAAAGCTGTGATATTGAGTTTAGCTTGAAGAAACCCTCCTATACAATTGATACCCTCATCCATTTGTCAGAGAAGTTTCCTCAGCATGAATTTGAATTGATTATGGGTGGAGATAATTTAGAACAATTTAAAAGCTGGAAAAACTACGATAAGATTCTTGATTATTTTGGTCTTTACGTATACCCACGTGGGGAAGAGCCTACAAGCGACCTGTGGAATCACCCTAAAGTTAGAATGGTGAATGCGCCCGTTTTGCATATTTCAGCTACTTACATCAGAGCGTGCATTCAAAAAAAACATTCGATCAAATATCTAGTTCCTGATACTGTTGAGCAGTTAATCGCTCAAAAAAAATTCTACATTTAAGCCTTAGCGCTTAAAAATTGTTTTCATTTTTCAGTCCATTTCCTTTTTTACGACTTTGCCTATGGTGGGCATTGGGAATTATTTTAGTTCCTGAAAATCCCACAGAATTGGTTTACCAGGTTCTTTTTTGTCTCTTTTTGGTAGGCCTGTTTTGCATCATCATTTGGACAAAAAATAGACCACTTTTTTATGCTTGTTCTTTATCCTTAATCTGCTTTTGTGCAGGATATCTGCGCACGTTGGACGTGATAAATCAATTTCAAAACTTGCCTTCTGATGTCATTGCTTTTCGATTTCAGCTGGTAAGTACACCTATTAAAAAGCCAAAAACCTATGCATTTGTGGGAGAAATTTCAGCATATATGAATTCAAAAGGGGAATGGAGAGCTATACAGACTCTAAGTCAATTCTACTTAGATAATACAGTTGATTCTCCACAAATGGGGGATATCTACCTCGCTAAGGCTCATCTTCAAGCCATTCGACCAGCGGCATTTCCATATGGACAAAACTGGTCAGCCTATTATGCCAGAAAAGGAATATATTCCACGGCATATTTGGCAGCAAAATGGACGAAATTGCAGCAGCGTACCGAAAGTAATTTTTCATATAAAGCGTTTTTTGAAAGTTTGCAACAGAAACTATTGCAGCATCTTCATCGGGCGCTTCCTGGGGAAAGGAATAGGGCTGTAGGAGGTGCTATGTTATTGGGAGGACATGAAAGTATCGACTTTGAAACAAAAAAGAGTTATGCGGCTTTAGGGGCCATTCATATTTTATCAGTTTCTGGGATGCATGTAGGAATACTTTTTATGTGTATTCAATTTTTTCTCACATTCATCCCTCGTCGTAATCGAATATTTTCTATTGGAGTTTTCATGCTACCTATACTTCTTATTTGGATGTATGCTGGAATTACTGGATTTTCTGCACCAGTATTACGCGCGAGTTGTATGTTTTCGGTGGTACTTTTTGCTCAGACATTTCGATATTCCCTGAATTCAATCAATCTCTTGGCATTTACGGGTTTTGTGATGCTGGTTTGGGATCCCATGCAACTATACGATGCGGGTTTTCAATTGTCGTTTTTAGCTGTTTTAGGAATACTTATATTCCAACCCTCATTAAATGCTATTTGGGAACCGAATATAAAACATCCCATAGGACAATATATAGTTAAACAAGCATGGTCTTTAACTACTGTAGCTGTTACCGCTCAAGTTTTGACTTTCCCTTGGATCTTGTATTACTTTCATCAATTCCCCCATGTGGGTATTATGTTATTGGTGAATCCCCTACTGGTGTTACTGTCATCTGTCTCTTTGATTTTAGGATTAGTATTCCTACTGATTGGACCCATTTTTTATGCTTGGGACATTAGTCATTTGTACATTATTATGGGAAAAATTTTGGATACAAGTCTCACATTTCTGCATGAAATAATGTTTTGGATTGATCATGCATTTCAACCAACGATCCCTTTTTTACATTGGGAAAATTGGATGTTTGTTTCGTACTATTTGATGCTAATCCTAGTGAAATACTGGTGGGATATTCGGCGCGTTATCATTTTAGGTTTTTTTGGTTTAGTGCTAATTGGTAGTGTTTCGTATTTTCAATTGGAGCAATGGAAAGCAATGAAACATCAAAGATTAGCGTATTTAGGCCAATATCGGGGAGAACCGGTATGGCTTTCAATACATGGATTAAAAGCCATATTGCTAGCTCCTAGGAAGACGTATCAAGATCCAGCTTGGATACAATCCAACATTTCTCCTGTTTTGGCACATCATTTTATCGAGGATACAGTTCAAGTGAAATGGGAGGAAGAAAAGAATGTTTCTTGGCAATGGAAGGGTAAGCGATTTTATATAGTTCAGCAACCTCAGGTGACATTTTCTGCTAAAATCGACGTTTTGATTATTAACAGTAAATTAAAAAAGCAAAGTTTTGATTGGTTGAAATCTAGGAGAGGGGGAGATTGGCTTTGGACTCAATCATTCGCAAGTTATTATCTGAAGAACTTGTCTAAGATAAATCACTTGCCCAATCATCAGCTGGCTTTGGACTCGGTTACCGCTAGGGTATATTAAAAAAGGCTGTCGTTTCGGACAGCCTTTCTAAATTATTTATTTTTTTGCTCTTGACGTTTACGTTCGTTTGGATCTAAGAAGATTTTACGCATACGTAAAGACTTTGGAGTGATTTCTAAATATTCATCTTTTTGGATGAATTCCATACACTCTTCAAGCGAGAAGTTTAATTTTGGTGCAATCTTGGTATTGGTATCAGTACCTGAAGCACGCATGTTGGTTAATTGTTTTGCATTTTGCAAGTTAACCTCGATATCGTTTTGGCGATTGTGTTCACCAACAACCATACCTGAGTAAATTTCTTCACCTGGATCGATGAAGAACACCCCTCTGTCTTGTAATTTATCAATGGCATATGGTGTAGCAACACCTGTGTTCATGGAAATCAATGAACCGTTAATTCTACCTGGAATTGATCCTTTAAAGGACTCATATCCAATAAAACGGTGTGCCATGATTGCTTCTCCAAAAGTAGCTGTTAACACTTTAGAACGTAATCCAATCAAACCTCTAGAAGGAATGTTGAATTCTAAGTGTTGTAAGTCTCCTTTAGGTTCCATAATCAATAACTCACCCTTTCCCTGAGTAGCTAATTCAATTACTTTACCAGCTACTTCTTCAGGTACGTCAACGACTAAAGATTCAATGGGCTCTAATTTTTCTCCATTATCGCCTTCTTTATAAATTACTTGTGGTTGACCAACTTGTAATTCATAACCTTCGCGACGCATGGTTTCAATTAAAACAGACAAGTGAAGGATACCACGACCAAATACTAAGAATTTATCTTCGCTTTCAGTAGTCATAACTCTCAAAGCCAAGTTTTTCTCTGTCTCTTTGAATAGACGCTCACGAATATGACGTGAAGTTACCATTTTACCTTCTCTACCAAAGAATGGAGAGTTGTTGATGGTAAACAACATGTTCATCGTAGGTTCATCAATAGCGATACGCTCTAATGCTTCTGGATTTTCTGGATCGGCCAATGTATCTCCGATTTCAAAATCTTCAATTCCTGTTACTGCACAAATTTCTCCACATTCTACCGTATCAACACGTACTTTACCTAAGCCTTCAAAAACCTGAAGTTCTTTGATACGCATTTTTTTAATTGAGCCATCTGACTTACAAAGTGCGATAGGCATATTTTCTTTCAATGTTCCACGCTCCAAACGCCCGATAGCAATACGACCTACAAATGAAGAATAGTCTAAAGAAGTGATTTGCATTTGAGGAGTACCTTCCTGAACTTTAGAAGCAGGAATGTGCTCGATGATGGCATCTAACAATGGGATGATGTTGTCTGTTGGAGTTTTCCAATCGGTATTCATCCATCCTTGTTTAGAAGAACCGTATAAGCAAGGGAAATCCAATTGCTCTTCTGAGGCATTCAAGTTAAACATTAAGTCAAATACGGACTCATGTACTTCATCTGGGCGACAGTTCTCTTTATCTACTTTATTGACAACTACGATTGGTTTTAAACCTAAAGCGATGGCCTTAGATAAAACGAAACGTGTTTGAGGCATAGGACCTTCAAAGGCATCGACTAATAACAAAACACCATCAGCCATACGTAATACACGTTCTACTTCTCCTCCAAAGTCGGCGTGACCAGGAGTGTCAATGATGTTGATTTTCACGCCATTGTAGCGAACGGATACGTTTTTGGAAACGATGGTAATTCCGCGCTCTCTTTCTAGGTCGTTGTTATCTAGGATAAGGTCACCAAATTCTTGATTTTCTCTAAAAATCTTAGATGCATGAATGATTTTGTCGACTAGGGTAGTTTTACCGTGGTCAACGTGGGCAATAATGGCAATGTTGCGAATGCTTAGCATATAATAATGGCGCTTTGATGAAATCAAATCTCTCTGCCTGAGGAAATTTAAGGTGCAAAGGTAGGGATAATTTCTTAGAAAAGTACTAATTGAAGATAATGAAATTGTGAAATCTTAGTCTTGATTCACTTTCTGAGAAGTAGATTTGATTTTGTTCGGATAGAAATCGGCAATTTTTTTCAAGATATTTTCAGAATCAATCCCACATAATTGGTAAAGTTCATGCGGCTCCCCATGTTCAATTATATCGTCAGGGACTCCTAATCGTAATATGGGTTTGTTGTATCCATGATCTAACATAAACTCCGCGATAGCAGAGCCAAATCCTCCTTGGATACAAGCATCCTCAACGGTAATGATTTGATTATATTGAGAAAATACTTCATGAAGTATTTCTTCGTCCAATGGTTTGACAAATCGCATGTCATAAAGCGCAGGCTTCAAGCCCAAAGATCTTGCTTTTTGGCAGGCTAATTCAGCTTCATTTCCAATATGGCCAATACTTAAAATGGCAATTTCTTCTCCATCCAACACTTTTTGTCCTTTGCCAATGGTAATTTCCTCAAAAGAAGTTCTCCAAACAGGCATGACACCAGAACCCCTAGGGTATCGAATAGTAATAGCCTTTTGATGATCTTTGAATTTATCTAATGAGGCTGTATACATGATATTTCTAAGCTCCTGTTCGTTTCTCGGTGCCGCAACAATCATGTTAGGTATACAACGCATGTAGACTAAATCAAATAAACCGTGATGGGTGGGGCCATCAGCGCCTGCAAGGCCTGCTCGATCTAAACAAAATATGACTGGGAGTTTTTGTAAACAGACATCATGCACCACTTGGTCATAGCCTCTTTGCATGAAAGAACTGTAGATGTTGCAAAAAACGGTTAGCCCTTGCGTCGCCATTCCTGCTGAAAAAGTAACCGCATGTTGTTCTGCAATACCCACATCAAATGCGCGATCGGGCATAGCTCTCATCATAATATTTAGAGATGAACCAGAGGGCATAGCAGGAGTAATGCCCATAATTTTTGGGTTTTGCTCTGCCAGTTCTAATATCGTATGACCAAAAACTTCTTGGTATTTAGGAGCTTGAGGATTATCAAATGTCTTTTTGTGGATCTCTCCGGTGATTTTATCAAATTTTCCGGGGGCGTGCCATAGGGTCTGATCTTTCTCGGCTAAGGAATAGCCTTTACCTTTGGTAGTGATGCAATGTAAAATCTTTGGCCCTGGAATATCTTTTAAATCATTTAACACCGTGGTTAAATAATGTACATCATGTCCGTCAATAGGACCAAAATACCTTAAATTGAGGGATTCAAATAGGTTGCTTTGCTTAAGTAAGGTAGCTTTTAACCCGTTTTCTATTTTCGAAACAATTTCTTGAGCTGATTTCCCAAACTTGGACATCTTGCCTAACAGATTCCAGACATCGTCTTTCACCCGGTTGTAGGTATGGGAGGTAGTAATATCTGTTAAATATTCTTTTAAAGCACCTACATTGGGATCGATTGCCATGCAATTATCATTTAAGATAATCAACATGTTATTGGGGATATCCCCCGCATGATTCATGGCTTCGAAAGCCATACCAGCAGTCATGGATCCATCTCCAATGACCGCAATGTGCTGTTTGTGAAATTCTTTTTTATACCTAGAGGCGACAGCCATACCCAGTGCCGCAGAAATGGATGTAGATGAATGCCCTACGCCAAAGGCGTCATATTCACTTTCTGAACGCTTAGGGAAACCACTAATTCCTCCCAATAATCGATTGGTATGAAATGAATCTTGGCGCCCAGTTAGAATCTTATGGCCATATGCCTGATGTCCAACATCCCAAACAAGCTGGTCATCAGGTGTGTTGAATACATAATGCAAGGCTACCGTTAATTCAGTGACGCCTAAGGAAGCACCAAAATGCCCACCATTGACTGAAACATTGTCGATGATGAATTGGCGTAATTCATGACAAACCGCAGGTAATTCTGCAGGGGACAACTTCCGCAAATCCGCTGGGGATTGGATTTTGCTTAAGATAGGTCCGGCTTGAAATTGCATCTTGGAGGGGTAAATTTGATGAAGGGTTCTGATTTAACTATACAAAGGTAAAAATGTTTTTGGCTGACTAGTCATTTTTTTGACTTGCTTTAAACAATCGTTTCTTTTCATGCTTACTTAAACTTTCATAACCTGAGGTTGAAATTTTATCTAAAATCGCGTTCAATTCATCCTCTTCAATCTCATCTGCTTCATTTTGCTCCACAAAATCCTGAATTTTTTTCTGGACAGTCATGGAGTAAGAATAAATTTTTTCTTCAGGTACGGGTCTTCTAGATTGCCTTCTTTGATAAGAATAGGCATAAAGAAATCCTAATAAGGCTCCTCCTAAATGGGCTATATTACCACCGGCATTAGTTCCAGTGGTTTCAATCATGGACCAAAGAATATAAAATGCAGCCACGTATTTAATAGCTACTTCTCCAAAGATCAATAAATGCACTTTATAATTGGGTTGTAAAGTTGCTGCACCTACAACAATGGCAAAAACACTGGCAGAAGCCCCATTTAAATATATGGGGCCTTTCATGACGAAATAGGAGAAGCTATTTAATAACAAGATGTAGGCAATGGCACCCGCCAATCCACCTAAAAAATACAATTGAATAAGGCGTTTTTGACCTACAAAGCTATGAATGATATTGCCAAACCAATATAGGAATAGCATGTTGAATACTAAATGGAAAACCTCGAAATGCGCAAAGAAATAAGTAAAAAAGGTCCAAGGTTTGTATAAGACCAATTTGGGTTGAGAAGAAAGGGCTATTTGTTCTAGTAATTGATTATACCAATCTTCCTTTCCGGCCAAGGATAAAAAAACATGGCTTAGGGAAATGACAACAAAGACAAAGATATTAGCCAAAATAAGTCGCCACAACCCATTTTCTGGATTTTGAATGACGAGCCTGATGTCTTGCCAAATACTTTTCATCTCAATAGAAATTGTTTCTATGTGTTTTCCAAACTTTCAATAAAACTACTGCAAAAATCATCCCTCCAATGTGGGCGAAATGAGCAACATTATCCCCTTGACTTTGCTGAATGCCCGCATATAACTCATAAAGGCCATAAAACGTAACGAAATATTTGGCCTTGATCGGAATAGGAAATGGGAACAAAAACATTTCTGAATTTGGGAATAAATAACCAAAAGCCATGATGATGCCAAAAATGGCACCCGAAGCTCCACCCAAGGCACCCATATTAATCAAGGCCTCATAATTAGATATAACCCAGTTGATGTTGATTTGTCCACCAGGAGCCGAAATGACCCCATAGTGCTGGGCATAATCAATCAAATTATCTGAATTAGGGTTCGACAAAACAAGCTCTGTGGCCCTTCTTATTTCTGCAAAATCAATGAAATGTTGGATGCCCATGTATAAGAGTCCCGCGCCAATTCCACAAAAAAAGTAAAAGAAAAGAAAGCGTTGCGCACCCCAAATGCGTTCTAATAGGGAGCCAAACATATACAGTCCAAACATGTTGCCTAAAAGGTGCATGAAACTAGCATGAACAAACATATAGCTGACCACCTGGAAAAAACGGAAATCACTAGCGCCGAAATAATGTAATGAGAGTAGTTCTTGAGGAAAGCCAAAGCCCTTGATCAAGTAAAGCCCCACATTAATTAACAATAAAGTACGTACCGTAGGTGTTAAGTTTTGTAGCATTTTTTTATTCTTCGTAACCCCAATCAATGGAGGTTTTCATGTCTTTTATGAGTAATCCCATGGATTTGAAAGTTGTTCTAATTTCATCCACTTTGTCGTATTGCTTACTTTGCTTGAATTCCGTATACAATTGAAGTAAGCCTTGAATCATGCTCTCCCAGTTATCTGGAAGTTCTTCTTTAATGCCTAATATATTTTCTAAGAATGAAATATAGTTAGTTTTTAATAAATCAAACGACTTTTCACCCATGGATTCTAAGGAAACTTGGGCTGTATACAGTTGATTTATTTTCTTCAATAAAGTGAATAAATTGGCTATCGTTACTGCCGTGTTCAAATCATCATTCATGCCACCATAACACCCTTGCACGGCTGCTTGTATTTCATCGCCGTGTTTGGTGTCGACAAGTTCAAGACTGGCATTCGCAGGGAAGGACATATTCTTTACGATTCTAAGTCCATTCGCGATACGCTTATACCCTTTTTGTGCGGCTTTTAATGCCTCATTGGAAAAGTCTAAGGTACTTCTATACTGCGATTGCAGCATGAAAAAGCGGACTGTCATGGGACTGAAGGCTTGTTCCAATAAAGGGTGATTTCCACTAAATAATTCTGAAGGTAAAAATGAATTCCCTAATGACTTACTCATTTTTTGGCCATTCACGGTAAGCATATTGGTATGCATCCAGTATCGAACAGGTGCTTTGCCATAGGTGGCTTTTGCTTGAGCAATTTCACATTCATGATGAGGGAATTTCAAGTCCATTCCACCACCATGTATATCAAATGTGTCACCTAAGTACTTATGACTCATGCAAGTACATTCTAAATGCCAGCCTGGGAATCCCTCTCCCCAAGGTGAAGGCCAATGCATCAAATGCTCAGGTGCAGCTCTTTTCCACAAGGCAAAATCCAAGGGATTTCTTTTTTCTCCCACACCATCCAAATCCCTGGTTTCTGTTAGTAAATCCTCTAACACACGACCAGAAAGTTTTCCGTAATCTCCTCCTTGTTTATTGTAGGTTTCTATATCAAAGTAGACAGAGCCATTCGATTCATAGGCTAATCCTTTGTCTAATAAAATCTTAGTTGTTTCAATTTGCTCCATAATGTGCCCCGTAGCAGTTGGTTCGATGCTCGGTGGAAGTAAATTGAATTGTTCTAACACTTGGTGGAAATTTTGGGTATAGCGATGTACAATCTCCATAGGTTCTAGCTTTTCAAGCTTGGCCATTTTCCCGATTTTATCCTCTCCTTCATCACCGTCACCCACTAAGTGCCCGACATCAGTGATGTTTCTAACATAACGCACTTGGTAGCCTATGTGACGTAAATAGCGGTGAAGGATGTCAAATGAGGTGAAAGTCCTTAAATTACCCAAGTGAACATAATTATAGACCGTTGGTCCACATACATATAATCCTACGTGTGGAGCATTGATGGCCGTGAATAATTCTTTTTCTCTACTGAGTGTATTGTATAATTTTAAGGCTTGCATGGTATAAATTATCCTTTCGGAGCTGCTATTTATAAAAGAACTAAAATTACTTTGATTCTTTTAAACCACCAAACGATATATAAGCATTGAATGTTTTATGGGTGGTCGGATTGCTCGTTTCATTCTATTATCTTTGTTGAATATTAACATTTCATTTCAAACCCAGCATGTATTTACGAGAAGTAGCTGAAGATAGCCAATTAAAAAAAGCTTTTTTAACCTTTCCTGTTAGCTTATATGCACATGATGCTAATTGGATTCGACCCTTGAATTCGGACATTGAGTCTATATTTGACCCTAAAAAAAATCCACATTTTAAACACGGGGAGGCTATTCGCTGGTTATTGTTTAATGAAGAAAATCAAGTCATTGGTCGCGTTGCAGCATTTCACGATGGAAAACCAGCCAAAGAAGGAGAATTATCCGCTGGAGGTATGGGATTTTTTGAGTGTATCGAAGACGAAAAAGCTGCTTTTATGTTGTTTGATGCCTGTGCTGAATGGTTAAAAAGCAGAGGATTAGACGCCATGGATGGTCCTATCAATTTTGGAGAGCGAGATAGTTTTTGGGGATTGATGGTGAAAGGATGGGAATTTGAACCTACGTATAAAATGCCTTGGACGAAAGAATATTACATCGCTTTTTTTGAGCGTTATGGTTTCCAAGATTATTTCCAGCAATATGTATTTGTTTCACCCGTTTCTGCGGCGAATGTAGCACCATCCATTGAAGAAAAAGCGCAAAGAATTTACCAAAATCCGAACTATATTTTTCAGCATATTGAGAAATCAGATTTAAGTAAATATGCTGAAGATTTCAAAGTGATTTTCAATGCTGCTTGGGCTAAATTCCCCGGTGTCTCGGCCATGAGCTCAGAGCAAGCACAGAAGTTAGTCAAGAAAATGAAGCCCATCATTGATGAGCAATTATTATGGTTCGCCTATACCTCAGAGGGAGAACCTGTGGCCTTTTTTATCGTGATTCCTGATTTGAATCAAATTGTTAAACACCTCAATGGTAAAATGAATGTTTGGGGAATGATCAAGTTTTTACTCCTGAAATGGAAAGGTGCTTTAACGCGCTGTTGCGGTGTGATTTTTGGTGTCGTGCCTGAACACCAAGGCAAAGGTGTGGAATCTGCAATAGCCCTGCGTTTCCGTCAAGCGGCCCGCGATAATCCTTTTTATCCTTATGAAACGATGGATATGAATTGGGTGGGCGATTTTAATCCTAAAATGCTTCGATTTGTATCTCAGTTGGGAGCCAGCATCGATAAAACATACATTACTTATCGTTATTTATTTAATCCAAACCAGCCCTTTAGTCGTTGTCCTAAAGTAGGCTAAATATTTTAAAATGAGCTTATTATCAATTGGAACAGTGGCTTTTGATGCCCTAGAAACCCCTTACGGGAAAACAGATAAAATTATTGGTGGATCTTGTACCTATATTAGTTTGTCTGCGGCATTTTTCTTGCCTAAAGTGAATGTAGTTGCCGTAGTGGGTGATGATTTCCCCAAAGAGTACATGGAAACCTTAGAAGAGAAAGGAATCGATTTGACCGGTTTACAAATTAAAGAAGGGGAAAAGACTTTCTTTTGGGCGGGGAAGTATCATAATAACATGAATACGCGAGATACATTGGTGACTGATCTAAATGTATTAGCTAATTTTCAGCCAACGATTCCTGCTGAATACCAAGATTGTGACTATTTAATGTTGGGTAACCTGACCCCTCAGGTGCAAATCGATGCGATTCAAGGTTTAAGCAAGCGTCCTAAATTGATCGTGATGGATACGATGAATTTCTGGATGAATGTGGCCATGGATGATTTGAAACGGGTATTGAAAATGGTGGATGTATTATGCATCAATGATGAAGAGGCACGTCAGTTATCGGAGCAATATTCGTTGAGAATAGCAGCTAAAATGATCATGGCCATGGGCCCTAAAACCTTGATTATCAAAAAAGGGGAACATGGCGCATTGTTGTTCCAAGAGGATAAGATGTTTTACTGCCCAGCTTTGCCTTTGGAAGAAGTTTTTGATCCAACAGGAGCTGGAGATACCTTTGTAGGTGGATTTATCGGGTATTTAGCTCAAAAAGATGATGTATCTTTTGAAAGCATGCGCCAAGCCATTGTCTATGGCTCAGCTATGGCTTCCTTCTGTGTCGAGAAATTTGGTACAGAACGTTTGTTTGAGATTAGTCCTGCCGACTTAGAGTCTCGAGTGAATGAGTTTAGAGAATTAGCTAGATTTTAAGCTCCAACCATCACCACATGTATTTCATCCAGGTTCAAGTACTGATTCGCTATGTCGCGCAGTTCTTGAGCTTGGCATTGGATAACTTGGCTTTGAAATTGATCGTAGAAGTCAGGCGCTAAGTTTTCAAGCTGAATGACTTTGATTTTTTCAGCGATATCAAAGGCCTGAGTGAGTTCACCTGTAAAGCTCCCCATCAAATAGTTTTTGACTAATTCTAATTCTTCTTCGGGAACCAATTCAGTTTGTAAAATTCGAATCTCTTTCTTAATTTCTTCTAAGGTTTGTGCACTATTTTCCCCGTTGACATCGGTACCTGTAACCCAATAAGCGGACTCTTGTAACGGAACTATGGAAGAAGATATACCATAGGTAAAGCCCTTATCCTCACGAATGTTATTTTGGAGTCTAGAACCAAAATAGCCACCTAAAATGGTGTTCAAAATACTGAATTTAAAATAATCTGGATGATTTCTTCCAATGGCTAATTTGCCTGCACGGATGGAAGTTTGTAATGCCCCCTCTCGGCGTTCATGTTCGATTTGAGCTGATTGGGGCTTTATTGGGGGTGTATTATCTGGCCAAGTTTTCTCAAAGCTTAAATGGCCAATAAAGCGGTCAAGCAACTGCAATTCTTGGTCAGAAACTTTACCAGAAAGGAAAATAATTGGTTTGACATTTGCCCAAGTAGATGTGTAGAAATCAAATAAATCATTTCGACTTAAGTCCAATAAACTTTCGGGTGTGGAGTGGCGGCCATACACATGATTTCCGAAAATTTGACCACGGAACAATTGGCTTGCTGCAAAAGAAGTCTTTTGCCAGTTTAGCTTGTTTTTTTGTATTTCAATAGCGATTTCTTTCTCGTATTCCTCTTGACTAAAAGTAGCTTCTTTCAGCATATCTGCTACCCATGGAATAAGTGCTTCAAAGTGCTTATTTAAACCATATACCGAAAAGTTCGCATGATCAAGATTGGCTTGAATATCCCAAAATGCGCCTAAAAAGTCAAAGGCCTCATGAATTACTTGTGCCGAGTGAGATTGAGTGCCCCTTCTCATGAGGTTCGCCACCATATTCGCCAAGCCAGCTTTAGCTCCCGATTTAGCACCTGCAGGGCTTATAATTTCCAGTTTAAAAACGGGTTGCTCACCAAGATTGATGGAATATACAGGAATTCCATTGCTTAGATGAAATACACCTACGCTAGGAAATTTCACTAGTTCAATGGGATAAGCAGCAGGAGGAGTGGAGCGGTCTAGCATGAGTTATTTGGGTAAAAAACAAATGACATTCCGAGGAATGTCATTTGAAATCAAAACATGTATGTTAGCTTATTTTTTAGAAGCACCGTTATTGATAGCAGCTAATAAAGACACACGAAGTGTATTAGCTAATGGGCTACCAGAACCTGTTGGAACTAAGTAAGCAAAATCAAATCCGTATTTTTGGTCTAATTTAAAACCTACACCGAAAGTGAAATATTTACGATTACCTTTCATTTCGCTTTCATTGAAATAACCTGTTCTTAAAGCGAATGAATTGTTGAATAAGTATTCAGCACCAATAGAAGTAGTGACTTCTTTTAACTCTTCACCAAATCCGTCTGGAGCATCAAACAAAGAACTAAAGATACCACCGATAGCCGTAGCATCGTTTGGATCATTTCCAACCTTAGCACCATTGGCATCGATTGAATATGGAGTCGGAACCATTAACTTGTTGAAATCTAAGGTAAAAGTTAAACGATTTCCTTCTGAAATGTCTTTCGTTGTAGCAACACCAAAACGAAGGTTTGTAGGAATGAAGTTTTTATCTACACCACCGTAAGAAACTTTACCTGAGATATTAGATAAAACTAAACCGTAAGTATATTTCCATTCTTTCGCAGAAACGCTATTCCAATACAATGCTACGTCAGCAGCTACTGTTTGTGCTGGCTTCATCGCCACACCTGAACCATTAGTTCCTGTATAGTTTCCTAATAAATTGGAATTGATGTATTTTAAATTAACACCTAAAGATAATGTGTTGGATAATTTACGTGCGTGTGTAGCGGTAATGGCATATTCTTTTGAATTGAAATTGCCTGCACTTTGTCCTGTTGAAGTAGTTGCTTGGAATAATCCTTGATCAAAATAGTTAATTGAGAATCCAAATGCTTGATCTTTACTTGTCTTTTTGTATCCAGCTATATTATAAAGAGCCATATCATTTACCAAGTTTCTCAACCAAGGGGTATAAGATATAGAGAATCCTAAGTCCTTCTCAGCAGTGGCTAATTTAGCAGGATTCCAATATATGGCGTTTACATCCGATGAAATAGCGACACCAGCATCTCCCATACCAGCCGAACGTGCATCTGGAGCAACATTCAAGAATAACATGGTTGGTGTAGGAATTCTTCCTGAATTAATTTGACCAGAAACTAATGCTTGTCCAAACGCATAAGAACTAATCAAACCTGCTACCAAGGTTAATAATGCTTTTGGGAATAATGAATTGTTTGTCGTCATTGTTTAAAAAAATTAGAGAGTCTATTCAGCATAAAGCGAAGTCCAAAAATAGGCATTTTTACGCTAATTGTTGTTTTATAAGCTAAAATATTTGTCAAAATTTATTTTAAGGTAGCTATTTTGCCCTTGTACTTACGGAAACCTGAGCCACTTATATCTTTGATTTCAAGCATATAATAAGCCCCAATTCCCATATTTCTTATCTCAGCGTCATGGAATACGAAAGAAAGATCCATGTATTCCGTTCCACCTCCCTGTAAATTTCCCATTTTTTCTACAATTGTTTGACCCAAAAGGTTGATAATTTTGAAATTATACATGTAATCCGACCAGAATATATCTTGCCAAAGGCGAATGTTCACCTGATCGTAGAATGGATTTGGATAAACTAGGCAAAAACTAGCAGTAAGATTCTCTTGCGAAACTCGAAAACGAAACGTTGACTCGCTCATGTTATTGTTTACATCAAAACATTTTACCTCAATTTTGTATTCTCCAGGAAGTAAATTCTGAAGGGGATATAACACTGTACCTTTGATGGATGAACCTGGTCTGGGTTTAAAATAGTCCAAAAGAGGCACTTTTAGGGTGTCATTTACCAATAAGTAACTGATCTCCCCATTGATTTTTTGCCACAAAAAACCCACATTATCTTCTAATTGAATTTCTACTTGGGGTTTTGAGCTAGTAGCCCATATATTGGGCTCGTTGGCCAAGCCAATTTGAATACTAGGTCCTTGCGTATCTACCATTGGTTGATTGCTGACTTTGAGATACACGCTTTTAGCCCCAGCCCATACCTTTCCAGCTTTATCTTTACCTAGTACTTTTAAGGTATTGTCACGTAAATTATTTGAAGTTTGAGGTATACTTTTTGGAGAGAAAGAGAGCTTTCCATCAGTAATTTTACTGGAAATCTTCCAAAATAGTTCTCCATCAGTTTCGTAAGCATAAACCGGCGATTTAGTTCCTAGGGTTTTTTGAGCAAGCTTTGGACCGATTAAATGCAGTTCCACTTCCTCTACATTGGCAGGTATTGGCAAGGTGACAAGAGTTTCAGATCCTGCCAAGAGTGTATCTATTGGTAGGCTGATGGACTGATAGCTCCAAGGTAATGCGAGGGAGGGATCTCCTAGTAAACTGATATTTCGATTGATAACTCCAGCATGACTTTGGTTTTTGGTATCTCGAAACAAATCCCCCATTCGATAATTGCTATCATGGATATGAGCTTGAATAAGTCGATAAAATGCTTGACCAAAGACATAATTACTACTTTGAAAAACAGGTCTAGTCGTACTAATCAAGCCAATTGCCCCACCTTGATTTGATATTAGGCTTAATTCGGCACCTGATAATACATTGGGGTCATCAAATCTTCCAAATTGACATGTGGCAGTCAGTACCCAGGGAAGATGTTGAGCATTAATCATTTTTTGAATATCCTCCGTTGTCCAAATTTTTTCATCTGCCCAAACCGTTTCTGCCCCATGACCAATATAATGGATGAAATCCCCTTGTTTTTCCCAAGCCTTTTTCACACGTAATTTAGTGGCGGACGATGTATATACTCCATTATTTATTAGCATGGGATATTGATCTAAGTAAATCTTTTGCTTCGGGAAAATGGGATTACTTTTGGCTAAACTTGAAGAAAAATCTTCTGCATCCTGAATATGAATATTGGAATCACCATCATCAGCAATCCAGGCAAATTGGAAAAAGGAAACTCCGGCAGATTTTTGTTTTTCACTGTAGTCCATGAGTTTGTTAACCAAAACCATAGCTTCTTGAGGATTTCTGGCTGGTAATCTACCCACCCCAATAGAAAGACTTTCATTGATAGCAAAATCTCCTTCTGTCCATTCTCCTTGTCCGGGAGCCAGCAACCCGTAATAGTCGTCCGAGGCATAGCTCAGTAAGGGGTGGAATGATTCTCTACTTTCATACGTAGGAATATAACTCGCTTTTTCTGAGGCAGTGGCAACTGAATTTTTGTTTTTATAATCGACGGAAGCATCCCCTAAAAGTATGGCATACTTTAAAAGAGCGTCAGGTCTATTTTTTTGATCAAACAAATAATCGCGAATGGCCGATACATCTTGTTTTCCACCGGAGTATTCATGGTAAATTAAATCACTTGTAATGACGGTGGTTTTGATGTTGGCCTTGGTGTTTTTGTATTCAGCAAGTTTTTCTGCGGCAGCTCGTAAAGCTGGACTTGTTACTATGATCAGTTCACTGGCTGGACCTTGCTTAATATCTTGATTTTCAATATGCTGAATAAAAGTTGGGGTATTTAGTTTACTAGGATCAAATAATAACATTTGACTTCCCGGTTTCGAAGTTATTTTCCCTTTGGCAATTGAATTATTTAAACTAAGCCAGTCTTGTTCCCCGTTTTTAAACCATATTTGATGTTGTTTGCTTAGATTTTGAATGGAAATGGTAAAGGTGGAATCCAGTATGTTGGTGAAGTAGTACAAAGGATTTTCATTGGCAGCATTTAACAATCTGGGATAATTCAGGGAAAGGCTATTGAGATATCCCGTACCTACAGAATTGATGTAATTAATTTTCCAAGACCATTGGTTATTTTTAATGGTCGGAATAAGCCAAACGGAGAATTCATTGGTTTGGATTTTTTGATCATATCGATCTCCAGAAATACTTCCTAAGGTCCAAGGGGATAGTGTATTATTTTCTATTGTAAACGCAAAAGAACCTTCCTTTACCGAGCTTGAGGCTAATTGTCCGAACAGCTGAGCAGCTTTTCCTTCTTTATAATCCTTGATTGGATATTGAATAATTTTTTCATTATTCCCATAAAAAGCATCTCCGAGCCATTGTCTTCCAGATTGGATTGCATTTGTTAAATCAGGTTGATAGTGAAAGTGAGACCAGGCATAATCGATACTGGGTTCTTGGCCTGTTTCCCAATTATTTTGTTTGATTCTGTTGCTTTGTGAATTATCCCAACGAATAAAATAAAAGGCAGAGTCACTGTATGGGTGGATATTTGTTTTCCATTTCTTCTGTTCTTTATCCCAATTAGTCACATGTGAGGACTCAGCGAAAAAGCAAATTTGTTCATTCTCATCCCAAATTCCATTTTCTTCTCCCAGGAATAAGCTGGTAACAGGAACTAAGTCACTTGTTCTCGGACTAGTATTCAGTTGGGGCAATACACCTCGTTGACCTTGGTAGACAACTACTTTTTGCGGATTGATGCGGCTAGGATCTATCTTATTTTTACGGAGCCATTCTTTATTTATTTGATAGACGCCAGTTTGGTTTATGGCAATTTTTGTCCAAGTTCCTTCTGATAAGACGGAATGAGTTTGTGATAAACCAATGAAGGGAATGAATAAAATATGAATGAAACCCAAGAAAAAAAGTCCAGGATTAATCGGTGGATTGGTTTTCCAATAAGCTAACTTGGGCATTTTTGGCTACTAAATAGAGTTTTCCGCTAATCTGTTCTTTGCAAATGTAACGTGTTCTTCGAAGTTTCCCTTTGACGAGGCGGAGGTTTTTTAGAAAAAACAATTGATTCTCTGCTAATTCATGTAAACTAATCAGGGGTGTTTTTGGATCAAATGTTTTTAAAACTTCCACTAAGGGAGTATACATGGATGAAGAAGCCGTTGGGTTTTTCAGGTAGGATTGGAGTACTGTAACAAATGGCTCTGGGAGTAAATCAGGATCAAGGATCGGTTCAAACAAGTTGTAAAATTCCTGTTTCCATTCCTTACCATGAGGAGAGACTTTATTTTTAAAAGCTAAATAGGTAGTTAAATGTGCTACTTCATGAATGTAAGTAACCAAAAAAGCATAAGGATTCAGGTTGTGATTGACTGTAATCTGATGTCCTTTTTTGGGAGAAAAACGGTAGTCGCCTAATTTGGAACCCCGTTCTTTACTGACTATAAAGTCAAAGGAGTAATCTTGCCAAAGCTGAAAACAGTACTCAGCTACGCTGGCGGGGAAATGATCGAAAAAGGATTGGATTCTTTTGCTTTTGACCATTGGGTAAAGGGCATAAAAAAAGTCCTTCGCAAGCGAAGGACCTTTCTCTCTTTTGCTTTGAAATTATTTCGCAGCAGCAGTGTCAGCAGCAGCAGTGTCAGCAGCAGCAGTATCAACAGCAGCAGCAGCAGCAGTATCAACAGCTACAGTGTCAGCAGCAGCTTCAGTTTTTTTCTCACCACAAGATGCCAAAGTTACCATTGCAGCAACGAAAGCTAGAGCGAATACTTTTTTCATTTTTTTGATATTTAAGGTTTGAGCTACAAAACTAATGGAATGATTTGTATCTACCAATTATTTTGACAAAAATTTTAAGAAATTTTTAAGTATTGGGATACAAATATTTAAAAATGACCATTTAAATCCCATTAGGCCTATTTTTGAATCTTAAGAATATTAAGTAAATCTTAAGTATTTATAAGAATGGAATGAATTTAGCGAATTAAATCCTTGAAACGGTCGTAAAAACCGCTGCTTTTGAAGGTGAAAGATTTGTGTAAAACATAGTTTGATACAAAACTAAAACCCATCCCATTGATGGTAGTCAGTACTTGAGTCAGGTTGATTTTTTTGACAGAATAGGGAATTTGCCAGTAAAAATCACGCATGATTATATTCAATCCACGGTAAGGTATCACACTAAAAAACCACGTGACAAATCCTGAAAAAGAGGCTACCATCAAAAATTTGATCATTTCTCTTCTGGTTTGCTGAGACTGCCGAGCATTGAAGGCGAACAATTTGGTTAAAATAAAACCGACAACCAGAGAGATGTAATAAGCAGGTAAAATGGACTCTTCGTAGGAAACTTCAAACCAATCTTTAATAAGTCCTCCTGATACCAATTGAACAACAGCCCCTGTTCCTGCTATGAGGAAATAGGCGAATAGGTCTTTTTTATTAAATAGTTTAGAGTTCGATTTGCTCAAAATGGCGAAAGATTAGAATACACTTTTTACTAAGCTAGGGTAAACACCTAAGATGATGGTACCCAACGTACAAGCCCAAAGTGCCATTTTGAATAGTGCAGGTATTTCTATTTTTTCGATCTCGCCAGCTTTTAAGTAGACAGCGATAATGCCTTTGAAATAATAGTAAATACCTACAGCTGACATAAAGATGGCCAAAATAACGGGGTAGATGATATTTCTACTAAAGGTATCTGAGAAGATAAAAAACTTACCCCAGAAACCAGCCGTTAATGGAATACCTGCCAATGAAAGCATGGAAATCGTGAAACAAAATGCTAAACCAGGGTTGTTTTTAGCTAAACCCTCAAATGAACTGAAGTTTTCTGGTTTTTCTACTCGCGCACTTTGATATTCTGAAACTAAAATTAGTACGGCGAATGCCACTACTGTGGCAAGGGTGTAGGATAGTGAGTAATAAAGGATACTAGAAGTGGTACTAATTTGCTTGGAACTAACGGTTAACAATAGATATCCTGCATGAGAAATACTTGAAAAGGCAAGCATTCTTTTGACACTTTGCTGGTAAACAGCTGAGATATTTCCTACGACAAGTGTTAACATACTGATGAAATAAACAGGTAGGACCCAAACGGTATATAGACTTCCAAATATGCCAGAAACTAAATGGAATAGGGCAGCAAAGCTAGCCGTCTTCACAATCGTTGACATAAACATGGTAAAGATGGTCGGAGCTCCTTCATATACATCGGGAGTCCAAAAATGGAATGGTGCAGCAGATACTTTGAATAATAATCCAACGATGACTAATAGCACACCAATAAATAAGAAACTAGGAATAGATTCAGGAGCGGTACTAGTTAGAATGGTTCCGATGTTAGAAATGTAGAAAGATCGGGTGGCGCCATAAACCAAGGTAATTCCAAAAAGTAAGAAGCCCGTGGTAAATGATCCCATCAGGAAGTACTTAATAGCAGCTTCATTAGATCTAAGATTTCTTTTATCACTACCCGTCAAAACATACATGGCTACTGACAAGATTTCTAATCCCACAAATAAAACAATCATGTGATCAAATGAAACCATCAAAATTGCTCCTACCAATGAAAATAGCATGATGGCATAATATTCTGCCGGATGGGTGTGCTCATCATCTTGGCCAAATGCTTTGGAAAATGCCACGACAAAAAAGGCCGCTAATTGTAAGATGAGGCTAAAATTAATGGAGGTATTGGTAGTACGGAACATATTTCCAAACCACAATAATTCATGATTCCAGTCGGAAACGGTCAAAGCCATGGACACCACTAAAAACAATAGGGTGATCAATTGTATTGTTTTTCTTGGGAACCAAAATCCTAAGAATAAATTACTAATGCCAAAAAGAGATAAAGCAATGATAGCCGTCATAATTGTATGCGATGCTGTTTATATATTTTGTGGTTTCTATTTTAACAAAGAAACCAAAGCCTGAACACCAGGTTCAGTGAAATTTAAAATCCATGTAGGGTAAATGCCACCCATAATAACTAAAGTGCAAAGTGGAATTAAAACCCATTTCTCGGCTGCACTTAAGTCTTCAAAGTCTTTGGTGATACGAGAAAAGTTGCCAAACATTGTTTTTTGAATCAGACGTAAAGTATATACAGCTCCTAAAATAATGGTGATACCTGCCACTATACCTAAAATCATGTCATGGTCAAACACACTTTTTAATAGTAAAAACTCACCGATGAATCCATTGGTCAAAGGCAAGGCTACTGAACCTAAACTTAAAATGACAAAAGCTACGGTTAACACGTAGGAGTATTGAGTAATACCCCCCAACTGAGCTATTTCTCGCGATTTTGTTCTTCTTTCCATGATTTCAATAATGAAGAACAAGCCTACTATATTGATACCATGAGATAGCATTTGATATAAAGCTCCTTGGATACCTTCTAAGCTTTGGCTTAGAATACCTGCTGACATCAATCCAACGTGCGCAAAAGATGAATAGGCTAATAAGCGTTTTGCATCTTTTTGTTGAATGGCAATAATAGAACCGTAAATGATTCCTATAACCGATAAAATGATCGCCGTATTTCCCCAAGTAATGATTCCTAAAGGGAACATGGGTAATACCAAACGGATCAGTCCATAAGTACCCATTTTCAACATAATCCCGGAAAGAAGCATCGTGGCTTGGGTTGGAGCTACCGTGTAGGTATCTGGCTGCCAAGTGTGGAAAGGGAATATGGGCATCTTGATAGCAAAAGCAATAAAAAAGGCTAAGAATAAATTCCCTTGAATATGTTCTGGCAACATGGTTGCCGTTTGGTATAGGGTTTCTATATCCGATGAATGACTTCCTGGAGTAACTAAATACACATAAATTAAACCAATCAATAAGAATAAAGAACCAAATAAGGTATAAACAAAGAATTTGAACGTAATCGCATTTTTGTTTTCTCCTCCATAAATAGCTGCTAAGAAATAAATGGGCAGTAAAGAAGCTTCAAAGAAAAAGTAGAATAAGAAGGCATCTTTAGCAAGAAATGCTCCCATTAAGGCTGTTTGCATAGCGAGCATTAAACCTTGGTATTGGGAATTGTTGGCTTTATCCGAATTAGCGGTAGTAGCCACAATGAATGGAACCATCAAGGCACATAGCGCTATTAGAATGCCATTTACCCCATCTACCCAAAGAGAAAATGAAATACCTGCCTCTTCAATCCATGGTTTGGTGAATACTAAACCATTTTCAGCAGCAGCGGCATCTTTTAATACCAATATGGTAGCAACTAATTCAATGATGGACGCTATCAAAGAGATAGCAAAGGCCTGTTTAGGCTTTGCAACCAAAAGAATGGCGCCTATAACAAGTGGGAAAAAGAGTATAAATAGTAAAGACATACCTTATTATTTCAAAGATGAATTATAAAATTCGTGAACGAAGTGTTAAAACTAAGATAAGCGCAATAGAAACGACCATCATAAAAATATAGTAACCTACATTTCCAGTTTGAGCTTTTCTAATTTCATCTGATGCCGTTTTAACTGTTTTTCCAACACCTTCCACGATTAAGTCAATCACCAAGAAATCAATCACCTGTGCAAAGAAAGTGGATAAGACTTGAATCGGACGAACAAATACGAAATCGTATAATTCATCAATATAGAACTTACGATAAATGAATTTTTGAATGCCTTGAATGGACTCATCATTTCCAGGAACCGCTTTTTGAATTCCAAAATAATAGATAGCAAAAATAGCAGGTAAGAATGCCGCTAATAAAGGAGCACCCATTTCTAAGCTGAAGAAAGAAATTTCTCCAGCTGTGTGTGGCTCTGGTAAGATAGGGGCTAACCAATGTGCTAGGAACTCATGACCACCTGCAAAATGAGGTAGATTAATGAAACCTCCTCCCACAGAGAATACCGCTAAGATGATCAAAGGGATCGTCATGCTCCAAGGAGATTCATGTAAATGATGAGCTTGCTTTTCTGTTCCTCTAAAATCACCCCAAAATGTTAGAATGAATACGCGGAACATATAAAAGGAAGTCAAGGCTGAGCCTAAAATCGCTAAACACCACATAGCAAAGTCATGATGATATAAAGCGGCTAATATTTCATCCTTAGAAAAGAATCCAGCAAATGGAGGAATACCAGATATGGCAATAGTACCTAATAAGAAAGTCAAATAGGTAATGGGCATTTTACTTTTTAATCCTCCCATTTTACGAATGTCTTGTTCATCCGACATGGCATGGATAACCGAACCCGCACCTAAGAACAACAAAGCTTTAAAAAAAGCGTGAGTCATTACATGGAAAAATGAAGCGGTATAAGCAGATGCTCCTAGACCCATGAACATATATCCCAATTGAGAAACGGTTGAGTAAGCCAATACTTTTTTAATATCATTTTGGAAAAGACCTATGGCGGCACCCAATAAGGCAGTTGCCAAACCTATCCAACCTACGAAATGCAATACTTCCGGACTTAATTCAAATAAGGCATTGGCGCGAATAACCATGTAAATACCAGCCGTAACCATAGTAGCAGCGTGTATCAAAGCAGAAACCGGTGTTGGACCCGCCATGGCGTCTGGTAACCAAGTAAATAAAGGTATTTGGGCAGATTTACCCATGGCACCAATGAATAGACAGAATGCGATTAGGCCAATATTTCCTACTTCAGTGCCGTCTTTAATCGTTGAAAAAATCGTTTGATAATCCGTAGTTCCAAATTCTTGAATCAATAAGAAAATACCGACTAAGAAACCCAAATCTCCAATACGGTTCATGATGAAAGCCTTTCTGGCAGCATCCCCATAACTGTTTTTCTGATTCCAAAATCCGATTAATAAATATGAACATAAACCAACCCCTTCCCATCCGATGAATAAGACGGTGAAGTTAGCTCCTAAAACCAAGATCAACATAAAGAAGATAAACAGGTTTAAGAAGGAGAAAAACTTGCCAAACCCTGCATCATGAGCCATGTAGCCCATGGAATACAAGTGAATTAAGGTACCTACTCCCGTGATAACCAAAAGCATCATGATCGACAAGGCATCTATCTGGAATGCAAAAGGAATGCTTAGATCTGCCACTTTGATCCAATCCGCTAATTGAATGATGTGGGTCTGGCCGTCAAAATTTAAAAATAGTTGAAGGGAGATCACAAAGGCTACCAAGGGAGGGATGGTTCCCACGATTCCAGCGATTGATTTCGATAATTTCGGATAAGCCAAACCATTGATGGCAAAACCAATCAGTGGTAAAAGAGGAATTAATAGAAGTAATGACATAGTCGAATATGCGATGAAATTGTGCTGAAATTAATTTTTTAACTTATTAAGCACACCAATATCGATGCTTTGAATGTTACGATAAATCATAACGATAATCGCCAATCCCACAGCCACTTCGGCAGCAGCTACGGCCATAATAAAAAAGACAAATATTTGTCCAGATGGATCTGAGTAATAAGAAGAAAATGCCGCTAGCAATAAATTTACCGCGTTAAGCATCAATTCGATAGCCATAAAAACAATGATGGCATTTCGACGAGTAAGTACACCCAAGATTCCAATACAAAACAACGCTGAGCTCAGCATGATGTAATTGGTCAGTGGAATGGTACGTATTATTTCTGGTATGGATTGCATGGTAAAAATGTAAAGGTCAATGAATCAAATGGCCTATTCAAACGAATGCTTTTATGCGGGGCAAAAATAGGAAATAAACTGACAAAATAGAAATTATCTAGGGGGCTAACGCTGAAATCCTTTTAATTTAATTTCCGTCAATTTTCGTTTGGTGTCCATCGGGAAATCCCCTTTCATGATCCAATCGTAATAGGAAGGATCTGATTTTAACACTTCAGCGATTGGTCTTCCGATGTGTTTGCCGAAATTGAATACCGCTACTTGATCTTTATTATATACCATTCGGTTGGCAAAATCAATGGAATTGGAAGCACTTAATTGATGTAAAACTGCCACATCATTCTGAATAGGGAAATATTCGTTTCCTTCTGCATCCTTCATGGTCGTGTTTTCATAATGCTTTACTTGGGCATTTAATACTTCCAAGGTGGCTAAAACATCCGCTTCTGCGCCGTGAGCACCAATCAGGTCTTTTTGGCAATAAAACTTGTATGCTGCAGTTAAATTACGGGGCTCCATCATGTGGAATATCCGCTGAGCATCCACCAATCGTCTATTTTTTGTGTCAAAATCAACATCACTTCGAAGGAACTCCTCCACCAACATAGGTACATCGAAGCGGTTGGAATTAAATCCCGCTAAATCGCATCCCTCTAAAAATTGTGCCATGGACTTAGCAATTTGCTTGAAATTGGGCTCATCCTTAACGTCTTCATCATAAATTCCATGGACCAATGATGCTTCTAGCGGAATTGGAATCCCAGGATTTACTCGACGAGTTTTGATGTCAATTGTGCCATCAATGTTTGCTTTGGCTATGGAAATCTCCACGATTCGATCTTTTTGTACCTGTATTCCGGTTGTTTCTAAATCAAAGAAGGCAAGCGGTTTGGTTAATTTCAGTTGATGCTCCATAGTATATTGCTCATAAAGGCTTCGCAAAGGTAAATGATTATTACCTTTGTTGGATGATATTTCAGCCTAAAGCTATTTTTTTTGATTGGGACCATACCTTATGGGACCATGACCGTAATTCCCAAGAAGTCATACTGGAACTAGTGGAAGAATTTGGCTTAGACAAACAAAGTCCGCTACCGGTCTCCTCTATTTGGGATACCTACCAGCAAATCAATACCGCATTATGGGATGATTATCAAATGGGTTTAATATCCCAAAGTGAATTGCGCGAATCGCGTTTTTTGCGTTTTTTTCAAGCCATTCAAGTACAAGGGCCTGCTGATACATTCTCAGAACAATTTCTTTTCAGAACACCCCGTAAAACCCATTTGATGGAGGGCGCTCAAGATTTGTTAGAAGCTCTTTCACCACATTACCCTCTCTATATTTTAACCAATGGCTTTGAGGATATACAGCATATTAAAGTGGCCTCTTCTGGACTAGGCCATCATTTTAAGGAATTGATTACTTCGCAAGGTGTTGGGGCAAAAAAACCTGAAATTGCCTTTTTTGAACATGCACTCCAACGTGCAAATTGCCAAGCTCACGAAGCTTTGATGGTAGGAGATAATTGGCATGCGGATATTCATGGAGCCAATCAAGCAGGGATTCCTGCCATACATTATAATTTATCGGAAATATCAGAAGCAACTTGGCAAATTTCGGATCTAACACATGTGAAAAATCACTTGAAAATTTATTCAAACAAAGATAATTGATTATCGTTAGCCTTACGGTCAAATATCTTTTTATCCCGAATGAATTTTTTGTTTTCTTCTAAAAAAGAAATGAATCTTTCTATTTGTTGATATAAAGGATTGAAATCCACAGATTGTAAGTGGTAGGATTCTACATATACGTCCTTAAAATCGGTGATGACATAATCCAATTGCTCAATACCGTATTTCTGAAGACCTAGTAAATAAAGGTTTTGATGGTTTTTGGCAAAACGACCTGGTTCATAAAAAGAGGTGCTTTTTAAATCAAATGCCGTCTTATCTCCCACGCCGTCTACATAGCCGTAAATCATGGCATTTTTATAGCGGGACTCTAAATAAAACTGGGTTTTATATTTGCTAGGTAACAATTCCCTGGCTTTATCAATGACCCCATCTTGGAATAAGTCTTCCCCTTCACCCAGAGTTACTGCTCGTTCAAAATCTACTCCCTTTTTTTGTGCTACCGTAGTGGGTTTTTTAACTCGATTGATGCGCTCAATCATTTCAATTTCATCGACAATTATTTTGCCGTTTCCATCACGTGATTGATTAAGATATAAAGCGTAAGAATTGAGTAGGGTAGGGTATAAACGATACAACATAGTGCAATTTATCCAATTTCAAGTCGAGATACAATCTCGTTTCCAATTAAGTGTTTTTCTGTAATTTCAGCGACATCTTCTAATTGAACATTGCCATAAAATACTCCCTCTGGATAAACGACCATGCTCGGCCCTTTACCGCAGAAATCTAAACAACCAGCTTTTTGTATTCTGATTTTTTGATCACTTCCTGTTTCTGCCCATTTTGCTTTGAAGGCTTCTACTAATGCCATACCATGCTCAGATCCGCAGCATTTTTTAGGAGCAGGCTTATCATTGGTACAAATAAATACGTGTTTTTCGTAATGCATGGGTCTTAATTAAGGTGTATGACCACGGGACAGTGGTCGGAATGCTTGACTTCGGGTAAAATTTGGGCATGAGCAATTCGATCACGTAAGGAATCGCTAACCAGATGATAATCAATGCGCCAACCTAAATTCTTCCCTCTAGCACCAGCCCGATAACTCCACCAGCTGTAATGATGAGGTTCAGAATTGATATGTCGGAATGAATCCACAAATCCCGAATTAATAAAATTTTCCATCCATTCCCTTTCTTCTGGTAAAAATCCAGAGCTGTTTGCATTGGATTTCGGGTTGTGAATGTCGATGGCTTTGTGACAGATATTATAATCCCCAGAAATGATTAAATGGGGAATTTCATTTTTTAATTGATCAATGTATTGATGGAAATCAGCAAGCCAAATCATTTTAAATCCTTGTCTTTCATCACCACTAGAGCCTGATGGCATATAAACACTCATCACGGAAAAGTCTTCAAAATCCGCTCGGATGACGCGTCCTTCTACATCATATTTTTCGATGCCACATCCAATTGAGACTGACTTTGGCGTAATTTTAGAAAAAATAGCCACTCCAGAATAACCTTTCTTTTGGGCAGAATGCCAATATACTTGATAGCCTAAAGCTTCAATGGCTGAAGTATCCACTTGGTCTTTGTCTGCTTTTAATTCTTGCAAACAAAGCACATCAGGATTTTCGTCCTTCAACCATTCAATGAATCCTTTTTGAATGGCGGCTCTTATTCCGTTAACGTTGTATGAAATAATTTTCATAAACTTAGGCTTGTTCTGGGCTAAATACTTCTGATTTGAAATACTGAATGATATGGGCTTTTATGAGAATCTCCTGTTCCTTAAGTGGTATTTGAGGTACGGCCTGAACTAAATTCCAATGTGGCCATCCTTCTGAATCTAAGCCTTCTAAAGCGTAAAATCCACTAAAGCTCAGTACTTTACAAGTTGCAATGTGCATTAAATCTTGTTTTTGCTCCTTACTAAAAGTAACATGACCTTTCCCCAATTCTTGTACACCAATCAAAAAAAGAACGGAGTCAACATCAGCAGGTCTTTTATTGAATTGAGTTTCAAGGAAATCAAGTACTTGATTCCATTCTGGTATAACTATGCTAGGTTCAAAATCCATGGGTAAGCAAGAGCATTTAGTTCTGCAAAGCTACTTTGAATTTGGCAGATTCAAGCACGGCTTGTTGACCTTTTGGATTATTGGCGATGAGAATTAATTCGCCTTCGACAAAATTCGATGTAATTTTTGTGATATTGACACGGCCTACACCGTTCTTAACTCCTTCTTTATTTGGCAAACTTGATTCGAAGAAATTATTTTTATCTTGGTAATTATCTAGATTTTTAATCAAATTTCCAATGTTGGAAATTTCCCCGTCTCCAGGTATGAAATAAGTGCCTGGTCCTTTGATTTTATAAATCTTCAAATAAACAGATTCAAGGTTTTTTTCCTGTGTACAAGTTAGGGTTAGTACAGGATTCCCCATTTCATTTTTTACTTGAGCATCAATATTCTTGGTTTCGATTCGGTGATAATTTTCTTCATCAAAAACGATTTTGCCAGCAAAAAAACCTGGCTCCGTTGGTTTCTCAGAAAATGAAGATTGATAACTAAACATGAACACAATAATTCCTAAACCCGCATATAAGATGTTTATAGGGTATTTTACGAATGAAATAAAGAAAACGCCAATGGGGTTTTTATCAATATTCTGCCAAAATCGGACTTTCGATGAAGTAGATTTGTTCATACTTTTTTTGGCTTAACAGGTAGAAACCGGAATGCTGAGAAGAAAATCAATTACAAAAATATTATAACTATACTGATTTGCCAAGATTTCCTCAATTTTTTAACGCGGGATTTATTAAGTGGTTATTTTTTTAATAGTGAATGGAATTGTAAATCAATTGGTAAATTTGAAAACTGTTAATCAAATTATTAGTTATAAAGGTTGTGTAAATGAAAGAGGGTATTGATCAAACTATTTTAAAGTATCGGTTCTCTCATGGTAGAACTGAAAAAAGAAATTTTAAAAAAATGAAATCTTTTTCTATTCCTTCCTTGTTTAAAAGCGAATTGATTAGCCGAGTCAAGGAAGTACGTCGTTTAGGAGATAAGCTCAAAAAGAATTTCAAACCCTCTGTATTTGATTTTGGGTCAGTGGAAATATTGCTTTCTCGTCATTTTGGCTTTTGCTATGGGGTGGAAAATGCGGTAGAAACAGCCTATAAAATTATTGAGGACAATCCTCAAAAGCGGATTTTTCTTCTTTCAGAAATGATTCATAATCCTGCCGTGAACGCAGATTTGTTAGATTTAGGGGTAAAGTTTGTTCAAGATACCTATGGTAATCAATTGGTTGCTTGGGATACTTTGACTAAAGAAGATATAGTCATTATTCCGGCTTTTGGAACTACACTTGAAGTTCATGCCATTTTGGATAAAATCGGTATCGATTTATATGCTTATGATACTACTTGTCCTTTTGTTGAAAAAGTATGGAATAGGGCCAATCAAATTGGGCAGAATAAATATACAGTTGTGGTGCACGGAAAACCCAGTCATGAGGAGACTAAGGCTACTTTTTCCCACTCTCAAGTGGTTACTCCTACCTTGATTGTTAAGGACTTAGAGCAAGCTAAACGATTAGCATATTACATCCGAAAAGAGAAAACCTCTCAAGAATTTTATGAGGAATTTGAAGGTCAATTTTCTCAAGGTTTTGATCCAGAAAAAGATTTAGAGAGAATAGGTGTCGTGAACCAAACGACTATGTTGGCGATTGATACCCAGGAAATAGTGGAATATTTGAAAGCTGAAATTGTCCGTTTCTATCAATTAGAGCCAAATCAAATTACAGCCCATTTTGCCGATACCCGTGATACGTTATGTTATGCTACCAATGATAACCAAAGTGCTACCTATGGCTTAATTGCTGAGGAAGCGGATTTTGCCATCATTGCTGGAGGGTATAATTCATCGAATACTTCTCATTTGGTCGATTTGTGTCAGGAAAAACTACCTGCTTATTTTATTAAGTCGGCTGAAAAATTGATTTCAGAAAAAGAAATTCTTCATTTTGATAATAAAAACAAAGAAGAAGTTACCATAAATGGTTACATACCTCAAAAGCCTAAAGTGCGCATCTTATTGACGTGTGGAGCATCCTGTCCAGATGCGGTTATTGAAGAAATTCTTCGAAAATTAGTATCTTTTTTCCCAGATGCCAAAGATGTAGAAAAGGTAGTAGAGAGCTGGACTTTAGCTCAGGCTTAAGTTAAATAGGTATCTAATATCTTATTTACTGCCGGTAGGTAGCCCTCTCCGAACAAATTGACATGTACCATTAATGGGTATAAATTGTAGAGAGGAATCCGCTCATGGAATCCTTTTAAAATCGGGAAGGACTCATGATAAGCTTCATAGAATTCTTTTTCAAAACCTCCAAACATGGTGGTGAAAGCTATTTCCGCTTCTCTCAAACCAAAATAACAGGATGGATCCACCAAGCTTACTAAACCATGTTGATTGACCATGGCATTTCCTGACCATAAATCCCCATGAATTAAAGCAGATTGCTCATTGGGAATGATGGATGGGATTTTATCGTAAAGTTTTTCAAATGCCTCATTCGTTATGCCATCAATTTTTCTGTGGTATAAGGCGGTATCTACTTGATACTTTAATCGGTTTTGAATGAAAAAATCCACTCCTTGCAAGTTCCATGTATTAACCTGTTTCGCTGCACCTATGAAATTGTCATAGTCTAAGCCATGCCCTTGAGAAGTTGTCGTTTGATGTAAATGGGCCAATTTTATACCAAAATCACTCCAGTAATTTTCTTTTTTTTCAGCAGATGGAATACACTCCATCACCAAGTATTCCTTTTCATCCAATTGTCCTACTCCCAATACCTGAGGAACTGGAATGGTATTGGTGGAGGCTATCAAAGCCAAATTTTTCGATTCTGCTTGGAATAAGCCTTGGTGATCACCTTGATTCCATTTGATGAAATATTCTCCTTTTGTTAACTTAACACGAACAGCTAAATTAAAATTTCCTCCATAAAAAAATTGAAAGTCCTCAATGATACCAATTTCGCCTAAATTTTGGCGAAGTATACTTTCAATAAATTGATACTGTTCTTGTGATTGTTGCGACATGCTGGAGTCAATATTCTTCAAAAATACCAAAATAGAAACTCATGGGCAATTTTATTTTGGCCCTTTCATGAATGGTATGCGTTTGAAAATTCGTATTTTCAAGTTCTGACTTGTTCTGATTAGCAAAACCCGTGTACAATCCGCTTCAAAACCAATTACGAAACTACCATCAACAGCTTTCTCGAAAAGAGTTGTGGAAATCCTTGATACATGCTGCTATCTGGATTTTAAGTGTAGCATTTTTCTTGATTTTATTGGAATACCTAGCTTGGTTTTCATCAGCCATTCGTGGAATATTTTTATACGCATTTTTTATAAGTTCAATTGGAATTCTGTTATTCTTTGTTCGAGGGCCAATCTGGGATTTAATGCGTCCTTTGGGTCAAGAAGATTATTATCGATTGGCCATTAATTTAGGGAAATATTTGCCTTTAGAACATGCAGATGCGTTAATTAATGTACTTCAATTACAAAGTCAAGCACCTGATTATTCTTTAGAACTTTGGCAGGCTGCCATTGAAGAAAAGCAATCCTTTTTGAAGCAATATCATTGGGAGGATTTTATTCAGTTAAGGGAATTGAAGAAACCTTTTTTATTGTTCCTTGCACTTTTTGCCGTATTGGGAATCGGCCAGTTGACCTTCCCCAATCTTTTCCGTAAGCCGAGTTTACGTATTTGGAATTATTCATTTCATTACCCTAAGGAATTACCTTTTGAATTTGTTGTTTTAAATAAACCCTTTCAAGCTGTTGCAGGAGAAAACACCGAATTTTTACTTGAGCTAAGGGGTAAAAATTTACCTAGTGAAGTGGTTTTACATTGGGATGGGGAGCGTATACCATTAAATCCCACAGAAAAGACCAATCAATTTCGGGGATTAATTCCAGCGATTCAAGTGGAGAAATGGCTGCAATTTGAGGCAGGGGGATATTTTTCAGAACCGCAGCTTTTACCCGTAGTGCGAAGGCCTGGCTTGAAGGAAATGACGATTCAGTTGATTTATCCTAGTTACTTAAAAAAACCAAGCGAGACTATACATCAAGCGATTCCATTGAAAGTTCCTGAAGGAACTATTGTTCGTTGGGAAATGACTTCATCTGGTGCTGAAGAATTGGGTATTCAGTTTCAAAACAAATCATCAGTTGAATGGGCAAGCCCCAATTTGTTAAGAACGAAGTATCAATTGACTAAAACTATCAGCCAAAATAGCGGATATCAAGTTATTGCAAAAAATGCGCAGATGCCTGTTCAAAAAAGTGTCATACAACCCATTGAGGTTATTTTGGACCAAAGGCCGAGTTTGCAAACTCAGTGGTTGGAGGATACGCTATATTATCGATTTAGGGTATTAAATGCCTTGATAGAGGATGATTATGCTTTAGGTCAAATGCGCTTATCCTATCAAATTAAGCGGAAAGATGTCAAGGGCTTTTCAGTCAAAAAAATCCAGGTAATTCCAATACAGGCTGGTGTGAAGCGCATGGAAGTGGAGTTTATCTGGCGCGTCGATTCATTGGCATTACATCCGGGAGATCAAATTCATTATCGAGTGGAGGTTTCCGATCAAGATGGTTTGCATGGCCCTAAGTGGACACAGTCTAGACTTCAAATTTGGGAGTATCCTGAGCGCCAAAGCTTAGAAAAGAAGATGGATCAACAAGTAGATCAGGCTGAAAAACAAGTATTGAATTCTCTTCAAAAGGCTCAAAATATGAAGCAAGAGATCAATGAATTGACCAAGCGAGTTCAGCTTGGGAAGGAAGTTGACTTGAAAGCTTTACAAGAAGTATTGGATAAAGAAGCTGCATTAAAAAAGACGATTGAAGAGCTAAAAAAGATGCAAGAACAATGGATGGGTCAGCAAATGAGCTTCCAGCAAGTGGATCCAACTTGGATGAAGAAGATGGAAAATTTGCAGAAAATGATTTCTCAGCTTTGGGATCCTGACATGGAGAAACGACGCGATGCGCTGTTGAAAAATTGGGAAAAGGAGTCGGCCACTTTATGGCAAAAACACTTGGATCAAATGCGGAATCAAGGGAAGAATATGGAGCGGGAATTAGAGAGGCTACAGCAGTTTTATCAAGAGTTGAAAGTAGAAAAAATGCTAGATGAATCCATTTCTCGTTGGAAGGAATTGGCCAAAAAGCAAGAGGAGTTGAGTGAAAAGAACAACGGGAAAAATGAACAAGAGTTAGCTAAGCAACAAGAAGCCCTGAACAAAGAAGTGGAAGAGGAAAGGAAAAAGTTGGATGAGATTGCTCAAGAGAAAAAGGAGATTCCAGGTGAGCAGGATTTGGATAAAGAAGAGAAATTGCAAGAGGAGATGGAGGAGAATTTGGATAATGCCCAAGAAAATTTACAAAATAAGCAGTCGAAACAAGCCGAAACCAATCAAAAGAAAGCCGCTGAAAAAATGAAAAAATTGGCTAAAAAATTGGAAGAGCAGCAGGAGCAGCAGGAATCTACCGAAGTGGCTTTGAATTTAGCTCAATTGCGCTTGTTGATGGAAGATTTGTTGCAATTGTCTTTTGATCAAGAACGCATTATGAAAGCGTATAAAAAGATTCCTGCAGGAGATGTGGCCGTTCGTCAAATCGCTCAAGAGCAAAATAAGTTGGGAGAGATGGCTACTATTTTGGAAGATAGTTTAATTTCCTTGGGAAAAAAATTGATGCCACTGTCTCAGACCATCACTAAGGAAACGGCTAATATGAAGCAAAGGATGCAGGAAGCGTCCCGTATGATGAAGGAGCGTAAATGGGATTTTGTGCCGGTAAGGCAACAAGAGGCCATGGCTGCGACGAACCAATTGGCTGTGTTGTTGTCGGATTTATTACGGCAAGTGCAGGATCAAGCAGCACAAGCCAAATCTGGAAAGAAAGGCAAGTCGAAAGGAAACTCAAAAGGGAATTGGGGGAAAAGACAGCAGCAATTGAATCAAAAAGCCAGAAAAATGGGGTCCCAGCCTATGATGATTACCAATGAAGAATTGATAAAAATGGCAGAAGAACAAGCGCAGATTCGTCAGGAAATGGAGCAAAAAATGAATGAGTTACAAGGCCAACCTGGTAGTCAAGGTTTACAGAAATCCTTATCAGACTTAATTAAGGATATGGATAAAAATGAGTCGGATATTGTGAATAAGCGCTTGAATAATTCGTTACAACAGCGTCAAGATCAAATGCTCCCACGTTTGATGGAAGCGGAAAAGGCATTAAAAGAACAGGGGGAAGACCCGAAACGAGAATCAAAAACAGCCTTACAAAAGTGGAAAGAAAACCCTCCTCCCAACTTAGCACCTTTCCTTAAAAGACAAAAAGATAATCGAGATTTATTCCAAAATGTTCCAGTAGATCTTTTACCTTATTATCAACAAAAAGTGATGCAGTATATGGATAAGATTAAGCAGAAATTGAAATAAAATTTCCTAACGCTGGCAAGGTTCCAAACCTTGACAGCGTTGTCAAAACGAATGAAATTTTACACTTATTGTCCAATAAGTTGATATTAAAAGTCAGGAAAGAAGAAGGCTTTTTTTACGATTTCCTTTTAAATAAAGGAACGGTACTACAAGGCTCACCAAAGAACAAACTCTTTACTATAGGCTGAAGTTTTTGTGCAATTTGTACGTAGGCATCGGTAGGAACCGACTCTTTCGAACAGCCTTTTATTACTACTCTAGCCCCTACTAGATCTTGAGTGTCCAATTCATCGATCCTTTGTTTAAACAGCGTTTTTTCCAAATCATCCAAGGTCCCGAAAACTATAGTTTTTGCATATGGACTTAATTGAATACTTAAAAGCATAAAAGCCCAAGTTGGTATAATCGCATCATTGCTACATCCCACCGCTACATGCTTACCTTGATAATTTGCCCAATCATGTTCTGCAAGGAAATTTCGAAAGTCTTTTTCTTTTAAAACTAGTTCCATGAATAACTGGGGTTTAATGTCCAAAAAGATTCGCTCCCCTGGGATTCGCATTTCTTCCAAATCCAATTGAATTAAACCACTTTGTTTTACTCGATTGACGATTTCTTCTTCCATTACAATGATTTATTTTTAGGCTGAGTTCCCATGAATTCTTTCAAATAATCCGGTTCTAGGCTAACCAAATCTTGGAAGTTTTTGTTCAAATATTCATCATAGGCTAAAGCACCCATGAATTGAGCTTCAGGAAATAATGGACTCTTAACAAATTGAATATCAGGATGCTGGCAAGTATTTTGCCATTTTTCAGCACCATTGCCAAAGGCCAGCAATGTTGTTCCTTGTAAATCAGCAAAGGAATTTTCATCTAAAATGACAGCTTTTGAGGCTTGAATCTCTTGCAAATCTTCCATTTCATAACAAGCCGCATAAACTTCCATTCTTCGCGCATCTAACATAGGAAGTAATCGGACTTGAGAAAATTCTTGTTGGCTTTGTCGAAAACCTTGGGCTAATATTTTTAAAGTAGGTAGTGCTATTAATGGAATGTCCAATCCAAAACATAATCCTTTTGCTGTGGCTAAACCAATTCGTAGTCCAGTATATGAGCCTGGTCCCATGGAAACAGCGATAGCTTCTATTTGAGATAAATTCAATCCATTTTCTTGTAATAGCGAATCGATTAAAACAGTGACTTGTTTTGAATGTCCCCCTTCTTCGACAATTAATTTTTGAGCAATTAATTCTCCGTTTTGATGTATCGCGACGGAACAAGTTGGGGTAGAAGTTTCTATACTAAGAATCAAATTCATGTTATTTTCCTGCCAAAATCGATTGAAAACGATTATTCTGTTCAAATAATTTTAAAGCTTCGCGAATGGAAGGGTCCTTTGAAAATGACCATTCATTCATTCCTTTTTGAAGGTAATAATGTTGTACAATCTCCTGTTCCAATAAAGTAATGATGTCTGACTGATAAGCAGTTAATTCTCTATCCAAATTGGATGCCCATTCCTTTCTGAAATTCTGAAGTGCAGGTTCCATGCTAGCGTAGGATTTATCCTTTTTGGCTAATTCGCTGATTACATGGAATTGCTTCTCAATTTGACTTTCAAATTTGAAATTTTGTTTTTTCAACCAAGTACAAAATGCTTGATATTCAATGGGACTTAAACTGAAATCTTTGGCTGTAGAAATACTTGGATGACTGCTTCGAAAATAACAAGCATAGAGAAAAATCATATGCTGCTTTTGAAGGGCATTCGTGAATGGGGAGGTGCTTATTTTTTCTACCGCGATATCAGGGGTAATTCCTCCTCCATCGACTACTTTACGGTGATTTTTAGTGTAAAATGTTTTACTATTCGAATCTTTTAAGGCAACGGCACTTCCATCTGGATTTCGATGTTGATAATCGATTGCTTGAATACAACGACCGCTTGGAATGTAATATTTAGCTGTAGTTATCTTCATTTTAGTTCGGAAAGGTAAATCTCGAGTAACTTGAACAAGACCTTTTCCAAAGCTTTTTTGACCAATTAAAACAGCGCGATCATAATCTTGCATTACGCCAGCCACGATTTCCGATGCAGAAGCCGAATGATTATTGATCAATATAATTAAGGGTAATTCAGGTTCCGTGCTGGGATTGAGAGCATTATAGGTTTTATTCCACTCTTCCACCTTTCCGCGAGTAGAAACTACTTCCGAGTCTTTGGGTAGGAATAAATTACAAATATCAACCGCCTGAGTCAGAAGCCCCCCTGGGTTTTCCCTCAAGTCCAAAATTAATTTTTTCATGCCTGCCTGTTTCAAGCTTTGCAAAGCATTTTTTAATTCTTTGGCCGCGGAAGCATTAAAATCTTCTAATAAAATATAACCTACTCCTGGTTGAATAATACCAGAATACACCACATTTTTAATTTGAACGGTCTCTCGATTGATGCTTATTTCTTGTGGTGTGGTTTGGCCATTTTTGAGCACTTTGACCAAAATTTTGGTCCCCGCTTGGCCACGCAACAGTTTGGAAGGGTCGGCATCTGGTTTGTCTGAAAGAGCAATCCCATTGACTGCAATAATTTGATCTCCAATGCCCAACCCTGCTTTTAAGGCAGGACTATTTTCTTCAATAAAAGAAATCCGAAACGTTTGATTGATTTCCGCCAAAATGATACCAATTCCTTGGTATTTTCCAGTGGTCATGGTTAAAAAATCCTCTAATTCATCTTCTGGATAAAAGACAGTATAAGGGTCAAAACTTTTTAATAAAGCATCAATAGAAGTCTTTACAGCCTGATTAGGGTTCACTTCATCTACGTAGAACTTATTTAATTCTTTAAAAACGGAAGCGTAAATATCTAGGTTCTTGGCAATTTCAAAAAAACGGTCTCCTGGGGAGTTAAATGCTAAGACGCATATGATACTGATTCCTGAAAGGGAGGCGATGAGCCAATTTTTGATGGACTTAGGAGTTTTTTGTGGCATCTTTTTGGGTATTGCTAAATTCTTGCAAGACTAGCTGCATTTTCTTATTGATCCGATCAAAAGGCTCAATTGTAGAAGCAATATAAACAAAAGCCAGAAAATCTGGTAATTTCTCTTTCCCTTCTCCTAGGTGAAAGGCTTTGTTCAAGCGATAAGCTTCTCGGATTCTTCTTTTGATGAGGTTCCTATCGACCGCTTTTTTGAACTTGCGCTTTGGGACGGAAATAAGAATTTGTGGAAATTCTAAAGGCTGAGGGCCAAATTGATATAAAACTCGAAAAGGATAGACAAACCGTTGTGCTACGATCTGACTATCCTTTTGGAATAGTGAATCTATGATTTTGACTTGCGTAAGTCGCTCGGATTTTTGAAAAGTAAACTTCACGGCATGAAACTTGTTGTACAACTAAGCTAACCTGAAATCTTCTTTCCTAAGATCAAAGGCTTATTTTCCTCTCTTCTCGTCAGAAACTGAAAGTTTGTGACGACCTTTAGCGCGACGTGCTGTTAACACACGACGACCATTAGCTGTAGACATACGCTCACGAAATCCGTGCTTATTTTTTCTTTTTTTAACCGAAGGTTGAAAAGTTCTTTTCATTTCTTTAACATTTACATATTTCGAAACTGATTCGAATTGGGTTTGCAAAGGTACAAAAAAAATATTTTTAACAAAGCATTCTGTTTAAAAAAAATGAAAGAGTTTTTGATGAGGGGAGTGTTTTTGTTTTTGCGACTCTTTATTTCGTTCAACTTATCCATATGAATCAAATAAAGCGCACTTTCGCAGTATTTTTTAGGTCAGCGAATTCTATATTTATTTATTGATAAAATGAATTAGCCCTATTGACAAATTACCAATTTTTGGTAATTTTATCACGAATAAACTACCTCATATATGGGACGAAATACATCAATATCGCTCGGGAATCATTTTGAAAATTTTATTCAACATTCGATAGATGATGGTCGATATACTAATGCTAGCGAAGTTATTCGGGCAGGACTCCGCCTTCTTGAAGATGAGGAAAGCAAGGTTATTGCATTAAGAAAAGCTGTTAATGATGGAATAGCAAGTGGTCGTTCTATCCATTTTGATCCTAAAAAACATTTGCAATTACTCAAAGCTGGGAGGAAGTCAAATGGCTAAGTATTATTTTACTAATAAGGCTGTAGATGACTTATCTTCCATTTGGACATATACCGTTGAAATCTGGTCAGAAAACCAAGCTGATGCATATTTTCAATTGCTTTTATCTTCATGTCATGAATTGGCCATTAATCCAACCTTAGGAAGAAATTATGAAATGTTAGGAAAGGATATTTTGGGGTATAAATCTGGAGAACATTTGATTTTGTATTCAAGAATTTCTCAAAATGAAATTGAAGTAATTAGAATTCTTCATGGAATGATGGATTTGAAAAAGGAATTTTAGATTCGTAATATTTTTAACCCAATAATTCCCCCAAATCCAATGAATTATATATCAAGAATGATATACTAAATTTTCAAATTTGAGTAATCTAATTTTCGATAAAAGAGCCCTTTTTTTTTCAATTTATAGAAATAGAAAATTTTATTTTCCACATTAGATAAACCGTTAATTTACTTTTGAACAAATTTTACTTTTTAGATAGATTCGTTGCACTGAAAAACTGTTGAATTTTTCAGTAAATTAAACGTCACCAAATTACTTGTCTCATCAAATGAGAAAAATTCAAAAATAATGGTGAAAGCACCTGATGACATAGAAGAAATAATTTCATCTATGAACAACTTACCTGTAAATGATTTTTTGGGATATTCGCCCAATGATATGAAGTATTTACTTTATGATGCTCTAGAAAAGAATTCCCCAGTACAATTTCTGGATAAAATAGATGATGGTACGCTAGATAAAATGCCACTTTTCCGAATTGTGGAAGCATATATAAAAATCATTCAACGGGAAAAACATATTAAATTAACACCTCTGGGAGCTTTGCCCCGGAAGGTGATCACAGAACTCTATGATTTGCGATTTTTACTGGACGATTTTATTGAAATCGGTTTATATAAGTTGTGGAAAGAGGAAGATTGTATTTCTATAAGAAGTGCAAGGCTAACGGCAGAATTGGCGGGGCTAGTTAGAAAAACAAATGGGAAATTGACTTTGACTAAAGTGGCTATTAATTTATTAGAGACGAATAATCGGCAACAAATGTTTCAAAAGTTTTTTAAAGCTTTTGTTAATAAGTTTCCATGGAGCTATAATGATGGTTATCCAGAAGTGCCAGTTGGACAATTTGGTTGGGCATTTTCAGTTATTTTACTAAGCAAGTTTGGCAATGAGCCTCAAACCAGTAGGTTTTATGCTGATCTTTATGGTAAAGCTTTTCCGAATCTGTATACATTTTTTCAAGATGATTCTTCCAATGAAGATAGACAGTTTAATCGTTGTTATTCCATTAGAACCTTCAATCGTTTTATGCTTTGGTTTGGGTTTATAACCATGGAGAAAAAAGAGATAATCAGCACAGGCAATGAGCCAATTCAAAGTACACACATTTTATCCATTGTATTTAAAATTACAAGTTAAGAATTCACAATATGCCATGTATTAATTTCTTGTTGATTAGCCTATTAACTAAATCAGGTTGAAATCAATAAATGGATAAACCTCATAAGATTAATTTGATTCATTTCTGGTAGTGGTTTGAATAATTCCGATTATTCTCTCCCCAACCCCAATTATTCCCAATTTCTTCTGACAATCTCTATCTTTGTGAAATCTATGAATTCACCTAAGGTTTCCATCATTACCGTTTGTTATCAGTCTGCGGCTACACTCCGACAAACCATCGAGAGTGTACTAGCTCAAGATTATCCTAATCTAGAATATTGGGTTATTGATGGCGGTTCCAAAGATGACAGCCTCTCCATTTTAAAGGACTACGAAGGTCAAATTCATTACATTTCAGAAAAAGATCAAGGCATATACGATGCCATGAATAAAGGCTTGGCACGCGTAACGGGAGATATTATCGGTATGATTGGCGCAGATGATTTTTATCCTGCTAACGATATTATTTCCTCTGTAGTTACTCGTTTTCAAGAAAAAGGCACGGACACAGTATATGGGGATATTCAGTTTGTGGATCCAATCAGTGGAGCTTTAGTTCGGTTTTGGTCGGCTGGTGAATATCAACGCAACAATTGGCTCTGGGGTTGGATGCCTCCGCATTTGTCCTTTTATGCCAAAAAATCGGTATATGATGAAATTGGGCCTTTTCGGACCGACTTCACTTGTGCCGGCGACTATGATTGGATGTTACGAGCTTTATATAAAGCCAAAAAAACGGCAGCATATTTGCCCAAAACGCTCATGACCATGCGCAATGGAGGTACTAGTACAGCCTCATGGAAGCATCGTTTGGTGGCTAATCGGGAAGATCGACAAGCCTGGAAAGACAATGGACTTCAACCGTATTTTTTCACTTTATTTCTAAAGCCTGTTCGGAAGATTTTTCAATTGTTTAATTCAGAGAAAAAAGCAGGTAGAGAATTGTAAGTTATAATTTATAAATTATAGAAATGTGTATTATTTTTGAAAATGAAATGGCCTGTACAATCATTCATAATTCATCATTTATAAATTATAATTATAAAAAAAGGTCTTTGCATTGCTACAAAGACCTTTTTTGTGAAATTCGAAATCATTAAACTTTGATTTCAACATCAACTCCTGATGGTAATTCCAATTTCATCAACGCGTCCACAGTCTTAGCTGAAGAAGAGAAAATGTCAATTAAACGCTTGTAAGTGCATAATTGGAATTGCTCACGCGCTTTTTTGTTCACGTGGGGTGAACGCAAAACAGTGAATTTCTCAATCTTAGTAGGAAGTGGGATAGGGCCAGAAACAACTGCTCCTGTAGCTTTAACCGCCTTAACGATTTTTTCAGCTGACTTATCAACCAATGAATGGTCGAAAGATTTCAACTTGATGCGAATTTTTTGATTCATGTTGTTTGGTTCATTAAGTGAATAGGAAGCGAAAGAACCATTTACTCCGTTCCCCATAATATTCTCTGCAAAGGTAAGTCAAATTTTTAAACTAGCCAAAAGGAGCTTAATGTAGAATGTAAAATGTAGAATTAAGAATGAATGGAAGCAAAATCTATTCTACATTCTTCATTCTACATTTTACATTAACTAAAACTTCTGCCTATTCACCGCCTTTTCCTTAGCCACGGAAAATGCAGCAGCATGGGTTTGATATAAAGCTGGATCTAATTTTTTCAAACGGGCCATAGCTTCTTCTGCATAGCTTATTTCCCCTTGTTGGAATGACTCATTGATAAATATGGGATAAAACTCAGCTTGCTCCTCATTCCATTGGACCGCTGCCAAACTAGCCTGATAGGCTTCTTGGTGCTTACTGGCTTGATGCAATAAAGGAAGAGCTTGCTGTAAAATGCCCACGCTAAATGGATAATTTTGAATGGCCGATCTAGCTTGTGAAACGTTTTCCAGTCGAACCTTGGCTTTTACTTCCAATAGTTGCTGTTTCCAATGGTGTAAAATTGGCAGATATTCTTGTGCTTTCGTTTCATTTTCTCTTTGAACCAACAGGTCTAATTTATTTAATGCCCGTAATGGTTGTTGGTGATAAAAATCCTGCCAAGCATCAAGGAAGGCAATTTCTGGAAATTTTTGTAACCAATTAGGGTCCTTTATCCATGTTTGAATTGGATAAACGGTCGACTGCCCTTTGAAATAAAGGCTACTAGTATAGATGTAAGCAAAATCCCTCACATCCAGTTGGAAATCCAATGCTTCTTGTGTGTAATCAGCTGGTAATGCTTGATTTTTCTGCCAAAGAAGGGCTAGTAAATTACTTTTAACGGCACGGTCAGAACTTGTTGACCAAAGGGCTATTTCATTTTTCTGTACAATTTTACTTCTATGATGCACATCAAAATACAACAAATTTGCCCAGGTAATCGGTGTTTTGGGAGCTAATTCTTTGGCCATGACGGCAAAGTAAGCTGCGGAATCAAGCTGTTTTAATTGTTCATATACACGACTTAATTGAGTAGCGATTTGAGCGCTTTCTGGAAATAATTGGTGGGCTTTTTTGAGTGTAAATAAAGATTCAAACCATTGGTTTTCATTTCCATAGATGTTGGCCAATGCCACAAAGTTTTTCTCTTGTGGATATTTAATTTGACTAGTTTGTAAATAATAAGCTTGTTTCTCAACATCACCTGCAATCTGAGATATTCTAGCCAGACTCAAATTGCTTTTTTGATTCAATTTACTGTGAATCATGGCATTCTTATAAGCCATTTCCTCCAACATTCGACCTCCTCCAAAATGTTCTACATCGCCTTGTTCATTGTAATATGCAGCCACAATTTGATGCCAAGAAGTCCCTTGTCGAGCGAAAACCCACGAAACACAAAGAATAAATACTCCAATTTGAATTAAATAAATGGGGATGAAATGAGCCTTATGAATGACTTTATAGATTGCTAAGTTTTGTTGGATAGGCTCTTTGAAATTGGCCCAAAGAAAAACTGGAAATAGTAATATCATGGCCATGTGCGTCATGATGCCCCAGCTTTCAATCGCCCGAATTCCCACTTCATTATTATTCCATAAAAAGGGGATTAATATGGAATGACTTAGTAAAAATAAGGCGGCAAATAATTTTTGTTGGGATTTGTCTTCCAATCGAAGACTTCGAAACATACCTAGGGCAAAACTAGTTTCTAAAATAATAAATGCAGGGACATATAAAGTAGATGTCCAAAAGCCCCACAGGTTCCCCATACTTAATATCAGGTTGACCAAATAAAAGAGCAAAAAGCCTACAAACTTTCTTTGACTTGAAGCTTTGTCAGGGCCATGCGAAATTTCTAACATGAAAGAAGGTATGGCAGAGCTGCTTAAGATGCATAGCCAACCTGCAGCGATAACAGAGATAATTATCAAAGGACTATGTAAAAAGCCAAACCATTCCTTTGGGCTTAGTTCAATATTTCTCCAAAAAATAATGCCACACCAAACTAGTATTCCTAAAAGGATTTGCCGCCAATTTACTTTTGCCCATGATTGAAGGAATTGTCCTAAAAGTGTCAAGCCAAAAATTGCCAAGAATGCACCCACTACGATGGGCCAAAATACAGGGGCAATTAATTTTACATAGTAATGTTGACGTACGAGAAAAATGGAGGACTGAGTAGTGTTATTGGATTCTGGGAATAAAGAGATGCTCTGAGGGATTAATTCACTGACTTCTTCCCAGGCTAAACCCTCTATTCCACCCCAAACGTATATTCCTAGGCAAAAGAGGCCTATAAGGGAAGAAAAGATAAACCAGATGGTGGGTATTTGATCAATTCGCTGTTTCATGCATGGGATAAAAATAGGCAATGGCTATATAACGTAAATTTCTGCATAAACTTTAATTCATTCAAAGAAAAGGGCGGATATCGACAAAAAATAGCAAAAAAATACAAACTTCGGTTTTGCTAATTGGAATTTACCGACTAATTTTGCAATCCGAATGTCAATAGCATTCGATTCAATAACAATTCTTAGTTTTTAAGCTAACAAATTTATTTTTCAAATGGCAAACGCAGTTAATAAAGGAAAAGTAGCGCAGGTAATTGGCCCCGTAGTCGATGTAAGCTTTGAAGGTGAAGGCTCTCACTTACCAGCTATCCTAAATGCACTTTCTGTAACCAAAACCAATGGACAGGAACTTATCTTAGAAGTTCAACAACACTTAGGAGAAGATCGAGTAAGAACCATTGCGATGGAAGGTACTGAGGGACTTCAACGTGGACAAGAGGTAATTGACAAAGGAACACCGATGACAATGCCAACGGGTGAAGGAATTAAAGGCCGTTTGTTTAATGTAGTAGGAGAGGCAATCGATGGTATAACACAGCCAAAATCAGCTGGAGGATTACCTATTCACCGTTCTGCTCCGAAATTTGACGAGTTAGCAACAACGACAGAGGTTTTATTTACAGGTATTAAAGTAATTGACTTATTAGCTCCTTACGTAAAGGGTGGTAAAATCGGTTTGTTTGGTGGTGCTGGTGTAGGTAAAACAGTATTGATCATGGAGTTGATTAACAACATTGCAAAGGCATACGAAGGTTTGTCCGTATTTGCAGGTGTTGGAGAGCGTACTCGTGAAGGAAATGACTTATTACGTGAGATGATTGAATCTGGCGTTATTAAATATGGTGAAGAATTCAAGCATGCGATGGAAGCTGGTGAGTGGGATTTGACGAAGGTTGATGAAAACGAATTAGTTAAATCACAAGCAACACTCGTGTTTGGTCAAATGAACGAACCTCCAGGAGCTCGTGCTCGTGTGGCTTTGTCTGGTTTGACAGTTGCGGAACACTTCCGTGATGGCGATGGAGAAGGTCAAGGTCGTGATATCTTATTCTTCATTGACAACATCTTCCGTTTTACTCAAGCAGGTTCTGAGGTATCGGCTTTGTTAGGTCGTATGCCATCTGCGGTAGGTTACCAACCTACTTTAGCTACAGAAATGGGAGCTATGCAAGAGCGTATTACTTCAACCAAGCGTGGATCAATTACATCTGTACAGGCGGTTTACGTACCTGCGGATGACTTGACTGACCCAGCTCCAGCAACAACATTTGCTCACTTAGATGCTACTACCGTACTTTCTCGTAAAATTGCGGAATTAGGTATTTATCCAGCTGTGGATCCTTTGGATTCATCTTCTCGTATTCTATCTGCTGAAGTTTTGGGAGAATCTCATTACAATACGGCGCAACGTGTGAAAGAAATTTTACAACGTTACAAAGAGTTACAAGATATTATTGCAATCCTTGGATTGGACGAATTATCGGAGGAAGATAAATTAGTTGTATCTCGTGCTCGTCGTGTTCAACGTTTCTTGTCTCAACCATTTTTTGTGGCTGAACAATTTACAGGCTTAAAAGGCGTTTTGGTAGACATCAACGATACCATCAAAGGATTTAATGCGATCATCGACGGTGCTTACGATCACTTGCCAGAGGCAGCGTTCAACTTAGTAGGTAGCATTGAAGATGCCATAGAAAAAGGTGAAAGATTGTTGGCAGAAGCTGCTAAATAAAAAATAGATATGTTTGTAGAAATTATTACACCCGACCGTAAAGTGTTTTCCGCAGAAGCTTCTGTGGTGACTTTACCTGGCGTTAATGGTTCCTTTCAAATTTTGAATGATCACGCAGCTTTAGTTAGTACTTTGAAAAAAGGTTTATTAACTGCCGACAAAGAATCATTTGAAATTGAGGGAGGAGTTGTGGAAGTATTAAATAATAAAGTGCTTATCCTTGCAGAAGGCGTTAATTAATTCCATGAAAAACTTAGCCATTGTTTTGTTTACTGTAGTGCTTTTAAGTAGTTGTTCACAACAAGCATATTTGACGGGATCTTTGATGACTTTAATCAAAGAAAACCAACTTCCTCTAGAGAAGATTCAGTTCTACAATGACAATGCCCTTTTTCTGGAAAGAGAATTAAATGCATCAGATGCCAATGTTAAATCGGGTAAGATCATATTAATCAATGGTAAGTCAATTAACCGCGTCACATTAGAACAACAGACTCCTGGTGTTTTAGTGAAGCAAGCCAATGATCAATTATTGATTTCCTTTGAGGCAGGAGCTGGAGAAGAAAAAAGTTTACACTTCGGGCCTGTTGTAGGTGAAAGAGGAGAGTATTATTACCAATTGGTTGATGATGCTGGAAGTCCTACTTTCTCTCGATTGAGTTACGATGGGAACAAATACTTACTTTACAATAAAAAGAAGGTTCGTTTGATGATTATGAAGTCTTCATTCTCAGGTTTGAAAGTGAATAGCAAAAGAATGCGAGGAAATCGTGTGAGATAATCAGAAATATTTTGGAATTTTGAAAATAGGATGCTTGCATCCTATTTTTTTTTGTCACATTTTTACATAATGGTATGCTTGCATACTAAATTAACTCCTTGATCATGAAAGCAGAAAGTACCTTTGATTTCCAAATTAAATCAGCCTGGTATGCCATCAGCCGGATGTATAATACCTATGCTGCACAATTTGATATGTCCATGGCCATAGGTTATGTATTGTTACATATTGATAAGTATGGAACTCCTGCTACTAAAATTGCACCAGCGCTTGGTCTGGAAGCCCGAAGTTTGACTCGGATGCTGAAAACATTAGAAGATAAAAAATGGATACGCCGAGAGACTAATTATGCCGACAAGCGCGTTGTTAAGATATTCTTAACCGATTTAGGCAAGAAAAAAAGAGATGTGGCTAAGCAAGGAGTTATATTATTTAATGAAAAGCTATTTGAACGAATTGGCGCCGAACAGTCTCAAGAGTTCTTTAAGGTGATACAATCTATTAATCAGTTTTTAGAGGAAGATGCTACTGAAATTCTACAAACACTGAATCTAAAATCATAATTACACTCATCAACAAATTTCAAACCACATTACATTCATCAACAATTAAAATTTGAGACTATGGCTACGAACAAAACAATGAAAGGGGGAGAGTTTTTAATTCGCCCACTCTTACCTGAGGAATTATTTATTCCTGAGGAGTTTTCAGAGGAGCAAAAAATGATAGGTCAGACTTGTATTGACTTCATCAAGACAGAGATTCAACCTCGGTTGGAAGAAATGGATGGTGCCAAAGATAGCTCTGTCATGGTGGACATGATGGACAAAGCGGGCAATTTAGGCTTATTAGGAACTTCTGTACCTGAAGAGTATGGTGGATTTGGGATGGATTTTAATACTTCCATGTTAGTAGCAGAGGCTTGCGGAGCAGGACATTCTTTTGCTGTGGCATTATCGGCCCATACAGGTATAGGAACATTACCTATTTTGTATTATGGTACTGAGGAACAAAAACAACGCTATTTACCTAAACTGGCTTCTGGTGAGTGGAAAGCTGCTTATTGTTTAACTGAACCAGATTCTGGTTCAGATGCTAATGCTGCCAAATCCAAAGCTTTATTATCAGAAGATGGTAAAAATTATTTGATTACAGGTCAAAAAATGTGGATAACCAATGGCGGATTTGCGGATGTATTCATCGTTTTTGCCAAAATAGCAGATGATAAAAACTTGACGGCTTTCATTGTAGAGAAAAGTTTTGGTGGAATTACCATGAACGAGGAGGAGCGTAAAATGGGAATTAAAGGCAGTTCTACCCGTCAAATCTTTTTTAATGATTGTCCAGTTCCTGTAGAAAACTTGTTGTTTAAACGTGAAGGTGGATTTAAAATAGCGGTTAATATTCTAAATATTGGTCGAATTAAACTAGCTGCTGCCGTGATTGGTGCAGGAAAACGAGTGATTGATCAGGCAGTACAATATGCCAATGACCGTAAGCAATTTGGGCAATCCTTACATCAGTTTGGAGCTATCAAATATAAGATTGCTGAAATGATTGTGAAAAATTATGCCAGTGAATCAGCTTGTTATCGAGTAGGACAAAATATTGATGATACTATTTCTGAGTTAAAGGCATCAGGAATGAGTGATTCTGAAGCTAAATTAAAGGGAGTAGAACAATTTGCAATTGAATGCGCCTTATTGAAAGTCCACGGTTCGGAAACCTTAGATTATTCTGTAGATGAAGGCGTTCAAATTTATGGAGGGATGGGATTTTCTGCAGAAGCTCCCATGGATCGAGCTTATCGGGACTCTAGGATTAACCGCATTTTTGAAGGAACGAATGAGATAAATCGATTACTAGCAGTAGGTACTGTTATCAAGCGAGCCATGAAAGGGGAGCTTGATATTATGACTGCTGCTATGGCTGTTGGCAAGGAGATTTTAGGTGTGCCCGATTTTTCCACCTCGGTACCAGAAGGGGTTTTCGGAAAGGAATACAAAGTGATTACTAACTTGAAGAAGGCCTTGTTAATGTCTGCTGGAGGTGCTTTGCAGAAGTATACTGCCGAAATCGAGCAAGAGCAAGAAATCTTGATGTCTTTGGCTGATATGATGATTGAAATTTATGTTGCGGAGTCTGTTTTAGTACGAGTGGATAAATTAATTCAGCAATCTGGCGAGGCTACCAATGATATTGCCAAAGAATGTGCATTGGTATATTTGCACGAAGCGGTAGATAAAATTCATCATCATGGTAAGGAAGTTATTACGGGTTTTGCTACTGGAGATGAGTTAAACGTTATGTTAATGGGATTGAAGCGTTTTACGAAAATCGATCCTAAAAACCTGAAAGAAGCTCGACGAAAAATTGCGGAGGCGGCTATTCAAAAAATGGGCTATATTTTTTAAAAAAAAATGGCAATAAGGACAAGATTTAGCGATATCATTCATACTTTTGTGGCAATTATATTTTAAACATTGAGTCATTAACCCCCAAACCGAATCATCATTATGAAAAAATTACTTTTAGTAATCGCTCTGATGCCGTTTTTCTTTTCTTGTGCAAGCAAAAAGAAAATTGCTGATTTGCAATCACGTTTAACAGAACTACAAGCTAGTAGTGACCAATCGCTTGCTAAATCAAGAGCTGATCTTGCTGATTGTCAATCTTTAACAGCTAGTTTACAAGCTGAGATTAAAAAGAGAGATGGTGAATTAGAAGCTAGAACTGCTTCTTTGAAGAACTTGCAAGAGCAATTGGATTACATGAAGAGAACAAATACCAATTTATTGGATCGTTTATCTGATTTGTCAGTAATCAATAAATCAGGTGCTGAAAGTATTCGTAAGTCATTGGATGCTTTGAATGAGCAAGGAAAGTATATCAAGGATTTGAACTCGACTATCCAACGTAAGGACTCAATCAATTTATCCTTAGTAATGAACTTGAAGCGTTCATTGGCTGATGTAAATGATGAAGATGTAACTGTTGAAGTGAAAAAAGGTGTCGTTTATATTTCTATTTCTGACAAGTTAATGTTTGCATCTGGTAGTTCTGTGATTAACTCTAAGGCGGAAGCTGTGTTAGCGAAAGTAGCGAAAGTAATCAATGATCATAAAGATTTAGATATCTTAGTTGAAGGTCATACTGATAGTGTGCCTATCTCAACAGATTGTATCAAAGATAACTGGGATTTAAGTGCTAAGCGTGCTACTTCAGTAGTTCGTTTGTTACAAACTAGATTCTCAGTAGATCCAGAGCGTATGACAGCTGGTGGCCGTGGTGAGTTTGAGCCACAAGCGGAGAACAAGAGTAAGGATGGACGTAAGATGAATCGTCGTACTGAGATTATTGTTACTCCTAAATTAGATCAATTCTTTAATTTGTTAGCTCCTCCTTCTGGAAAATAATCAAATAAGAAATAATAGAAAAGGGTCTCAATTGAGACCCTTTTTTTATGCGAAATGTTTTTTAACTAAGTCAAGTTTTCGACGAGAAATAGGAATTTCATTTCCCAGAATGGTTGTTAGTGTATTGGTGCCTTCGAAATTTTGACCTGAAATATTCTCTCTATTTACTAAGTACGATTTGTGTGCCCGCAAAAATGGGTTCATGCGTAATTGAGATTCAAATTTCTTAAGTGTTTTAGCAATCGTGATTTGTTTTTTGTTTTTTAGGAATACGATGCTGTAATTTCCTTTTCCTTCAATGAATACAATGTCGTCTACCGGGCATTGGTCAATGCTCGGCAATTTAATGTCTTTTTTCATAGGTTTATTATTATTAAATAGGTTCTGCGAATTTACTCAACAAACTGTGATTATCTGTCCTGCATTAATCTAACGGTAGATATACATTTTAAGTGGTAATTCTTTATTTTATTGATTTAAGGTTAAACTTGTTTTGTTTAGATTGATAATATTCCTGAAATGATCATATGATAGATTAGTGGTGCCTTCGGGAGCCTCAGGCACCATCGAGAGCCATACTGCACCATTGGGACCCTCAACAACCATCGGGAATATCATGCACCTGATTTGTTAGTTAGTTAGTTAGTTTTCTTTCTGGTGCCTTCGAGAGCCTCAGGCACCATCGAGAGCCATACTGCACCATTGGGACCCTCAACAACCATCGGGAATATCATGCACCTGATTTGTTAGTTAGTTTTCTTTCTGGTGCCTTCGAGAGCCTCAGGCACCATCGAGAGCCATACTGCGCCATTTGGACCCTCAACAACCATCGGGAATATCATGCACCTGATTTGTTAGTTAGTTTTCTTTCTAGTGCCTTCGGGAGCCTCAGGCACCATCGAGAGCTATAATATACCATCTGGAGCATCTTGCATTTGATTTATTGATTAATTTTTATCGTGCCTGAGGTTCTCGAAGGCACCGGACTTTAGTTGGAAATTTCTATAAGATTGCTGAGGTTCTCGAAGGCACCAGACTTTAGTTGGAAATTTCTATAAGATTGCTGAAGTTCTCAGAGGAGGTTTTGTATTCATAAATAGCCGTGGCTTTCCAAGGGTGACTGAGGCTATTCTCTCGAAGGTGCTTGAGGTTCTCGAAGGCACCGGACTTTAGTTGGAAATTTCTATAAGATTGCTGAGGTTCTCAGAGGAGGTATCGTATTCATAAATAGCCGTGGCTTTCCATGGTGGCCGAGGCTAGTCTCTCGAAGGTGCCTGAGGTTCTCGAAGGCACCAGACTTTAGTTGGAAATTTCTATAAGATTGCTGAAGTTCTCAGAGGAGGTTTTGTATTCATAAATAGCCGTGGCTTTCCAAGGGTGACTGAGGCTATTCTCTCGAAGGTGCTTGAGGTTCTCGAAGGCACCGGACTTTAGTTGGAAATTTCTATAAGATTGCTGAGGTTCTCAGAGGAGGTATCGTATTCATAAATAGCCGTGGCTTTCCATGGTGGCCGAGGCTAGTCTCTCGAAGGTGCCTGAGGTTCTCGAAGGCACCAGACTTTAGTTGGAAATTTCTATAAGATTGCTGAAGTTCTCAGAGGAGGTTTTGTATTCATAAATAGCCGTGGCTTTCCAAGGGTGACTGAGGCTATTCTCTCGAAGGTGCCTGAGGTTCTCGAAGGCACCGGACTTTAGTTGGAAATTTCTATAAGATTGCTGAGGTTCTCAGAGGAGGTATCGTATTCATAAATAGCCGTGGCTTTCCATGGTGGCCGAGGCTAGTCTCTCGAAGGTGCCTGAGGTTCTCGATGGTGACCGAGACTCTTGAAGGTGGCTGAGGCTCTCGAAGCCACATTAAACAAAAAAAGCAAACCATAAAGATTTGCCTTTTTACTTGTAGCGGGGGCCAGACTCGAACTGACGACCTTTGGGTTATGAGCCCAACGAGCTACCAACTGCTCCACCCCGCGATATATCGGAGTGCAAAGATGCAGGGTTTTGTCGAGAAAAACAAGTATCTTTGTATTTTAATGTTCATGCCCAAGTAACAAGGCGTGGTTTTTCTTATGGCATCTCCTCACAAATCTGGATTTATTAGTATTATAGGTAAACCGAATGTCGGTAAAAGTACCCTAATGAATGCATTAGTAGGTGAGCGATTGTCTATTGTTAGTTCTAAGGCTCAAACTACCCGTCATCGGATTTTAGGTATGTTGAATGGGGAATTTGAAGGGACACCTTATCAAATTGTGTATTCAGATACGCCTGGGGTTTTAATGCCTAAGTATGAATTGCATAAATCTATGATGCAATTTGTAAAGAGTTCATTGGAAGATGCAGACGTAGTATTATATGTGACAGATGTATTTGATGAATATGAAGATTTAGACTTCTTGACTAACTGGAAAGACCATACAGATACTCCGATTTTAGTTTTATTGAATAAAATTGATTTAGTCGGAACTGAAAAGCTTCAGGAACGGTTGGATTATTGGGGACAAGTATTTCCTGATAAGCCTATTTTGCCAATTTCTGCATTGGAGTTGGTGCATTTAGATCAAATCTTTGAACATATTGTAGCCAAATTGCCTGTTCATCCTCCATTTTTTGATCCCGAGGAATTAACTGATAAGCCCGAAAAATTTTTCGCATCGGAGATAATCCGTGAAAAAATATTCATGAATTACAAGAAGGAGATTCCTTATTCTTGTGAAGTAGTAGTTACATCATTCAAAGAAGAGCCTACTATTTTACGAATCGCCACAGAAATTTATGTAGAACGCGTCTCACAGCGAGCCATCTTGATTGGGCATAAGGGAGAAAGTATCAAAAAAGTGGGGATAGAAGCCCGCCAAGATTTGGAGAAATTTTTTGGTAAAAAAGTATTTTTAGAGCAATTTATCAAGGTGGAGCCAGATTGGCGTGCAAAGGCTGATAAATTGCGTTCATTCGGGTATTCGCTCGATTAATTTTAATAACATGTCAAATATAGTAGCAATTGTTGGGCGTCCCAATGTAGGAAAGTCGACCTTATTCAATCGATTGATTGAACAAAAAAAGGCCATTATGGATAACGTATCTGGGGTTACGCGGGATCGCCATTATGGTTATGGTCAGTGGACGGGTAAGTTTTTTACTGTGATAGATACCGGTGGTTATGTGCATGGTTCGGATGATATGTTTGAAGGGGCCATTCGTGAGCAGGTTGAAATGGCCATGGAAGAGGCAGATGTACTTCTTTTCGTAGTCGATTGTCAAGTTGGCTTAACGGATTTAGATAAGGATTTTGCTAAAGTACTGCGTAAATCAAAAAAGCCCGTTATTATTGTAGCTAACAAAGCGGATACGCATGATAAGGCATTTGTAGCAGCTGAATTTTATGAATTAGGTTTAGGAGATCCTTATGCTATTGCAGCGGAAAGTGGTAGTGGTACTGGGGACATGTTAGATTTAATGGTTTCTCATTTTAAAGAAGAGGGTGTCGAAAATCCTGAAGCTGGTGTGCCTCGTGTAGCCATCTTAGGTAGACCTAATGTAGGGAAATCATCTTTTTTAAATGCATTGTTGGGTCGTGAGCGCTCCATTGTGACTGACTTAGCTGGTACAACGCGAGATGCCATTCAGAATCGTTATACTCTCTACGGTAAGGATTTCATTATTACTGATACAGCAGGTATACGTAGAAAAGCGAAGATTGATGATAATATTGAGTATTATTCCGTATTACGTTCGATTAAGGCTATGGAAGAATGTGATTTGGCTATTATTTTAGTTGATGCCACGACCATTGATTTCAATACAGGATTAGAAGCTCAGGACATGAACATTATTAGCATGGCAGATAAAGCTAAGAAAGGAATTGTTTTGATGGTTAATAAATGGGATTTAGTTGCCAAGGATACCAATACCGCTATCAAGCTGGAGAATGCAATAAAAGAGCGTTTAGCACCGATTAATTATATGCCGATTATATTCACTTCAGTGATGGAAAAGAAGCGTATTTTTCAGGTAGTCGAAATGATGTTGGAAGTGTTTGAGAATCGTTCTCAGAAAATCGCTACTTCAAAATTAAACGATGTGATGTTGGAGGTAATCAATAATTATCCCCCACCAGCATGGAAAGGGAAATACATTAAGATAAAGTATTGTACTCAAGTTTCAACACCATATCCGACTTTCATCTTTTTCTGTAACTTACCTCAGTACATTAAAGAAAGTTATGAGCGCTATCTCGAGAATCAAATGCGAAAGGCATTTAAATTAGAAGGAACACCTATTTCATTATTTTTTAGAAAGAAATAATTGGTCTAAATCTGCTAAGGAAATTTTGGCTAATGTGCCTTTTGAACCTACAGCGAATAAGTATTTTTTGTGTAATAGGACGTTATGAAAGTGGGTTTCGCCAAGCGAAATCCACTTTTTGTTTTTAGGGTCATAAGCCGCACTCTTGGAGGGACCCACAACAACCCAATATTTGCCTGTCCAAAGTACCTTTTCCATATAGAAGCTTGGGGAATCACTCAACTTATGCCAGCTTAATCCAGCATCTTTGCTCTCAAGAATGCCAATGTTATTTCCATTTAAGCGCAAGTAATTTCCGCCCACCACCCAATAATTAGATTTATTCCTTGCCCCGATGGAAAAAAAACCACTGCTACTATCGGCTGGAATACTTTGGTGCATGACCTGAAACTTAGTGAATGTCTCATCTTGACTTTGTAGGATTCTTGCTTGAGCAGATCCACCCGTTACTAAGTTTAATTTTCCATTGATCCAGAGTATGGATGATCCACTGGCTGCAAAAGCGGCTTCTCTTTGTAATAAAGTAGGAAAGGATGTTATCTTGATTTCTTTTACTTTTTCTCCCCCATTTTCGATTTTGAACAAAGGGAATTGACCATTCATAGGGTCCGAAAGCATAACACCTTCTTGTTTTTTTTGATTCCAAGCAATCGCATCAAAGAAATAGGGGCCCGATTTTTTTTCAAACAAGATGGACCAAGATTGCCCATGGTCTTTACTATAGTATAATTTCGCAGCGCCTTTATCAGCTGGCCCTGCACTCATTAATAAAACTTTTTGTTGATCTATTAAAGCTAAATCTCTAAAATCCAAATTGTCAGCTCCAGGTACTTGTAACTCTTTCCAGCTAATTCCTCCATTACTTGAATGAACAATTGTTCCTAGCGTTCCTCCAATCCAAATTTCGTTTTTTATTTGACGAATAGCCCTAAAGGATGCTTTAGTTTGTAAGGGAATAGGTGTCCATTGTGCCATAGCTGGAAGCTTAGCCAATACAATGAGTAAGAAAAGAATTGTGTGAAGTTTCATAGCATAAAAAAAGCCTCCCGAGTAAACGAGAGGCTTTTAATCAAGTTTTTAATCTTATTTGCTAACGATAATTTTACCTGTATAAGATTTGCTATTATCTGCTGTGATAGTAACGATATAGATACCGTTACCTAATCCTGGCAATTTAAGAATATTAGTTGGCTCAGGATTGGCAGCGTTTAAAGCTGGAATTTTACCTGAGTAAACTGGACGACCAACCATGTCATACAATGTAACTATTGCGTTAGTCCAATCATCTAAGATTTGAATGTTAACACCATCAACATCTGGCTTAGTTACTGGATTAGGGAAGATAGCTACTCCATTAAATTCAGGATCTAATGTATAAGCATATTTAGTGAAGTCTGTATAGCAAGTTAATGGGAAACCGTCGATGGCATACAAATACTTTCTTCTCACGCTGTAATCACCATTGGTCTTTACCTTAGTAATATAGCTTTTCGAAGGAAGAGCAGTCGTTCCAAATTTCCACTCATAATCACTAGCTGTACCACCAGTAACAGTTGCTGGGAAGTTCAATGCTTTTAGGGTGTAAACTCCTTCTTTCACGATTCTAGCATCTGTAGCTACAGGATTCTGTTGTACACTTACTTTAATCTTGTTAGAAGCAGGAGAGATACATCCGTAGATATCAGTTGCTCTAGTGAAGTAAGTATCAGATGTTTTAATACCTTCAAATACCTTCAAAGTTGAAAGAGAAGTATTGGCGATACCATACCAATTAACAATGCTGTTTGAAGTAGAAGCAGTCAATGTTACAGCATTGAAAGCACTATAATCATCATCTTTTCTTGCGCAGAAAGTAGTTACACCACCAGCAGTAATCGTTGGTGCTGCAGGAAGTTCTAATACTTTCACCTCAACTGGTGCAGATGATTCAGAATAACATCCGTTTGCGTTGATGGTTTTTACTGTATAGAATCCTACTTTATTGTAATCGATAAGGCTAGAAGTTAATGCATTGCTCCATTCCCATTTAGTAGTTTCACCATTTGGTAATGAAGAAGCTTGCAATTGACCTGCAATTGGCGTTCCCTCGCAGAAACCAACAGTCGAAGCTGTTACCAATGAACCATTCGCTGGTTTTAAAGCAGTGATCGTAGGAGTAACAGGCTTGTCGTAGTTCTTCACAGTAACTTCATCAGAAGCAGGAGATGGGCAGTTGTAATTAGACACATAGTCCACTTTCACTTTCGCGTTTTGTTTGAAAATGATGCTTGATAAGCTACCTAAAGCAGCTGTTTCAACACCATCTACATACCAACGGAATTTCGATGGTTTCGTTGGAGTCTTATTAGCAGCCCATAAATACCCTTCGTTACGTACTAAAGAGGCAGAATCAACTTTCAAGGCAGTAGAACCTTCGATGCAATAGCCTAAATTTCCTGTGATAGGACCTGGCTTAGGTAATTCTACGTAAGTAATACGAACTTGGTTTGATTCTTTAGAACCACAAACACCAGATCTGTCCGTAATTTTTACGTAGTATAAAACCGATTTTTTCTCAGCAATAGCAGTTAATACACCAGAAGTGAAACCTGTAGCTTTGAAACGATCTGCACCATAATTATCAGATGGTTTGTATTCATCTTTTCCAAACCATTGGAATTCAAAATATTGATTATACTGACTGAAATTTAAGGTGTTGTTTCTTTCCGGATTGGTGTATATACCTAAGTCTACTAAGGTTCCTTGACAAACTTCTTTAGTTTCATTGTCTGGTAAAACACTTTTTACACTGTTTACAAATACGGTTGGAACAGCATATCCTTTTCTCACATCATAGCCTGCAGCCCTAGAATATTCTTTCATAGGAACATTGGTAGGGGTGATAGTAGGGTCTGATGGTAATGCAGCTGAATTCAAAGAATAATTGATGATACAACTAACACTGTAACGACCTGTAATATAGTCTGTACCAGATATTTTAATAGCATCCCAATTGGCGATTTCAACCGTTTTATTACCAACTGGCAAATACCACAATGTTCCATCTGGGCAACCAGTAGCTTTTAAGGAAATGGAACCTGAATTAGGGTCGTTGATGTCGCCACAAACAATGCTTCCATCTAACATAGAAACAGCTGGAGCATAATTTGCATCAGCTACTTGGATGGTTACTTTGGATACCATTGTACCTGGAGCCACCGTGCTTCCACCTGAAGTAGTTACACATTTTAACTCATAAACATAGGGTGCTCTGTTACCACCACCAGTAGGATTATTATCCAATGACAGGGCTAATGCAGTGACATTGTTGTCAGCTACTCCATTTCCAGGATAAGCTAAATCCCATGAATCAGCTAAGTTATAGTAAGTTACGCCACCATTGTTTTCATTTTTATAAAAACCCCAGTCGAAATAAGTGCCAGCAGGACAGCCAGATGCAACAAGTGCTTTAGTCTGACCACTTTTAACTAGTGTAGTTTGATCTCCTAGTTTACCATTAATAAGTTGTGCCGAGGCGGAATATGCCATTAATAAAACTAAAATGGCGGAAAAATTGAATTTGAAGAATTTGTTCATCATGTTAAGAACGAGTTTGAGTAGATTAATTAAACAATAAAGCTACCTATTGAATTAGGCACTAAATTAATTAAAAATATCTTATGTAGGGCAAGAAATTTATTAAATGGCATATAAAACAGCAATTAAATTTGAAAAGCAGAATATTCTATCAGCTTTCTGTTCGCATAGCTTAAATATTGCGTATTTTTGAAATTGAATAAATCATTTTCGACCCTAAAAACGACAGAATTGTCAAGAACGTATATTGAATGGAAGAATTAAAACCAAAATCCCTTAATTTTTTAGAAGAAATCGTGCAGGCCGATTTAGCAGCTGGAAAATACCCTCAAGGAATTTTCACTCGATTCCCTCCTGAACCTAATGGATACCTTCACATTGGTCATGCCAAATCCATTTGTTTGAACTTTGGTTTAGCTCAAGAATTTGGAGGAAAGACTAATTTGCGTTTTGATGATACCAATCCCATCACGGAAGAAACTGAATACGTAGAATCCATCAAGAAGGATGTGGCATGGTTGGGATTTAGTTGGGCTAATGAGCTTTATACTTCTGATTATTTTGAAACTTTATTTCAATATGCCGTACAATTGATTGAAAAATCATTGGCTTATGTAGATGATTCATCTGCCGAGGAAATTGCCGCTCAAAAAGGGACTCCCACCATTCCCGGTGTTCCAAGTCCTTTTCGCAATCGAACGGTAGAAGAAAATGTAGATTTGTTTCAACGGATGCGTGCGGGAGAGTTCCCCGACGGGGCGAAGGTTTTACGGGCCAAAATAGATATGTCGCATCCAAATATGCACATGCGTGATCCATTCATGTACCGTATTCGTCATGTGGAACATCACCGTACTGGAAATGCTTGGTGCATTTATCCGATGTATGATTTCGCTCATGGGCAATCCGATTCTATGGAAGGCATTACACATTCCATTTGTACCTTGGAGTTTGATGTACACCGTCCTTTATATGATTGGTTTATCGAGAAGTTAGAGATATTTCCAACCCATCAATATGAGTTTGCTCGACTGAATTTGTCGCACACGGTGATGAGTAAGCGAAAACTTTTGCAATTAGTGAATGAGAAAATTGTTCACGGTTGGGATGATCCTCGTATGCCCACTATTTCAGCTTTACGCAGAAGGGGTTTTACACCCGCATCCATACAAAATTTCTGTGATCGAATTGGTGTTGCAAAGCGGGATAACCTAATTGATATTAGTTTATTGGAATTCTGTATCCGGGAAGATTTAAATAAATCGGCTAATCGCTACATGGCTGTTTTGGATCCAATCAAATTAGTCATTACCAATTATACGGAAGGTAAAACGGAAGATTTGTTGATTGAAAATAATCCAGAAGACGAAAGTACGGGTAAAAGGTCAGTACCATTCTCTCGAGAATTGTTTATTGAAAGAGAAGATTTTATGGTGGATCCACCTAAAAAATTCTTTAGACTAGGTCCCGGATTATCCGTTCGGTTGAAAGGAGCTTATATTATTCAATGTGAGAGCTTTGAATTAAATGAAGATGGTTCTGTTAAAGAGATTTATGCTATCTATGTTCCGGAAAGTAAATCAGGACAAGATACTTCAGGTATCCACGTGAAAGGAACAATTCACTGGGTTTCTATTCCTCATGCTGAAGTGGCAGAAGTACGTCTATTTGATCGATTATTGATTGTAGAAGATGCTTCTGAATTAGGGGATGATTTTATGAAATTCATCAATCCAGAGTCTTTACAAGTGTTGGACAAGGTTTACGTTGAGCCTGCCTTGAAAGAAGCGCAAGTTGAAAAAGCAGTCCAGTTTATGCGCAAAGGGTATTTTTGTCTAGATAAAGACACGAAAGATGGGCATTTGGTGTTTAACCGTACCGTGACTTTGAAAGATACTTGGGCCAAACAGCAAAAATAGAGAAGAGGCCATACATTGCATCGCCTCTTCTCTATTTTTTTGCAAAAAGAGATTCAACAAATGTACTGCGATTAAATACCTGTAAATCGGAAATTTTTTCTCCAACGCCAATGTATTTGACAGGAATTTTGAATTGATCAGAGATTCCAATCACAACGCCTCCTTTGGCGGTACCATCTAATTTTGTGATGGCTAGGGCAGTAACCTCAGTCGCTTTAGTGAATTCTTGTGCCTGAATGAAGGCATTTTGTCCCGTAGATCCATCTAGAACTAAAAGCACTTCGTGAGGAGCATCAGGGATGAATTTTTGAACAACACGTTTGATTTTGGTCAATTCTGTCATCAAATTTACTTTCGTATGTAATCTGCCCGCTGTATCAATGATCACGATGTCGGCATTCATTTCTACTCCTTTTTTTACAGCATCATAGGCTACCGAAGCGGGATCAGTATTCATACCATGATCAATCACGGGAACCCCTACCCGTTCACCCCATAACTTTAATTGGTCCACAGCTGCCGCACGAAAAGTATCTGCTGCACCTAGAACCACTTTTAATCCATTTTGGTGAAATTGAGAAGCCAATTTACCTATGGTCGTTGTTTTACCTACACCATTAACTCCTACCACCATGATGACATAGGGTTTTTGTTTAGGCTCAGCAAAGGCATGTTGTAAGTCGGCCGACTGGTTTTCTTCTAATAAAGCGGCAATTTCTTCTCTTAAAACTTGATCTAGTTCTTCAGTAGACACGAATTTGTCGCGCTCAACGCGGCGTTCGATTCGGTCAATGATTTTTAAAGTAGTGGGTACTCCGACATCGGAACTTAATAGAATTTCTTCTAATTCATCCAATACCTCTTCATCAACTTTGGACTTACCTAAAACGGCTCTCCCCATTTTGGATAGAAAACCTTCTTTGGTTTTTTCCAGTCCTTTTTCCAAGGCCTCCAGTTCCTCCTGCTCTTGTGGTGCTGGTTTCTTTTTTAAAAAATCGAATAGTCCCATGGCTTTGAATGAAAATAAAAACGAATGTAACAAAAATAAAAAAAGTCCCTCACGAAGGGACTTTAATATCTAAGCGAAAAAAAAGGTGCCCCGCTTGAAAAATTAGTTTTTCAATGCAGCATTTACCTCATCTTGAAGAATAATTTCTTCTTTGAAGGTATAAGCTCCTGTGGTTGGATTTTTAACCGCTTTAATGATTTTAGCGTATTTTACGCCTCCTTCTTTTTTTAACGTTGCAACTACTTTCTTAGCCATATTTCTTAAGTATTAAAACTATTTGATCTCTTTATGAAGTGTAACTTTCTTCAATACCGAATTATATTTTTTTAATTCGATACGAGCAGTCGTGTTTTTACGATTCTTAGTCGTGATGTAACGCGACATTCCTGGTAAACCAGATTCTTTGTGCTCAGTGCATTCTAGAATTACTTGAATGCGATTTCCTTTCTTTGCCATAGTATTAAAATCTTTTTTCGCCTCATTTGAAACGGACTGCAAAGGTAGAAGAAATATTTTTTTTCGCAAAGTCTTTAAATAAAATATGTCGTAAAATTTTAAACATATTGATAAGTCGCCCTTAAATCCCTCCATTGGGCTTTTATTTACTGTCCTTTTTTCCCATTTTTGTTTTATGAAGCCCCTTCAATATCAGTATCAAGCCGAGAATTTTGCCTTATCCGACCCAAATCGGTATTCGCTTGAAAATTTGAAATCTGAAGAGATGATCATTTCATTGGGGCCTCAGCATCCATCTACCCATGGAGTATTGCGTTTGGAATTGATATCCGATGGAGAATTGGTCGTGGATGTAGTTCCTCATTTGGGGTATTTGCATCGTTGTTTTGAAAAACACGCTGAAGCTTTGCCTTATAACCAAATTATCCCCTACGTTGATCGATTGGATTATATGGCCTCCATGAATTCAGAGCATGCCTATGTCATGGCGATAGAAAAGATGTTGGAGTTAGATGGCAAATTACCTCCACGAATTGAATACATCCGTGTCTTAGTGGCTGAGCTGAATCGAATTGCTTCTCATTTTGTTGCGGTAGGTACGTATGGATTGGATATAGGAGCCTATACTCCATTTTTGTGGCTGATGCGGGATAGAGAACATATTCAACGTTTGTTGGAATGGTTATCTGGAGCAAGAATGTTGTATAATTATGTGTGGATTGGTGGTTTGTTTTATGATTTGCCTGTAGGTTTTGAGGAGCGGGTGAAAGAATTGCTTCCAAATCTGAAATCAACCATTCAAGAAGTTAAAAATTTGGTAGAGGAGAATAGTATTTTCATTAAAAGAACGGCTAATATTGGCGTATTGCCTTTGCCAACGGCTATCAATTACGGTTGTACTGGTCCTGTATTACGTGGCTCGGGATTACCTTTTGACCTACGTCGAGTAGATGCTTATTCGGTTTATCCAGCGTTGGAATTTGATATTCCCATAGGCGAAGGGGCTATGGGTCAGGTTGGAGATTGTTGGGATCGAAATCATGTTCGAATCAGAGAATGCGAAGAATCTATACGAATTATTGAACAATGTCTCCATAAATTAGTTGGAGATTGTAAAAGAACCAAGGACTTTCAGCCTCAGGCTATGGTTCCTAAGAAAATTAGGCCAGCCGCTATGGATGTATACTTCCGAGCCGAAAATCCAAAAGGTGAGTTAGGCTTTTTTGTTCGTGCTGATGGCAAATCCGATATACCTAGTCGAGTGAAAGTACGAGCTTGCTCATTTCACCATTTATCAGTTTTACCCACCTTGGCTAAAGGAACCTATTTGGCGGATTTAGTGGCGATTATTGGGTCTTTGGATTTAGTCATGGGGGAAGTTGATCGATAAATTATGATAAAAGAATTTTTACAAGTCTTAGATAGTGAGATAGATCGCATGGAGCAGGGGAAACAACCTGTGGAGTTGTACGAGCCTATTCAATATTTAATGGCTTTAGGAGGGAAGCGTATCCGTCCTGTGATGTGTTTGATGGCCTATTCATTATTTCGGGATGATTGGAAAACACAAGTTAAACCTGCCTTGTCCATCGAAGTATTCCATAATTTTACTTTGATGCACGATGATATCATGGACAAAGCTCCATTGAGAAGAGGTAAGCAAACGGTGCATGAGAAGTGGAATGATAACATAGCGATACTTTCAGGCGATGTGATGTTGGTAGAGGCTTATCAGTTTTTAAATCAAATCGAAGGAGTAAGTCTAGCTCAATTTCAACATATTCTAGAACGCTTTAGTTGGACTGCGGCTGAAGTTTGTGAGGGACAACAATGGGACATGAATTTTGAAGAAAGGAAAGATGTGCAAATTGACGAGTATATAGAAATGATCCGATTAAAGACTTCGGTATTGTTAGGGTTTTCGATGGAGATGGGAGGCTTATTGGCTCAAGTAGATCAAGGTATTGCTCAGCAATTATATCAAATTGGGGAGTTTGTGGGTTTAGGGTTTCAGTTGAAAGATGATTTATTGGATGTTTATGGTGACCCAGAGAAATTTGGAAAGCAAGTGGGAGGGGATATACTGGCTAATAAAAAAACATATTTATTGATTCGGGCTTTGGAATTATCTCAAGGAGAAATTCGCGATCGTTTGACCTATTGGATCAATCAAAAACAGGTTGATGCTGTTGAAAAAGTTAAAGCTGTTACTGAAATATATACTCAATTGGGTTTGAAAGAGGAAGTGGGTTTGCAAATTCAGTCTTATTTTGATCGTGCATTTGCTGGAATGGAAGCATTGCCTTTGCCGCAAGAAAAGAAAAATACCTTATTGTCTTTTATGGCAGGGTTGGTTGATCGGGAAGTTTAATGTAGCTTTGTGGCAATTATATGGCTTCATCACGAAGCTTTTTGTTTTATGGGGGATTCTATCAGTTTTATCATCATTGTCATTACCGTCTTGGTGTCTTTGTTGTGTTGGCAAAAGCCGGCACTTATGGATAGGATGACCATGAATCCGTTTAAAATTAACCGAAGGAAGGAGTATTGGCGTTTTATAACATCAGGATTCATCCATGCTGATTTTACGCATTTGTTTTTCAATTTGTTTTCATTTTTCTTTTTTGGCTTACAGCTAGAAAACATTTTTACCATATTATTCCCAGAATCAGGTCAAATCTTGTTTGTTATATTTTATTTAACAGCCATCGTGGCAGCAGATTTGCCCACTTACTTTAAACAAAGCAAAAACCCACATTTCAATTCTTTAGGGGCATCTGGTGCAGTATCCGCGGTTATTTTCGCAGGAATATTATTTTTTCCAACGGAGAAAATCTATTTATTTGGCATCTTAGGTATTCCAGGTTTTATTTATGCAGGTTTGTTTACTTGGTACTCCATTGCTATGGATCGTAGAGGAAGGGATTATGTGAATCATTCGGCCCATTTATATGGAGGATTATACGGTTTAGTATTTGTGACTTTTTTGTATCCAAAGGTGTGGTTGACGTTTGTTGAACAAGTAAAAGCGATGCTTTGGTAGTAGATCAAAAACATATTGCCATCTTAGGTTCCACGGGTTCCATCGGGACTCAAACTTTGGAAGTAATTTCATTGCATCCAAATCAGTTTAAAGTGGAAGTGTTGACGGCTCAGTCGAATGCTACCTTATTAATTCAACAAGCCTTGGAGTTTTTGCCAAGTCATGTGGTGATTGGAGATGAGAGTCAATATTCCCTAGTGAAAGAGGCTTTGGCGCATTTGCCGATTGAAGTACATTCCGGAGCCAAGAGCTTGGAATATGTGGTTTGTTTGGATGAGGTGGATGTGGTGTTGACAGCATTAGTGGGTTATGCTGGATTGTTGCCCACCGTGCGTGCTATTGAAGCCAAAAAGCCCATAGCGCTAGCTAATAAAGAAACATTAGTTGTTGCTGGGGCATTGATTATGCCCTTAGCGGCAAAGATGGGCGTCCCGATTTTACCCGTTGATTCAGAGCATTCAGCCATATTTCAATGCTTGATGGGTGAATCCCACAACCTCATTGAGAAAGTAATATTGACTGCTTCTGGAGGGCCATTTCGGTCTTGGAAGAGGGAACGATTAGCCAAAGTGACAAGGGAGCAAGCTTTAAAGCATCCCAACTGGACCATGGGCGCTAAGATAACCATTGATTCAGCTAGTCTGATGAATAAAGGTTTGGAAGTCATCGAAGCTGCTTGGTTATTTCAAGTGAAAGCTAATCAGATTGATGTAGTCGTTCATCCACAATCCATCGTTCATTCCTTAGTTCAATTTCAAGACGGATCTATCAAGGCACAGCTGGGTTTGCCTGATATGAAATTACCTATCCAATTTGCCTTGGCTTATCCAAATCGTTTGGAAGTGGATTTTCCTCGATTCAATTTTGCCGCTTATCCTAATTTGACATTTGAAGAGCCCGATATGGCTACTTTTAGGAATTTGGGATTGGCATTTGAGGCATTGGATAAAGGAGGAAATATGCCCTGTATATTGAATGCTGCCAATGAAATAGCTGTGGCGGCTTTTTTAGAAGATAAAATTGGCTTCCTAGAAATGTCTGATTTGATATCCGAAACCATGGAACGTGGAACTTTTTTGGCTAATCCGACATTAGAAGACTATGTTCAAAGTGATCAATTAAGTAGAGAATTAGCTACCCAATGGGTAGTAAACAATAGTAAATAGCAATTAAAGCAAGATTATGGAAGGTTTGATTATGGCGGGGCAATTGATTTTAGGATTGTCCATATTGGTAACATTGCACGAGTTTGGTCATTTCATTACTGCGAAATGGTTTAAAATGCGCGTAGAAAAATTTTATCTGTTTTTTGATTTTCTATTCCCAATTCCTTCTTTACTAAACTTTGCTTTATTTAAGAAGAAAATTGGCGATACAGAGTATGGTTTAGGCTGGTTTCCTTTAGGGGGATATGTGTCGATTGCTGGGATGATTGATGAAACACAAGATGCGGCTACTTTGGCTAAAGAACCTGAGCCTTGGGAATTTAGAGCTAAACCCGCTTGGCAGCGATTGATCGTGATGCTAGGAGGAGTGATTGTGAATATCATCACAGGTGTTGTCATTTTTATTTCATTGACCTATTCCAATGGGAATAATTACATTTCCAAAGAGGAATTAAATAAAAATGGAATAGTTGCTCTGGATTTAGGCCAACATATTGGACTTAAAACGGGGGATAAAATTATCCGTGTGAATGGGGCTGATTACAAGCAATTATCCGACTTGCGTTCGTCGGATGTACTACTAGGAGATAATTCATATTATACGGTTTTACGTGACGGGAAAGAGGTGGAAATTCAAATTCCAGCTAATTTTATTGGACAACTAAGTGATAAAAAGGCCGCTTTCATTGAGCCAATGACGAAATTTAAAGTCTTGGAAGTAACTGCTCCTAATCCTCCAAGTTTATTGGACAAATGGTTAGGTAAAGATTCAGAAGAGATGTTACCAGCCTTGTCAGCCGGTTTAAAGTCAGGAGATTATATTACGGCTGTCAATCAAACTCCGATTCAGTTTTACCATGAGATTCGAGAAGTATTAAGTAAGGAAGCAGGCAAACCTATTCGTTTGGCTATACTTCGTCAAGGAAAAGCAGACACCTTGGATATGGTGGTAGCTAAATCTGGACAAATCGGTTTTCAGGCGGATATTTTAATGAAAATGTCGCATGAAGATTACAGTTTTGGACAATCTGTGGGAATTGGATCAAAGCGTGCATTTTCAGTTATTACGGATAATATTCGTGGATTCAAGAAAATAGCCACTGGTGACGTATCGGCCTCGAAAGCATTGAGTGGCCCAATAGGGATCGCGCAAATGTTTGGAGGAGTGTGGGATTGGACAAGATTCTGGATGTTAACAGGTTTGTTATCTATGGCTTTGGCCTTCTTCAATGTTTTACCTATACCTGCTTTAGATGGAGGCCATGCGATTTTCTTATTGTATGAGATGATCACTGGAAAACCTGCCTCAGATAAGGTAATGGAACGTGCACAGCAAATCGGTATGATTTTATTGTTAGGTTTAATGGCTTATACTTTTGGAAACGATATTTTTAAGTCTTTCTTTTAAACGTTGAAAAAACAGCTTTTTTTCATTCTTTTGTTCCTTTTTTTATCTGTTGATAGTGTAGGAAGCAAAGAGCGCCATCCTTTCCACACCAGTGTTACGGAATGCGTGTACAATGAAAGGGAAAAATCCTGGGAGATAGCTATTCGTTTATTTCAAGATGATTTGGAGCAAGGCCTCAGCAGTTTTCACGGGAAAAAAGTGAGTTTTGAAAATGCCGCTAACATGGATGAGTTATTGGAGTCCTATATTCGCAAGCATTTTGGGTTTCAAGTAAATAAGCAATTACAAACGCCTTATCGCTGGATAGGCTGGGAGCCTAATCCAGATGTGATTTGGGTTTATGTGGAAATTCCTTCAGATCAAGATTTAGCAGGAGTGTTTGTTATGAATGATCTTTTGGTGGAACAATTTCCTGACCAAACTAATTTGTTACATTGCGCTAAAGGAGAAAAAAAGAAATCGTTTTTATTTCAAAAAAATCAAGTTCTCCATCAGATAGTGTGGTAATTTATCTGCCAACTTGTCTTATGGCATGAAATTTGTTTAAGCTCCATACGTCTTTCAAGATTGGAGGGTAAGATTAAATTAATGTGTGTATGAATAATCCAAATGACCTTTTTAAGCATTTGAGTCTATCGGATATTTCCGATTTCGAGAATATTGAGTTAATTCCTATTAGTGCTGAGGGATTGGAAAACAATGACAAAATGAGCGTTTTGTCAGACGAACTTCCCATTCTGCCAATACGTAATATTGTTTTATTTCCAGGTATGGTGATACCCATTACGGTAAGCCGCCAGAAATCAGTACGATTAGTAAAAAAAGCGTACAAAGGAGATCGAACCATCGGGGTATTAGTTCAAGCGAATAATTCAAAGGAAGAGCCTCAGCCAGATGATTTATACAAAGTTGGCACCGTAGCACACATCATCAAGATGTTTGTTCTACCTGGTGGAAACACCACCATAATTGTTCAAGGGCGTAAACGTTTTGAGGTCAGGGAATTCATTAAAACAGACCCAAACTTAATAGCGAAAGTGAACTATTTGGAAGACAATTTCCCGAAAAAATTGAATAAAGAAAATAAGGCACTGGTTTCTACATTAAAGGAATCAGCGTTGAAAATATTGAATTTGAATCCTGAGATTCCAAGGGAAGCCCAGATAGCATTAGATAATATTGATTCATCTGCCTTTTTAGTACATTTTCTTTCTTCCAACATCAATGCTGAATTAAAGGATAAACAAGAATTACTGGAAACATTGGATGGAATAGAGCAAGCTACGCATCTGTTGGAATACATGATGAAGGAAATTCAGCATTTGGAATTAAAGCGAGAGATCCAAAGCAAGGCTAGCAGTGATATTGACCAGCAACAGCGAGATTATTACATTCGTCAGCAAATCAAAGTCTTGCAAGAAGAGCTTGGTGTAGAAAGTCCAGAACAAGAATTGGATGGTTTACGCGCTAAGGGCGCTAAGAAAAAATGGTCTAAAGAAGTCAATGATTTTTTCTTGAAAGAATTGTCTAAGCTTCAAAGGACCAACTCCATGTCGGGTGAATATCCGATGTTGATGAACTTTGTCGAACTTTTGGTTGACTTACCTTGGTCAGAATATACCAAAGATCATTTTGATTTGATTAAGGCCAAAAAGATATTGGATGCTGATCATTTTGGATTGGAAAAAGTCAAAGAGAGAATCATTGAATACTTAGCGGTACTGAAGATGAAGGGAGACATGAAAGCACCTATTTTGTGCTTATATGGCCCTCCAGGTGTAGGAAAGACTTCCTTAGGAAAAAGCGTAGCCAAGGCATTAGGACGTAAGTATGTCCGTATGGCTCTTGGAGGTTTACGTGACGAAGCTGAAATTAGGGGTCATAGAAAAACCTATATTGGTGCGATGCCAGGAAAGGTGATTCAAAATATCAAAAAGGCGGGATCTTCCAATCCGGTATTCATCTTAGATGAGATAGATAAAGTGGGTTCAGATCACCGAGGGGACCCGTCGTCCGCTTTATTGGAAGTATTGGATCCAGAACAAAACAATAGTTTCATGGACAATTACTTAGAGGTCGAGTTTGATTTGTCTCGAGTGATGTTCATTGCTACCGCCAATAACTTAGATACGATTCATCCAGCTTTGCGTGACCGTATGGAGATTATTGAGGTGAGTGGTTATACCATGGAGGAAAAAGTACAAATTGCTAAAAAGCATTTGTTGCCAAAGCAGAAGAAAGAACATGGTTTGGAAAGGGCAGACTTTAGCATGACTGATACTGCTATCCAAAAAGTGGTAGAAGGTTATACGCGTGAATCGGGTGTTAGAAAATTAGAACAAGAGCTGGGAAAAGTTGTGCGCAAAATAACTAAATCTATTGCTATTGGTGAGGAGTATCCTCATAAACTACAAGCCGCCGATGTGGTACGTTTATTGGGTCAAGAAAACTTTGAGAACGATTCATACGAGAGTAATGAATACGCGGGCGTTGTCACTGGATTAGCCTGGACACCTGTGGGTGGAGATATTTTATTCATTGAAACGTTGTTGAGCCGAGGTAAAGGACAGTTGACTTTATCGGGTCAATTAGGGGATGTGATGAAGGAATCGGCCATGGCTGCTTTGAGTTTTTTGAAAGCCCATGCTGATTTATTGGATATCGATTATCGAATTTTTGATCAATATAATTTACATATTCACGTTCCGGCAGGTGCGGTACCTAAAGACGGTCCTTCGGCAGGAATTACCATGTTGACTGCGATAGCTTCGGCTTTGACACAAAGGAGGGTAAAGCCTAATTTAGCCATGACGGGAGAAATAACCTTGCGAGGGAAAGTGCTTCCAGTGGGAGGAATTAAAGAAAAGATTTTAGCAGCTAAGCGCGCAGGAATCAAGGAAATTATCTTGTGTCAAAAGAATAGAAAAGATATCGAGGAAATTGAACCGCGGTATATTACGGATCTAACATTTCATTATGTAGAAAATGCGATGGAAGTTTTAGCCTTGGCCTTATTGCATGAGCAAGTAAAAAATCCAGTACATTTTGTTCTTCAGGATGAGGCTAAACCTAACTCATCGGTAGCGGTATAGGTGATTTCACCTATGTCTAAGGCGTATTGAATGATTCGGATGGCTTCGTCTTTTGAAAGAGGGCGGAGGCAATCTACTAGGTTTTGTAAACTTAAAGAACCGTGTTGTAGGTAATGTAAAATTAGTTTACGTTCACTTTCATGACTTTCAGGATAGGCCTTCCCCGTGGAGGCCTTTTTTTGTTCAATGCAGGTATCGCAAATCCCACATTTTTTGTCCAAATTCTCTCCAAAATAAGCAACGAGTAATCGGGTTCGACATATTTTTTTATCTCGAACATAATGTTCTACTGCCTTGATTTTGCTCAGACTTCGGTCTTTCTTTTTATGGTAAGAGGTCCAGTCGATGGGTAACTGAGATACAGAGGCCCTTGGGCTGAGCAGCGTTAATTTCGCTAAGCCATTTTGTTTGTCATAATCCAACAATTCAAACTTTTCAAGCAAGGCTAAACTTCGTTCTATCTCAGCAACAGGAGCTTTGAATTGTTGGGATATGGCTGTTTCTGAAATAGGAACAAATTGTTGGTAGAGATTTCCACCAAACATCCTCAAAAGACATTTAATAAACGATTCAAATTTTTCATTGCGAATTTGAAAATCGTATAGTTCTGTGGCAGAAACATTGATTTTGATTTTGGATGGATTTTGGTAGGCATCATTTAACAAAAATAGGCCTTCTTTTTCCAATGTTTTAATAGCAAAAAAGGTTTCCGATGGAGGAAGATTGAATCGCTTTGCCATGTCGGACCAATCAAAATCATAGTGCATTAATTCCCCACTACCTTCAGGGATTTGTAAATAATTGCTGATGGTTTGATATACTTTTTTCAGAACGTCTGCTTCGGGATAGGATTTAGACCATTGCGAGCTGAGTTCTATGACATCTTTTTCTTCGACTAAAATAGCGGCATAAGCTTTCTTCTCATCGCGTCCGGCTCGACCTGCCTCCTGGTAATAGGCTTCTAAAGTATCGGGTAAATCGAGGTGGACCACCAACCGTACATCTGCTTTATCTATTCCCATTCCAAAGGCATTGGTGGCTACGATGGTTTGAATATGACCTTCAATCCATTCTTTTTGTCGGGAACTTCTTTCCTTGGGATCTAGACCTGCGTGATAAAAAGTAGAGGAAATTCCATGATGTTGGATCAATTCACTGATTTGCTGGGTCTTTTTTCTGTTTCGGACATAGACAATGGATGATCCAGGAACCCTTTGAAGCATTTGAATTAGCTTTTTTTCTTTGTTTTCTTCCCAAATAACAGAATAAGAGAGGTTAGCCCGACTGAAGCTCTTTTGGAATATCTGTGGTTTTTTGAAATCAAGCTTTTGTAAGATGTCTGCTTTGACTTCTGGATTTGCACTTGCTGTTAAGGCCATGCAAGGAGTATTTGGGAATAAATTTTTGAAAGATAGAATTTCCAAATATGATGGGCGGAAATCATATCCCCATTGAGATATACAATGTGCTTCATCCACAGCAATGAGCGAAATGTTCATTTGCTTAGCTCTTTCCAGAAATAATTCTGTTTTTAGTCTTTCTGGGGAGACGTATAAAAATTTGATATTTCCATAAATGCAATTATCGAGCAGTATATCGATTTGTCTCGGATGCATGCCTGAAAAGAGAGCTTCGGCAGCGATGTTTCTTTGTTTTAGCTGGTTTACTTGATCTTGCATTAAAGCAATCAAAGGCGAAATTACGAGGCAAATGCCTTCCATGGCCATGGCTGGAACTTGAAAGCAAATGGATTTTCCACCACCCGTAGGTAATAATGCCAGGGTATCTTTTTTGTCCAATATAGAACGGATTATCTCTTCTTGTAGGGGTCTAAAAGAGTCGTAATTCCAGTATTTTTTAAGAATGGCGTGGATATCCTGCATAGCTAATTCAAAGCTACCAAAAAAATAGTTAGACTATTTATGAACTTCTTGATTAATACATAAGATATGTAGGGATTGATAATATCAGTTATTTGATATTTTTCTATGATTAATTTGTATTATTGAATTAATGCTGCATACTTTTGGTATATATACCCACCACTAATGATACTTACTACTTCAAACATACACGATTTCACTAATCGGGAAATCGAAATAATTCATTTATCTCAACGAAATTTTTCTTGCCAAGAAATAGCGGTAAAACTGTTTATCTCAGAACATACTGTCCGAAAGCATCGACAAAATATTTTGATTAAAATAGGAGGTGTAGGAAAGAAGGATTTTAGATTATTCATTCGTAATTACCCTGAATAGGTGCTGGGCTATATACTTCCAAAATACTACTTAAATACTACTTTTTGCATAACGCGCACAGTTTTTTAGAAAATTAACTTTGAATCAAGTTTGCAAACCCTGGTATTACCCGAAAAACCACTAAGAAGTAGGGGATAATTTTAGTTTTTTTAATATGAAAAAGTTATTATCAATAATTTTATTCTTCATGTTGTTTCCTCAATTTATTTTCTCCAAAACAAATGAAAATAATAATTCACGAAATATCGAAAGAGCATTAACCTCTTGTACTGCAATCGCAGTTACAACATGCATTAGAGTAAATTCTCATGGAGAGACTTATACAGTCCAGATCTATTCAAGAGCAACTTCTTGGAGTCGGCGCGCACCTATAGCTGAAGTTTGTGCTGCGGCTCAAAGTGCTGTAACTGAAGCAAATATTAATGCATGTGGGAACTAATAGAATATGAAAACGATATTTTTATTACTATCAATTCTTAATTCATTCTTTTTAATAGCTCAAGAGGATTGGCACATAATCAATTACGATAATTATGTGCCATATACTTCAATGAAATTAAATTATTTATTAGTTACAGGAAATAAAGTCAGCTATTATTTTAATGTACCAAAAGGATTTAAAGCAAATCCTGAAATTTTAAAAAAATATATTTCTCCAATAAGAGTTATTGTCGTAAAGAGAAGCTTTGAGAATGAAATAATTACCAAGGAATTTAATCCTGAAAATTCGGATGAAGTATTTTATATAAAAGAAAATTTAGAAGGATTAGTAAAGTGGGAAATTCAAAATGAAAAAAAACAAATTTTAGGTTATACTTGTCAGAAAGCAATAAGTAATTTCCGTGGCCGAAGATATGTGGCCCACTTTTCCAGTAAGTTGCCTATTTCTGATGGCCCATTTAAATACTTTAATTTACCAGGCCTTATTTTAGAAGTTTATTCAACTGATGGGTTCGTGAAATTTTCTGCTAATTCTATTACGAAAGAGCATTTAAAAATTGACGCTTCTTCATTTGAACAATTAAAACCTAAATATATTTCTTATGAAAGCTTTAAATTCCAATTAGCGCAAATAATGGCAGAAAAATCAAAAAAGTATAATTCAAAGGCTAGTGTAGACGCAGATGGCATTCAATCCTCTGTAAGTTTTGGTATTGAACGAATCGAAAAGGATTAGAATTTTCAAAGGATAGAATTTTTAATTCATAGTAGTAAGCATGTTTTACTTTGAGTCCAATTTTGTCTTTGCTAAAAAAACTGAAAAAATTTATTAGTAATTAGGAGGTTTATTTTTTTTGAAAAAAATTAAGAATTAGAAGAAGATTATGGTTTTGTTTTTTGATAGAAAAAATTACTTAGCTTTTTCATTCTAAGTGCAGTGCCTTTCATTGGTAAAGCATATTGTACTACGGGTACATTTACTTCTTCTCATAGTGAAACGTATCGATATACTGTTTGCGTAACAGGGTCAAGCAATGATCAAGCATTAGCCAATAGTTACGTTGCTTATCTTCAAAGAAAAGCATACTAAAATTTCAGAAATTAAAGAGGTTGAATGTTTCAATCTCTTTAATTTTTTAAGTAACCTAAAACTTTTTTATTCATGAAAGTTAAAACTATTTTTCTGATTGGTGTATTTTCAATTTGTTCTACTATTCTATTTGCCCAAAATGTTGTTTTGGTAACTTATGAAGAAAATCAAAGTGGTAAAATTTCAATAACAAAATTGACAGTTAATAATAATCAAAGTATATACAAAACAATTTCTATCAAAGGCTTCGAAGAAACACCTGGAGAATTAAAAAAGATAGTTGATAATCTAGAAAAAAGCTCCATTTATCTTGTTAAGTTATTTCGTGAGAATAAAATTTTATACCCAGCCATTCGTGTATTTGATCAAAAAAAGCAAATCATTTTAGATTCATTGAATTGCATCAAGTGGAAATTGATAACGGGTACAACGAATGTTAAATACTTAGGTAGAAAGGTTAAAACGGCAAAGTGTCATTTCAGGGGTAGAAATTATTCGGCGATGTATTGTCCCGATATTCCAATATCAGATGGACCATTCAAGTTCAATGGATTACCAGGTTTAATATTAAAAATATCTTCTGATGACAATTTTGTTTCATATAATGCCACAAAAATAGAATTTTCTAAGGATGTAAAGTTTGATATTGCACCTAAATATTTTACCAATCAAATAAAATTTTGGGATTACGTAATTCTTGCCAAGAAAGAGATGGCGGCAGATTATCAACATTTTTTATCAACGCTTCCTCCCGAACAAAGAAACGTAAAATTTGATGTTAAAGTAGATCGAGTTGAAATGGTATTTTAACCTTATGGGAAAGATCAAAATTATCTGTATTGTTGAAAACTCGATAAGTCATATAAATCCATAATTGACCTCTTTAATCGATGTTAAAATCGATAGAATATTTAAAGACTAATTTCCCGTTAAATTCGAGGCCTTTTATACTTCTTCGCATCGAAAATAAAATTTTCATTGTTTTTAAATTAAACCCTAACCACCTTGAAACACTTAATCATATTGTCACTTTATTCTTGTTTTTTAAATCTACAAATAGTATCAGCTGAACAAGTTATTTCTGTAGAGTATAAGGAACTTTATGCGCAACCGCAATATATTTCCAATGGTACACCAATTTTCAAATTGATCATGTATCCGAATTACTCCGTCTATTTTAAGTCCGACTTTATTAAAAATAACTTACCTTTTTTTTCAGAAAATGAGCCTGATGAAAATTTCAAAAGGGCAAATGACTATTTATTTAAATTTTTTAAGGAGCAAAAAATTTTATCACTTTCAAATAAAATAGGTAATAAGTATTTCATTGTTTCTGATTCCATTCCATTGGTTAAATGGAAAATACTCAAGACTAAACCGATTCGATATTTGGGTTTAGATTGTTATCAAGCGCGTGGGCACTTTCGAGGAAGGCATTATACGGCATATTTTGCACCCAAAATTCGAAATCCTGATGGACCATTTAAGCTTTGTGGATTACCAGGACTAATAATCAAAATTGCCTCTGATGATCACTTCAAGATTTTTCAAGTGATTAAAATCAATTACCATGAAAAAGAGATTATTGGTGTTCCAGAAAAGTTTAAAGAGAAACCAATATCCTTTCCAAAATATGCTAGCTTACAGAGAGCGGCGGATAAAAAATTTATTCAAGAAGATAAAGCACGCTATCATTTAAAACCGGGGGAAACACGAGAAGTATATTTTGAATACTTAGGAAAAACAATTGAACTTGAATAGGTTTATCACAACTATTTTATTGGGTATATGGTGTGTTTTTTTTTCATTCCAAGTAAAAAGCCAAACCTCTAATTTCCGATTTAAATTGGTTGATGGATCGAATGGAAAGCGAATAGAACAAGGAATTATTACTTATGAGGACACTTTAGGGAATTTTGTCAAATTCACTAAAATCGATTCTAGTATGTTGTATGATCAAGTACCAAATACTACACTTAAACTTTCTATAAATGCATTTGATTATCATACCTATACGGAAGTGATATCATTCCCCATTCATGAATTAAAATATTTTTTCTTGAAGAAAGACACTAGCTACCTACTTTCAGAAGTAATTGTCCGACCTAAAAATTATAATTATTTGCCTGATACGGTTTCTATGAAAGTAAAGGATTTGCGCCTTTCTTCTGATATAAAAATTGAAGATGTATTAAAGCGTTTCCCAGGTATTAAAGTGGATGAAAATGGAAAAATTACCTATCGAAATAAGCCTGTAGAAACCGTTTTGTTGGATGGTGAAAATCTCATGGAGTCAAATTATGCCTTGGCAATAAAAAACATTAAGGTGGACGAAATTGATGAAATTGAGGCATATGACCATTTTTCGGAAAATTCAATCATTGCAGAATTAGGTTCGTCTCAATTGACTGCATTGAATCTTAAATTCGCGCGAAAATTTTCATATACCCAGTCGGGAAGAGTCAATGTCGGAATAGTGGAAAATCAATTAACTGGATACAATCTCCAATCAAACTCTATTATCAATACAAAATATGTAAAAACATTTGCCTTACTATCAACTAATAATTTTGGGGATAACCTTTCATCGATTAATTACCTTGATTACCGTGATGTGAGTCCATTGTATGAAAACGTTCCTCACTTTCCTTTGAATTATGGTGGCATATTTCCCAATATAGGCAAGTTGAAGTCTAATCGAAACAAACAGTTTTCAGGTAATTTGAATAACATATTCAAATTACACAGCAAATTAACCCTAAAATCATTCACCAATTTTTTGAGTGATGATTTTTCAAATAAACAATCAAACCAGACCACCATTAATTTACCCGAAAACAGCTTCCAAATATCCGATGATTTTAATTACCAAACCTTGCCCAAGAAATGGGGACAATCTGTTAATTTGAAATATCAACCAGCACACAATCTCATAATTGAAGGCAAATATTATTTAAACGATGGAAGGATTAATTATGTTACGAATCAAGTAATTAATACCGATGTAGGATTTAATTCACAGCAGAAAAGTGATATAAAGGATTATTATTTGGAAACTTTATCGACCCTTAAAGTAGGTCATAATTCGGCTATTCAACTCTTTTTTCAACATTTATCTAGTAGAAATGGGCTCAACCTGTTTATGAATTATCTGCATCCTATCAATCAGTCGATCAACCAATATCTTAATCAAACATATTTGGAAAGTAAGTTTACAGGTAAATGGGTAAAGGTTTGGATTCCTAAAAAATTAATAGCTGAAACTTGGTTTCAATCGTTGACATTGGAACAAGAATTGAATAATCAAGGAAAAAAATCATCTGATTTCATTGAATATAGAAATACCATTCATCAAGAATTCAAAGGAAACATTAGAGGATGGCAGTATTCAGCCAAGGTAGATAATGTTCAATTGAACGTGGATAATAATGGATTAAAAGAAACTAGAAGAATTTGGAATATGGAGTATGGGCTTAATTCAAGAATGTTTAAGCAAAATTTTCTCCTTAACTATAGTAAGTTCATTAATCCAAGTTATAGAAATTATTTCATTCACGACACCTTATTTCTTGATAGTAGAAATAAACGAATTGATTCCATTCAAATGGGAATTCCCTTTCTAGAAAAGTGGAATGCAATCATTTCAAATAATCAATTAAATAAGTTTTCTTATCAATTTAGCTTTACAAAAATCAATTATCAAGGAGGCTTCATTACAAATAATCATTTGTCCAACTTATTTAGTATTCAAAAATACCAATGGCAAAATTTATCAACTGAGCAAGAACAATTCAATGGGGAAGTCGCATGTTACATTAAAGAAATAGCAGTAAATTTCAAACTAGTGGGAATGCATTCGATTCTAAATTTTGCCAATTTTGTCAATAATGTTGATTTACGGAATAATAAATCAATTTCAAATGAACTTACCTTCAGTGCCAAATCAGGTTATCTGAAAAGCTTTAATTTTTATGAAGCTTTTACGATTGAAAATTCGATGTTTGAAAATCAATTCAGTTCATTTAGAAACACCGTGTATAAAAATGTGTTACAATTTAGTGTGACCACACCTCGAATCTTTAGCTACTTACAAATCAACTCATTTCAATTTTATCAAGGTGATGCATTCTTGCATTTTATTAATGCAAGTGTTGATATTAAATCAAAAAAGCCAAACCTTATATATACATTATCCATGGATAATTTACTCGATATTCGAAATCGAACAATTGTTTCCATAAATGATTTTTCTCGTACTGAGTATAAAAACTACTTGGTTGGCAGATTAATAAAATTGGGTGTGCAATTTTCTCTGTAATTTTTTTTCTAAAACGATTACATTTGTTTAATTGGTGTAGAATTGATTGCTATAAGCCAACCCTACAATCAATCTACTTAGAATTAACCTTAGTTTATTTCCTAGCAATAAGACTGAATGCCAATTGGGATTGTTGGATGCTTTAATTTTATAATTAAGTTGAAAGGTGTGATATTATTTGGAAAATAATTCAATCAAAAACTATTCACGAACGGAATATGAAATTTGTCAAATTGGGTAGGATACCTACATTGGGTTTGCATTTTCTTTTAGATTTCTTTCGGTCAATTATCTTTTTTTCTATATTGAAATTGATTTAACACAATAAAACATGCTGAACACTGTAGATCTAACATTATTAGAAAAGAAAGGTATCAAACCTTCCGAAGTACAAAAACAAATTGATTATTTTAAACAAGGATTTCCTTGGATGAAGTTAGATCGTGCTGCCAGTATTGGTAACGGTATTATTCATTTGTCGGATGCGGATGTGGATCGTTATGTCAAGCGATTTGAAGAGGCTAAAAAGACTATGTCCATTTTGAAAATGGTGCCTGCATCGGGAGCCGCGACCCGTATGTTTAAATCATTGTTTGAGCATTTGTCGGAAACAAAACCCAATAAGGAATCTTCAGTATTTTTTGATCGACTTAGTGAGTTTGCCTTTGCTCCTGAATTGAAAAAATTGTTGCCAGAGTGGTCAACAGAACAAGAGATTTTAGAAAACTTGTTGTTGAATAAGGGCTTGGATTATGGATCATTACCCAAGGGTTTATTGTCATTTCATTATTATGAAGATGAAGTAAGAACGCCTTTGGAGGAGCATTTAGTGGAGGCGGTAGAATATGCTTCAGATGGGAAGGATGCGTATTTGCATTTTACTGTTTCTCCTGAGCATCGTAGTCGTTTCGATGCCTTGGTGAATCAAGTTGTACCTAAATTAGAAGAAAAATTTCAAGTGAAATTTCATATTAGTTTTTCTGAACAAAAGCCAAGCACGGATACCGTTGCGGTAGATATGGATAATAATTTATTCCGTGAAGCTGATGGGTCGATGTTATTTCGTCCTGCTGGACATGGGGCTTTATTGGAAAATTTAAATGATTTGGACGCGGATTTGATCTTTATTAAGAATATCGACAATGTGGTTCCTGATAAATTAAAAGAAAGTACCATTGTCTATAAAAAGGCTTTAGGAGGATTATTGGTGGAGATATTGGATAAAATTAAAGTCTATGCTAAGGTGTTGGAAGGAGAGGTGAGTGCTTCTATCTTACAAGAAATACAGGATTTTGCCACAACATATTTAGGAATTCTGCCAGGTAAAGCTTGGGATGCACATACCCAAGCAGAGAAATTAGCCTTATTCAAAATGATTTTTAATCGCCCGACGCGTATTTGTGGAGTGGTAAAAAATACAGGAGAGCCTGGCGGCGGTCCATTTTGGTGTCGGGATCAGGAGGGGAATAGTACACTGCAATTGGTAGAATCTGCCCAAGTGGATATGTCCAATGAATCACAGAAGGCCATTTTTACAGGATCAACTCACTTTAATCCAGTGGATTTGGTTTGTGCTACGAAGGATGTCAATGGTAAGTCGTTTGATTTACTTCAGTATCGTGATATGAGTACTGGGTTTATTACCGAGAAAACGAAGGATGGGAAGAAGCTAAAAGCACAGGAATTACCCGGTTTATGGAATGGAGCAATGGCCTACTGGAATACCATTTTTGTCGAGGTTCCGTTGGACACCTTTAATCCGGTAAAAACGGTTAATGATTTATTGAGGCCGTCACATCAAAATTAAGGGACGTTTTGTTCCTGAATAAAAAGGCTTTAATTTTGCGGCCTTTGAAAGAGATAGATATTAAAGAAAGTATATAAATGCTTGATTACAAAAACCTTGCTTGGTATCCAGGCAAGGTTTTTTTTGTCCAATATCCTGGTCAAAATTATCAAGTTTTTTATATTATTTTGAGTAGGAAAGGCTAATTTTGTGTTCTTATTTTTATGTTGGAATTTTGTCTTGAAGATTTGTCAACTTAAGATTTGTCAACTTTTCAAAAGTTGACAAATCTAAGCGATGGGGCAGAATGATCCTTCATGCGATATTAAGCGAATGGAAATAATAGTAATCAACAGTAAGTGCTTGCAACTGAAAATTATGAAATCAATAGTTGATATTGCGAGGAAAACTAATTAAGTAAATTTCAATAGAATATATTCAGAATAAATATGGCATTAGAACAAACATGGCGATGGTTCGGACCCAATGATCCGGTAAGTTTATCGGATGTCAGACAAGCTGGCGCAACGGGCATTGTGAACGCATTGCATCAAATTCCGAATGGTGAGGTTTGGGAGTTAGATGATGTTTTGGAAAGAAAACACATTATTGAATCGGCGGGTCTAAGCTGGTCGGTGATTGAAAGTATCCCTGTCCACGAGGCAATCAAAACACGTTCAGGTAATTTTAAGACATACATAGAGCGCTATAAGCAATCGATTCGTAATTTGGCAAAAGCGGGTTTGGATACCGTTTGTTATAATTTCATGCCAATTTTGGATTGGACTCGAACCGATTTGGATTTTGAACTACCTGATGGCTCAAGAGCTTTGCGCTTCGATGCAGCTGAATTTGCTGCATTTGAATTGTATTTATTGAAAAGACCAGGTGCTGAAAATCATTATAGTTCGGAGCAAATCCAACGTGCCAAGACTTGGTTTGATCAGTCAAGCCCAGCTCAACGAGAGAAGTTGATCCGTAATGTTATAGCAGGATTACCTGGTAGTGAGGAAAGTTTTACTTTAGTTTCCTTTCAGGAAGCCTTAGATACATACACACATGTAGGCGAGGCTGAATTAAGGGAGCATTTGTATGAATTTATTCGGGAAATTACTCCTGTGGCAGAAGAATCTGGCGTCAACTTGTCCATCCACCCTGATGATCCTCCTTATCCTATTTTGGGTTTACCACGTGTGGTTAGTACAGAATCTGACGCTAAGCAATTATTAGCTTCTTATGAAAGCCCTAATAATGGTTTATGTTTCTGTACAGGTAGTTATGGAGTAAGAGAAGAGAATGATTTGGTCGGTATGGTAGAGCGATTGGGTGATCGAATTAATTTTATTCATTTACGAGCGACTCGTCGCGATGAATTTGGTAACTTCTATGAAGCAGACCACTTGGATGGGGATGTAGATATGTTTGGCGTGATGAAAGCCTTGGTACTGGAGCAAAAAAAACGAATTACCCAAGGGAGAAAGGATGTTAGAATGCCTTTTAGACCGGATCATGGGCATAAAATGTTGGATGATTTGCAAGTAGGTAAAAAGACTAATCCGGGATATACCGCTATTGGTCGATTAAGAGGATTAGCTGAACTGAGAGGCCTAGAATTGGGTATCGAAGGATTTTTGAAATAAAATTCCAAAATGATGTTTTGAATTCTATTTCTAATTGCTAACTTTGCACCCCCGTTACTATGGCATTACTCTATCCAAATGAGGTTAAGCTATTTAAGGGAATAAAAAAGATTTAAAATTTAAACGGTAATTATTTAAAATGCCAACTATTCAGCAATTAGTGCGCAAGGGCCGTGAGCAAATGACTTGGAAATCTAAGTCACCTGCTTTGGATTCTTGTCCACAAAGAAGAGGAGTTTGTACACGTGTGTACACAACTACTCCAAAGAAACCCAACTCAGCTATGCGTAAGGTAGCTCGTGTTCGTTTAACTAACCAGAAAGAGGTGAATGCCTACATTCCAGGTGAGGGTCACAATTTGCAAGAGCACTCGATCGTATTGATTCGTGGTGGTCGTGTGAAAGACTTACCAGGTGTACGTTATCACATCATTCGTGGAGCATTGGACACAGCCGGTGTATCTGGTCGTTTACAATCTCGTTCTAAGTATGGTGCTAAGCGTCCTAAACCAGGTCAAGCCGCAGCTCCAGCTAAGAAGAAGTAATATTTTTTAACACAAAGATCCAGTATGCCTCGGTGAAGGCAGAAGTTTGGGTCGACATTAAACATTAACACCATGAGAAAGGCGAAACCAAAAAAGCGCTATTTATTGCCAGATCCTAAATTTAGGGATGTATTAGTAACTAAGTTTGTAAACAACTTGATGTATGACGGTAAAAAGTCAGTGGCATTCACTATTTTTTACGATGCTTTAGATAAAGTAGAAGAGCGTACGAAAGAGAATGGTTTAGAAACTTGGAAAAAAGCATTAAACAATGTAATGCCATCTGTAGAAGTAAAGAGCCGCCGTGTAGGTGGAGCTAACTTTCAGGTTCCAACGGAAGTGCGAGCTGAACGTAAAGTTGCGTTAGGAATGAAGTGGTTAATTGGATATGCAAGAAAAAGAGGTGACAAAACAATGATGGATCGCTTAGCGAATGAGATCATTGCTGCATCTAAAGGTGAAGGAGCTGCTGTGAAGAAGAAGGATGATACACACCGTATGGCGGAAGCGAACAAAGCGTTCTCTCACTTCCGTTTTTAATAAATGATTCTTTAGAAGGGCCAACCGCAAGGTTGGCCTTTTTTATTTAAGCTGATTTTTATCACAATTTGAGAATTTGGCAAATCTTGATAAAATGTTTAGCTTTGGTCAGTTCCTATTTAATCCCTATTGACAAATGATTTCTAAGAAGGCAAAGTATGCTTTGAAGGCGTTGAAAGTGTTAGCTCAGGCTTATGAAAAAGGCCCGTTGTTGATCTCACACATTGCAGAATCAGAGAATATTCCTAAAAAGTTTTTAGAAGCCATTCTATTAGAGTTAAGAAATCATGGAATTCTTCAAAGTCAAAAGGGCAAGGGGGGAGGATATTATTTACGTATTCCTCCAAGTCAAGTGACTTTTGCCAAAATTATCCGAATTGTGGATGGCCCGATTGCGCCAGCGCTTTGTGTATCCTTGCATTTTTATGGTAAGTGCGACGACTGTGCCAATGAGGAAACCTGTAAGTTACGTTCTGTTTTAGCCAAATGGCGTGATGCCAATTTATCTGTTTTGGAAAAAACGACTTTAGAAGAGCTGATCTAGGCTATTCGTATAAGTGATCTAAATTCTTTTCTTTTACCTCTTCCGCATCAAGCTCTAGGAACTCTTCCCAGAATGAATTGTTAGGCACAGCCGCTTTGCAAATAATGGGTGTTTTCTTGATAGGATGAACAAAGTATAATCTACGGGCATGTAGGTTGATACTGGCATCGGGGTTTGGTCGGTCATAACCGTATTTGATATCTCCTCGGATAGGACAACCCAATGTGGCCAATTGCACGCGAATTTGATGAG
>NZ_JBEWZH010000004.1:357073-359204 GCF_045310485.1 Aquirufa salirivi
AATCCTGACGAACTCTGAATGGCTTAAAATATACCCGGGAGTGAGGGTTGGGGTGCTAAGGTCCCAATCCGAGAGGGAAAGAACCCAGACCAACAGCTAAGGTCCCAAAATCTTTACTAAGTTGAACTAAGGAAGTCTGATTGCAGTGACAGCCAGGATGTTAGCTTGGAAGCAGCTATTCATTTAAAGAGTGCGTAACAGCTCACTGGTCGAGCGAGGCGGGCATCGATAATAAACGGGCATCAAGTAAAGTACCGAAGCTTTGGATTATATTTATATACTGGTAGGGGAGCATTCTGATTGCGGCGAAGGTTGAGCGACGAGCTTGGCTGGAGCGATCAGAAAAGCAAATGTAGGCATGAGTAACGATAATGAGGGCGAGAAACCCTCACGCCGAAAGACTAAGGTTTCCTCAGCTATGCTAATCAACTGAGGGTTAGTCGGGGGCTAAGGGTCTAGCGAGAGCGACAATCTAATGCACAACAGGTTAATATTCCTGTACTTACTTATTGGGCAAATAGATGACGGAGAGAATGGGTTACCAGATACTGACGGAATAGTGTCTTTGAGAGGCGGCAGCAATGCCAAAACGAGTGTAGCGAGTGATCTTCCAAGAAAAGTCTAGGCGTGTATAACTAATAAGTAACCCGTACCGTAAACCGACACAGGTGGTCGAGAAGAATATTCTAAGGCGCTCGAGTGAATCACGGCTAAGGAACTCGGCAAATTAACCCTGTAACTTCGGGATAAAGGGAGCCTCGAGTAATCGAGGCCGCAGAGAAATGGCCCAGGCGACTGTTTAACAAAAACACATGGCTTTGCAAAATCGAAAGATGACGTATAAGGCCTGACACCTGCCCGGTGCTGGAAGGTTAAGGGGGGATGTTAGCTGCAAGGCGAAGCATTGAACTGAAGCCCCAGTAAACGGCGGCCGTAACTATAACGGTCCTAAGGTAGCGAAATTCCTTGTCGGGTAAGTTCCGACCTGCACGAATGGTGTAACGATCTGGGCACTGTCTCAGCCGTGAGCTCGGTGAAATTGTAGTAACGGTGAAGATGCCGTTTACCCGCAACGGGACGGAAAGACCCCATGAACCTTTACTATAGCTTAGCATTGAGTTTTGGTACTGGATGTGTAGGATAGGTGGGAGGCTATGAGCCGGTGTCGCTAGGCATCGGGGAGCCAACGTTGAAATACCACCCTTCTTGTACTGGAATTCTAATCCCTAATTGGGAGACATTGCTTGGTGGGTAGTTTGACTGGGGTGGTCGCCTCCAAAAGAGTAACGGAGGCTTTCAAAGGTTCCCTCAGCACGCTTGGTAACCGTGCGTAGAGTGCAATAGCAAAAGGGAGCTTGACTGTGAGACCGACAAGTCGATCAGGTACGAAAGTAGGATATAGTGATCCGGTGGTTTAGTATGGAACAGCCATCGCTCAAAGGATAAAAGGTACTCTGGGGATAACAGGCTGATCTCCCCCAAGAGCTCACATCGACGGGGAGGTTTGGCACCTCGATGTCGGCTCGTCACATCCTGGGGCTGGAGAAGGTCCCAAGGGTTCGGCTGTTCGCCGATTAAAGTGGCACGCGAGCTGGGTTCAGAACGTCGTGAGACAGTTCGGTCCCTATCTGTTGTGGGCGTAGGAATATTGACAGGTTCTGACTTTAGTACGAGAGGACCGAGTTGGACTGACCGCTGGTATATCAGTTGTTCTGCCAAGGGCATAGCTGAGTAGCCACGTCGGGATCAGATAAGCGCTGAAAGCATCTAAGTGCGAAACTGACCTGAAGATGAGTATTCCATGAAGGGTCCGTGTAGACGACACGGTCGATAGGCTACAGATGTAAAGGCAGTAATGTCAAAGTCGAGTAGTACTAATTACCCGAAAGCTTACTTTTATTAAAAAAATGCAACGACTGTTTATTTTATCTCACAATATGGAAAAAGGCTAAGACCTTGCAAGATTTATGGAGCCGATAGGACGGGTGTTCACCTCTTCCCATCTCGAACAGAGAAGTTAAGCCCCGCACCGCTGATGATACTGGGATCAAACCCGGGAAAGTAAGTAAGCTCCAAGTTATTATTATCCCCAAGCCCGCTAGATTCTAGTGGGCTTTTTTTTTGCTGAATG